>NZ_JBHXDN010000008.1:163655-201837 GCF_042726075.1 Kitasatospora sp. NPDC127035 | reverse complement strand
GGAACGGACACTTCCTTCAGGCGGCTTTCACACCGGCCCTCCGGGCGCTTCGTTCTTTCGTGTTTCCAGCTTACCAGACGTTTTCCGCTCCGTTTTCCGGAGTTTCACTCACCTGACTCGCTTTCGTACTTTCAGCTTATCAGACGCTTTCCGCTCCGCTTCCGGCGCTTCCTTCGTCCAACTCACCAGTGTCTTCTGCGGCTTGACGCCCCGTCCGACGTTTCAAACTCTAGCCGACCGCCGCTCCGAAAAGCGAACCCGGCCGCAATCCCAGAAAGCGAGCACGCCGAATACCCACCCAGGCAGGCCTGCACATGGCAGGCGCGACCCAGGCCGAACCGGGAAGTGGTGTTCCGAAGGATTGGCCGCCCCGGGACCGTCCGCGCCGATGCGTGTCCGGTGCTCCCTGTCGAGCGACTGGGAGAACGTACTCCCATTCCGCTCCCGAAACAAATCGCCCCGCGCAGGCCGCACGGGTGTGCCCCTACTCCGCCCACCGTCCTGTCCGGAGGCGTCGCTCGGCCCGCCTCGCGCGGGGCCCAGCGTCCGGTGCCGCGGCCGTCGGACCGCGGCACGGGGAGACCGGTGGGGCGCCCGGCCGGAAGGCGCCGGCCGGGCGTCCCGCGAACTGATGCCCCCCGGAAATGGCCAGCGGACCGCGGCGGCGTGGTGTCAGACGAGGGAAGGGGAGGCGTGGAACTGGCGGGTGAGGTAGTTGGACCAGGTCTGGTGGAAGGCGGTGGCGAGTCGGGAGTGCGGGGCGATGAGGTCGAAGGCGTGGTACGCGCCGGGGTAGAGGTGGAGTTCGACCGGGACGCCGTGGGCCCGCAGGCGGGCCGCGTAGTCGAGGTCCTCGTCGCGGAAGCAGTCGAGGTCGCCGACGGTGATGAAGGTGGGTGGCAGGGCGCCGAGGTCGGTGGTGCGCGCGGGGGCGGAGTAGGGGCAGACGTCGTCGGTGCCGGCGCGGTCGCCCAGGATCGCCTGCCAGGCGAGCACGTTGGTCGAGCGGTCCCAGATGCCGATGTCGGTGATCTCGTGGCTCGACGCGGTGCGGTTGCGGTCGTCGAGCATGGGATAGGTGAGTGACTGGAACAGGGGTGTCACGCCGCCGCGGTCGCGGATCAGCAGGGTCGTGGCCGCCGCGACGCCTCCGCCGCCGCTCTGGCCCGCGATGCCGATGCGGGCGCCGTCCAGGCCCAGGGCGTCCGCCTCGCGGCCGAGCCACTGGTAGGCGGTGAAGCCGTCCTCGGCGGCGCCGGGGGCGGGTGTCTCGGGGGCGAGCCGGTAGTCGACCACGGCGACGGCGCAGCCGACGCTCGCGCCGAGCCGGGTGAGCCACGGGTCGTCCTGGGCGGCGAAGCCGAGCACCTGTCCGCCGCCGTGGAACCAGAGCAGGACCGGCAGAGGTCCGGGCGCTCCGGTGGGACGCAGAAGGCGGATCGGTACGTCGGGGCCGTCCGTCCGGCTCGCGAGGTGCGTCTCGACGGTCACCGACGGGTCGCCGGGTTGGGCGTCGGCGGCGGCCTCGGCCTGGGCGCGGAACGCCGCGCGCGTTGCGGCGAGGTCCGTCAGGTCGAACGCGCCGTTGGGGGTCATGGGGACCGCGTCGAGGGCCAGGCTCAGTTCCGGGTCCATCAGTTGACGGGATGCGGGCATGGTCGTTCCTGCTTTCGGGAGAGGCGTTTCAGGGGCGGAACGAGTCGATGACGACCACACCGGTGGGTCCGTAGGTCTCCAGGGACTCCAGGACCTCGCTCGCCTCGTGGAGGCCGACGGTGCGCGAGACGATGCGGCCGGGGGCGAGGCGGCCGGCGGCGATCATGTTCAACATCGTGCCGAAGCGCTGGCCCTGCATGCCGAAGGCGCTCAGGAACTCCAGTTCCTTGACCATCATGACGTCGACCGGCAGCGCGACGTCCCCCTGTTCCGCAGCGGTGGTGTGACCGAGCTGGAGGTGGCGGCCCCGGGTGCGCAGGGAGAGGACGGAGTTGCGGCAGGCGGCGGCGATGCCCACCGCGTCGACCGACACGTGCGCACCGCCGCCGGTGAGGGTCTTCACCGCTTCGGCGGGGTCGTCGGTCGCCGCGTTGACGGTGTGGACGGCGCCGAGTGCGCGTGCGGCGTCCAGCTTGTCTTCCGTGATGTCGATCGCGATGACGTTGGCGCCCGTCGCCGCGGCGATCTCGACCGTCGACAGTCCCATGCCGCCCCCGGCGCCGTACACCGCGACCCACTCGCCGCCGCGGACCCGCGCCTGGTCGACGACGCCGTGGAAGGCGGTCATGTAGCGGCAGGCCAGCGCGGCGACGTCGACGAAGTCGACGCCCTCCGGTACTTCGACCAGGTTGACGTCGGCGAAGCGGACCATGACGTACTCGGCGAAGGCGCCCCAGTAGGAGACCCCCGGTACGAGCGAGTCCACGTGCTCGCAGACGTGCTGGTTGCCGCTGCGGCACATCTCGCACGCGCCCTCGCCGGGGTTCATCGGGAAGATGACGCGGTCTCCCTCCTTCCACCCCCGCACCTCGCGGCCGACCTCCACGACGGTGCCGGCGAACTCGTGGCCGAGGACGAACGGGGCCTCGACACGCGGTCCGCCCGTCCAGAACTCCCCCGCCCACAGGGCCCAGTCGGTCCGACAGATCCCGTTCGCCCCGACGCGCACGATCGCGCCGTCCGGCGGGCAGGCGGGTTCCGGCACGTCGCGGATGACGAGCGGCTTGTGGAGTTCCTCGATGACTGCGGCTCGCATGGCGCGGCCTCCTCGTGCTGCGGGGGGGGGTGGCGGGAGCGGCGAGCAGCCGCCCAAAGTCTACCGGTTTAAGTGGTGGACTTGGAAGCTAGCCGTTTGCCCGGAATCGTGTCAACCACTTAAAGTGGTGGACATGGACGACAGGGACGACAGGGACGGCAGCCGCGAGGGGCGCCAGCGCGCCAAGGCCGACTTCCGCTTCGACGACGCGCGACTGTGCTTCGCCTTCGCGGGCACCCTGGCCGACCGCGGCGCGGACGCGCCCTTCGAACGGCTGGCCCGGCCCGAGGACTTGAGCCGCTGGGCCGTCGAGAGCGACTGCACGACAGCGGCGCCGCCCTGCACCGAGGCCGACCTCGGCCGCGCCAGGCGGTTGCGTGAGGCGATCCAGCGGACCGGCCTCGCCCTGGCGGACTCCGCGCCGCCCTCGCCCGAGGACGTCGCGCTCGTCAACCGCGCCGCCGCCGAACCCCCCTCGACGCCCGAACTCGCCCCAGACGCGACCACCGTGCGCTGGCACGGCGACACGGTCGCGGCGGTGCTCTCGACGGTCGCCCGGGATCTGATCGCCCTCTGCGCGTCGGAGCACCGCACCCGCGTCCGCATCTGCGGGAACCCCGACTGCGGTGTCCCCTTCGTCGACACCTCGCGCGCGGGTGCCCGCCGCTGGTGCTCGATGAAGACCTGCGGCGCGCTCGTCAAGAAGCGCGCCTACCGGGCGAGGCTGCAGACACCCGCCGACGGCGCCCGGTAGCGCTTCGCGCCCCTGCCGGGGCCGTTCACGACGCGCGGGGAGCCGGGCAGGTGGGTGCTGGGCCCGCCGGGGCGGTGCCGGCCAGGACGTGGACTCCGGGGAGTCCAGGTGGACGAGGCCGCGGAGCAGAGCCGCGGCGATCCGGGGCCGGGAGGGCCGGCCGCTCACACCCGGGTCTGCAGCACCCGGCCCGGCCAGAGCGATCCGTCCGATCGGAGTTCCTCGAACTCCAGGGCCGCCGTGAGGCCCAACTCCTCGTACTCGCGCACCAGGCGGCCGTCCTCACCGGCCCAGCAGTGCGTCCGGAGCAACTGCGCGCCATGCCGGACGGCCTCGGCCCGGCGTCGGCGACGAGGGTCTCCATGGTGAGCTGCCGACCGCGCCTGCGGCCCGTACCGGCTCCGCCGGGCGGCCGGTGCTCCGCTGTTCGCCGCCCTCCCCCGGGGCTGGCAGCACGACCGACCGCGCCGAACGATGCCGGGCTCCGGCCGGCGCCCGCGCGGCGACCCGGCCACGCGTTTCGGCACTCGACGACCCTGGCCGGCAGCAGCCTTCCGCCCGGGATCGGTGTTCACAACCTGATCCGATCATGTGAGATGACTACCTGTCAGATCCTTTCTGGCGTAGCGTTTTCGCCATGGGGCGGGAGGATCCTTGGCTGGCGCGCATCGAGGACACCCAGGGGCGCGTGCACGGTGCCGGGACGATGCTCGACGGCGAGTACGTGCTGACGTGTGCGCATGTGGTCGAGGAGGCCATCGACGCCGGGCGTGAAGCCGATCGCGAGGTCCGGGTCCGGATCGCCGGACGTCCCGACGACGCCTATCCGGCGACCGTTGTCGAGAGCTGCTGGCAGCCGCCGTTACCGGACCAGCGCGGGGATGTGGCGATCCTCGCCCTGCGGTCCGTGGTGCCGGGCGCGCCGCGCGCGAGGATCCGGCGGACCTGGCAGCACGACGAGATCGTGCGAATCTTCGGCTTCCCGGCGGGTACCGACAACGGCCAACTGGTCAATGCGAGGATCACCTCGTACGACTTCACCGGGGAGCGGGTCCAGCTCGACGCGGTACTGGAGCAGCGCGTCGACCGTGGGTTCAGCGGTGCGGCGGCACTCGCCGCGGACGGTCAGATCCTCGGCGTGATCGCGGTTGTCCGGGCACCGCTCGCCGAGAGCAGCTGGATGATCGCGGTCCGGACGCTGTACAGGTACGCGAGCGCGGTGCTCGACGGGCACCTGACGAGCCGGACCTCGCAGGTGCTGCCGGGCGACTGGCCGTCGCCGCAGGTCCCGGAGGTCCTGGACGACCCGGTGCAGCTCGCACTGACCCGGCACCTGGTCGGCTGGCTGGCGTCCGACGGGCCGGGCGGGGTCTGTGCGATCGGCGGTGGCGGCGCGGTCGCGCTGACGTCCCGGCTGGTGGGCCTGACGGTGCCGGGCTACCGTCGGGCGGCCCCCGACGAAACCGTGAGCGGCGCCCCGCCCGGCACCGTCCCGCAGCTGGGCGAGGTGGACGCCGCCGTCGACGCGACCGGGCGGACGACGGAGCAGGTCGCCCAGCAGCTCGCGAAGAGTCTGAGTCTGCTGACCGACCGTGTCACCGATGACCTCGCCCACCAGTTGGAGGAGTTGGGCTCACCGATAGTTGTCGTGGTCAACGCGGTCGACCTGGCGGCCGACCCCGGAGAGCTGTACTACCGGCTGCTGGAACCGATCGCCGCGCGGGCGTCGAGCATCGGCGTGCGCCTGCTGCTCGCCTACCACGGCGACCCTCCGCGCTATGTCCGCAGTGCGGTCGCGGCGAGCCTCGGGCAGCCCGCCGCGGCCGTCTCGCCGAGCGGTCGGCACGGCGGAGAGACAGAGCTCGGCGACCGACTCGGGCGGCTCGGCCGGTTGGTCGAGGAGGTCGACGCGGCCGAGCGCGACGCCCGGGCGCGCCGTGACTACGTCGCGCCGCGGATCCTCGGCGCACCGCCGCCACAGGTCGCCGGCGCGGCCGCGCTCGCGGTCCGTCTGCGGGTGCTGCGGGACACCGGCCCGGCCGCCGCCGGGTCCACCCTCCGGGGATGGCTGCTGAGGGAACTCGGCTCCTGCGAGGAGGCAGCCGCCCGGTCGCTGGTGCGGGCCCGGCGATTGAACGCCGAGTGCACGGCCCTGCTCGCCCGGCGGAACCGGGCCCGGGGGCGGCTGGACGCCTACCGTTCGGAGGCCGCGGCGCGCGGCCTGATCGAGGAACTGGGCGACTCGTACGAGGCGGCCCGGCGGCTGCTCTACAGCGGTGGATGCGACCTGCCGCTCGCCGAGCTCCGGGTCGAGGAGTACCACCGGGCCGTTCGGCGCGAGATCGACGGGAGGCAGGCATGAACCGGTGCAACCGTCCTGGCTGTGGTGGCGAACTCGACGCGACCACCTACTGCCGGCGCTGCCTGCTTCCGCCGCCGGTGGCCGCGCCGACGGGCGGTGGCCGCCTGCCGGCCGTAGGCAGCACCGGGGAGCGGGCCCCGGGGCGGTCGGTTGCGGTGAGCACCAACCGCGGCGCGGTGCCGTCCGCGCGCCCCGCGGAGCCCGTACAGCCGCCGCGCCCTTTCGGCGACGACCCCTGGTGGGGACTGGGCCTCGTCACACTGCCGACGATCGCCGGACCGGAGCCGGACCGCGCGGTCAGAGCCGCTCCGCGAATCCCGGAGGAGCGCAGGCTCTGCCCCGATCCCGCCTGCCGCCGCCCCGTGGGCACGGGTCTCGACGGCCAGCCGAGCCTGTTGGAGGGGCGCTGCCCGTACGACGGGACGGCCTACTCGTTCGTGCCGAGACTCAGCCGGGGCGACCTGCTGTCGGACCGCTACCGGGTCGAGGGCTGCATCGGGCACGGGGGCTTCGGCTGGGTCTACCTCGCCCACGACGAGCGCCTGAACAACCGTCCGGTGGCGCTCAAAGGCCTGATCGACGCGGCGGACCCCGCGCGGGTCGAGGAGGCCGCCGAGGAGAAGCGGTTCCTGATCGAGCTCAGACACGACGACATCGTCGACATCTACGACTTCGTGACACACGAGCCGGCAGGCGGGTCCCAGCACGGCTACCACGGCTACCTCGTGATGGAGTACGTACCCGGCTACTCCCTGGAGCGCCCGGAGCTGTTCGGCCGGCTGGAGACCGAGCAGGTCATCGGCTACGTCCTGCGCGTGCTCCGGGCGTTCCAGTACCTCCACGACAGCCGGTACCTGTTCTGCGACCTGAAGCCGAGCAACCTGATGGTGTACGGCTCCCGGATCAAGCTGATCGACCTCGGCGCGGTGCGCGAGGCCGGGGCAGTGGGCAGCGGAGCGTACTCGGAGGAGTACATGGCCCCGGAGCTGATGGTCACCGGGCCCACCGTCGCCACCGACCTCCACACGGTGGGCAGGACCCTGGAGTCGCTCTTCCGGTGGTACACCGCCGACCCGGACAGTGCCCGCTTCACCTCGCTGCGCCGGCTCATCAGCCGCGCCACCCATCACGATCCGCAGCTGCGCTTCGCCTCGGCAGCCGATCTGGCGGGCCAACTGAGCGGTGTGCTGCGCGAGTTGGTGTCCCACCGGGACAGTACCCAGTACACCGCGCCGTCACTGCTCTTCGCCCGCTCCACCACGCTGATCGACCCCGGGCTCGGGACGGTGCCGCCGCTCGACCGGTGGACGAGCACCGCGGCGCTGCGGGCGGCGGTCGAGGGCAGCTGCCGCCCGCTCGCCACCGCGCCGCCCACCCCGGTCATGGCGGCGGCCGGGCTGCCCGAGCCGCTGGTCGACGCCCGCGACTCCGCCGCCGGCTTCCTCCGGGCGTCGGTCAGCACCGATCCGGCGGTCGCCCTCTCCCAACTCGCCTCCTACGCCGATCCCGTCCCGGCCTCCGCCCGTGCTTCCTCGCCCGAGGTCGAGTTGCTGCGCTGCCGACTCCACCTGCGGCTCGACGACATCGGGGCGGCGCGCGCCGCGCTGGACCGGGCGAGGGGCCTGTTGCGGCCCGGGTGGCGGCTCAACTGGCACGAGGGGCTGACAGCCCTGGCCGAGCAGCAGTTCGGCGGCGCGGAGAAGATGTTCACCTCCTGCCACCAGATGCTGCCGGGCGAGCTCGCGCCGCAGCTCGCACTGGCACTGTGCGCCGAGTACCGAGCGGCGACCGAGGAGGAGCTCGACGCCGCATCGGCGGCCTACCTGGCGGTGTGGCGGACCGACAGCTGGCACGAGAGCGCCGCCTTCGGCCACGCCCGGACGAGGCTCCGGCGCGGCGACCGGGCCGGTGCCGTCTCGGCGTTGAGGCAGATTCCCGACACCTCACCGCACCATCGGGCGGCGCGGATCGCCGCGCTGCGGATTCTCACAGGGCGGCTCGGCGCGGGCCCCGGGGGCCTGCCCGACCGAACGGACCTCGCCGAGGCCGAACAGGTGCTGGCCACACTGCCGCTGGACGAACCCGAGCGGCGCCGGCTGGCCACCCTGATCCTGGAGGCCAGGCTCGACCGCCGGCGCACCCCGCGACCGGGCCTGACCCCCTCCGACGACGACGTCACGGAGCACGAGCTCCGGTCGGACCTGGAGAAGGAATACCGGGCGTTCGCCCACGGGGCACCGGACGCGAACCGCCACACCGTTCTCGTCGATCTGGCCAACGCCGTGAGGCCGGTCACCACGCAGTGACCCGGCACTCCTGGACGGATCGTCAATCTTCCCCTACAGAAGAGGAATTGGCACATGGCCGAAGCACCGAGAGTCACCCTGGAGGCCAACTTCGACAAGTACCGTTCCCTGGACGAACGTGAGGTGCACGTCTACCTCAGCGTGGTCGCGAGCACCGCAGCCGACCGGCGGGCGAGCCCGCCGACCGATGCGCAGTTCGCCGAGGTCATCCTGCTGGACCAATCGGGGTCGATGAGCGATCCGCGCACCAAACTCCAACGTGCCAAGGAGGCGAGTTGCGCCGCCATCGACACCCTGCGCGAGGGAACCCGCTTCGCGGTGGTCGCCGGCACCCACCAGGCAACCATGATCTACCCTCGGGAGTCCTTCCTCGCCCCGGCGAACGCCGTCACCCGCGCGGAGGCGAAGCAGGCCGTCAACCGGATCGCCCCCGGCGCCCAGGGCACGGTCATCGGCGCCTGGCTCGACAAGGCCCGTGAACTGCTCGAGCCGCACGGCGATCTGATCTGCCACGCGCTCCTGCTCACCGACGGACGCAACGAGCACCAGGACCGGTCGGCGCGGTCGATGGAGACCGTGCTCGCCGACTGCCGTTCCGTGTTCACCTGCGACGCCCGCGGTATCGGCGCGGACTGGGAGCCCGCCGAACTGCGACGGATCGCCGAGGAGCTCCAGGGCACCGCGGACGCGGTGCCCGACCTGGCCGACCTGGCGCCCGACTTCCGCGCACTGATCCGCGTCGCCATGGGCCGCACGCTGTCCGACCTGGCCCTGCGCGTGCGCTGCGCACCGGGAGTGTCGGTGTCCGTCCTCGAACAGGCCCACCCGGCGCTGGCCGACCTGGTCGGCCACCGCCTGCCGCTGGCCGGAACGGCGGCGGCCGACTACCCGACCGGCCCCTGGAGCAGCGAGGCGCGCCGGTATGTCGCGACCTTCGCCGTGACCGGCGACCGGACGGTCGGCGCCGACGCGGAGACCCTGGCTTCCATCGAAGTGGTCACCGGATCGATCGGCACCGAACTGGCCACACCCGTCAGCCCGGTGGAGGTGATCAGCGCGCGCTGGCTCGACCAGCCGGCCCCGGAGACCGTCCTCGGCGCCGATCGGCGCCGCCACGAGCGGGAGAAGGAGCTGTACGACCTCAGATGGCGCGGCGGGGCGCTGTTCCGCCAGGGGGACCGCCACGGGGCGCGCGATGCCTGGGGCCGGGCCGTGGCGCTCGCCACCGAGCTGCGCAACGAGGACGCGCTCCGGCGGCTGGGCAAGGTCGTCCGGGTCGAGGATGCCGTTCGCGGCGTGGTCAGCCTGCTACCGGAGCTTGATCCGGACTACGTCCTGCAGGCCATGATGGGCACGGCCACCAGCACCTCGTACGGCCTCTCGCGCACCCCGACGACGCGGGCCGATCCGGCGCCCGGGTTCCCGTCGGCCCCGGGGCCCGACTGCCCGAGGTGCGGCCGGGTCGCGGTGGCCGGCGCACGGTACTGCGAGAACCTCGACTGCGACTACGAATTCACCGGCAGCTCACCGGTGACGGGCAGATGACGGCCCCGCCCGCGGTGGCGCCCGAACCGGTGGCGGACGAACCGGCGACGCCCTCCACGACCGCGCGCACCCTGCGCCGGCTCCGCGGGGCGCTGGTGGCGGGCAGCCTGCTGACCGGGGCGCTGTGCCTGGTGGTGTCCAGCCAGGCACACGGCGGAACCGACGCCGTCGGCGGGCGGGCCGCCCCTGCGGTACTCCGGGCCGAGGCCGCGTACGGCGCGCTCGCGGATGCCCAACGCGCGGCGGTGCACGGCTTCCGGCAGGGCACCGTGGTCCTCGGCGGACTCGGCGAGCAGTACCGGAACGACATCGCCGCGATCAACCAGAACCTGGCGGAACTGGCCGGGGACACCGTGGCGGGCGCGACGGTCACCAGCGATCTGCAACTCGTCGAGGGGCTCGTCGTCAACTACAACGCCGAGCTCGAACAGGCCGCCGCCGACTACCGGCAGACCGGTGAGCTCACCCGCGCCGTGCCGGCCCTGTGGTACGCGACCCTGCAGTACCGGGAGGTCTCGAACACGCTGAACCGGCTGCGGACGGAGGAGAACGCCGCGCTGGCCGACCGGCGCGGTTCGGTGTGGCTGGCGCGCACCGCAGATCTGCTGTTCCTGGTGCCGTTCGCGCTGGTGCTGGCGCTTTTCGCGCGGACACAGTCGGTGCTGCGCCGTCGGTTCCGGCGTCGGTTGAGCATCCGGTTGACGACTGCCGTGCTCGCCCTCACCGCGACGGCCCTGTTGTGCGGTCTGTCGCTCCACGTCTCGGACGGACGCCTGCGCTCGGCCCTGGACGGTCCGTTCGTCCGAGCCGTCACCCTGGCACAGGAGCAGGCGAGCCGGTCCGCCGCCGAGGCCGACGGGGACCTGTACGCCATCGTCACGCAGGCGTGCCCGGCCGCCGGGTCCTGCGGGACCCACCTGGCACCGCAGGCGTCCGGACCCGCGACCGCCGAGCCGGAGCGGACAGGTCACCACCAGGCCGAGGCCGAGGCCGCGTTCACCAGTGGTGCCACCGACGCGGAGGCCTACTCCTCCGTCCTCCTGGCACTTCTCGCGCTGCTGACCTCAGTCGCAGCCACGGCGGCCGCTCTCGCGCTGAATCCGCGCATCGACGAGTACCGGTTCGGAGGCCAGTGATGCGGCAGAGGCGACAGGCAGCTCTCCGGCTCCTTCTGGTCCTCACCCTGCTGGCGGCGTCGGCCGCCTGCCTCGGAGGCTCGTCCGGCCGGCGCGTCCTGGTCATCATGACACCCTGGACCGCCGAGGCCGAGCGGAACTCCTTCCAAGCAGTACTCACGGCCTTCAAGGCCGAGACCGGCATCACCGTCCACGCCTCCCCCACCCGGGCGCTCGACCAGGTACTGCGGGCCGCCGTACAGAAGCGCGAGGCACCGGACCTGGCTGTCATGGCGAACCCCGGGGCGCTGCGCTCCTACGCGCAGCAGGGCGACCTGGTCCGGCTGGACCGCTTCCAGGACAGGGCACTCGGCAGCGGACTCGTCGATCTGCTGAGGTCCGACTACGGCCCCCCGTGGTCCCGCGCCGGGGAGGCCGTGAACGGCGATCCGTACGCGGTCATGGTCAAAGCCTCCGTCAAGAGTCTCATCTGGTACGCACCCCAGCGGCTCGCCACCCAGCCGCCCGACAGCTGGGCCGGCTTGGTGGGCGTCGGCCGGTCGATGGTCCAGCGGGGCGCCACGCCCTGGTGCCTGGCCCTGGCCGACCCGCCCAACTCGGGGTGGCCGGGCACCGACTGGATCGAGGACATCCTGCTGCACCAGTCGGGTGCCGACCTCTACACGGACTGGGTCGACGGCAAGCTCGACTGGACATCGCCGCAGGTCAGAGAGGCCTGGCAGGCATGGGGCCAGATCTTCACCGCACAGGGCTCGATCCACGGCGGCCCGCTGACCGCGCTCCTGACCGGCTACGGCGAGGGGGCCTACCCGCTCTTCACCGCATCGCCCGGCTGCTACTTCGAGCACGGCGCCCCCGTCACCCCGGACCCCACCGCAGTGACCAAACCCCTCCCGGGAAAGGACTACGACTTCGTCCCGTTCCCAGAGTTCCGGCCGACGCCGACGCCGGCGTACGAGGTGTCGGGAGATCTCGTCGCGATGTTCCACGACTCGCCCGAGGCGGAGCGGTTCATGGCCTTCCTCGCGAGCCCGCAGGCCCAGCAGATCTGGCCGGGCCTGCAGCCGGAGTCGGCTTTCTCCGCCAACCGCGCCGTCGCCACGCGGTTGGCGTCCGGTCACGCCACCGGCAGCGTCGCCCGCCGGATCGACGAGTTGCTGACCTCGTCCGCC
The DNA here is from genome assembly GCF_042726075.1 of Kitasatospora sp. NPDC127035. Classification (NCBI taxonomy): domain Bacteria; kingdom Bacillati; phylum Actinomycetota; class Actinomycetes; order Kitasatosporales; family Streptomycetaceae; genus Kitasatospora; species Kitasatospora sp. NPDC127035. Next base: position 189,810 of record NZ_JBHXDN010000008.1, on the reverse strand, counting down.
ATCCTCTGCTTCGACGCCTCGGACAGCATGCCCAGCAGCATGGCGGCCGCGTTCAACCGCGCGGTGCTCGACTATCTGAACGACCCGACCCGACTGCCGACGATCCTCGCCGGGCTGGACAAGGTCCGGGCCGACGCCTATCCGCAGTCGACGCAGAGCTCCGTCTGCGCACACTCATCCCCGGGCCAGGAGGCCAAGTGACAACACGTACCGAATTCGCCCTCGCGTCCGGCGGGACGCTGGTGGTCGAGAGCGAGGACACCGGCACAGGCGTCGCGCCTGCCGGCCGGGGAACTCTGGAGCGAGCGGGCGCCACGGTGCGGGACTCGCTGCACACCGTGGTCAACACGGCATCCGACGTGATCGAAGCGTTCCGTGCCCTGCCACGCCGGCCCGACGAGATCGAGGTCGGGTTCGGCGTCAAGCTGGACGGCAGCGTCGGCGTGATCCTGGCGGGCGGCACCGCCGGCGTCCACTTCAACGTGACGCTCCGCTGGTCCCCCGAAGAACCCGCCGGCGAGGCCGACGAGGCGGAGTGACCGCAGCTGCCCGGTGCGAGCCGCAGGCCCCGGCCCCGCGACTCGCACCCGGCATCGCGCGGCCACGGCGGGACGCGTCCGAGCAGGCGGCCGGCGGTCTCCACGACGAGCCCTGCCCCGGCCACGCCCGCTCGCGCGGTGCATCGCCCCCTCGGTGAGCCCGACTATCCCGCCTGCCGGGCCCGGTGGGCCGCGATCAGGTCGCGGTACCAGGCGTAGGACGCCTTCGGGGTTCGCTTCTGCGTCTCGAAGTCGACGTGGACGAGGCCGAAGCGCTGGTGGTAGCCCTCGGCCCACTCGTAGTTGTCTAGGAGGGACCACGTGTAGTAGCCGCGGACGTCGACGCCCTGGGCGACAGCGGCGGCGAGGGCGTCGAGGTGGCCGGCGAGGTAGTCGATGCGGAAGGTGTCGTCGAGCTCCTCGGTGGTGGAGCAGCCGTTCTCGGTGATGGTGACGGGCGGGAGGGCGGCGCCGTAGCGGTCGCGGAGGCCGGTGAGGAGTTCGCGCAGGCCGTCGGGGACGACGGGCCAGTCGAAGGCGGTGCGGGGGACGCCCTCGATCGGGGCTTCGGCGAAGGGGAGGCCGGGCTCGGTGGGTGCGGCGATGCGGGTGGCGTTGTAGTAGTTGACGCCGAGGCCGTCGAGCGGGGTGGCGGTGATGAGCTTCAGGTCGCCGTCGTGGACGCTGCCGCCGAGGTCGGGGCCGACGCCGTAGGCGGAGAGGTCGGGGTAGCGGCCGAGGAGGAGGGGGTCGGTGAACAGGCGGTTGTGGAGGACGTCGTAGGCCTGTGCGGCGGCGAGGTCGGCGTCGGCGGACGAGGCGGGCCACACGGGGGTGAGGTTGTTGGCGACCAGGACGTCCAGGCCGCGTTCGCGCAGCGCGGCGGCGGCCAGGCCGTGGGCGAGGAGCTGGTGGTGGGCCACCGGCAGGGCGTCGAGCATCAGGGCACGGCCGGGGGCGTGGATGCCGAGGGCGTAGCCGTAGACCATGTGCACAAAGGGCTCGTTGAGGGTGATCCAGGCGGGGACGCGGTCCCCCAGGCGGTCGGCGACGATCGCGGTGTACTCGGCGAAGCGGTACGCGGTGTCGCGGTTCAGCCAGCCGCCCGCGTCTTCCAGGGTCTGCGGGAGGTCCCAGTGGAAGAGGGTGGGCAGCGGGGTGATGCCGGCGGCGAGCAGGGCGTCCACCAGGCGGTCGTAGAAGTCGAGGCCGGCGGGGTTCACCGCGCCCTCGCCGGTGGGCTGCACGCGGGGCCAGGCGATGGAGAAGCGGTAGCCGTCCAGCCCGAGGCCCTTCATCAGGGCGATGTCCTCGGGGTAGCGGTGGTAGTGGTCGCAGGCCACCGCCCCGGTGTGGCCGTCGCGGACGGTGCCGGGGCGGGCGGCGAACGTGTCCCAGACGGAGGGTCCCCGGCCGTCCTCGTCCACCGCCCCCTCGATCTGGTGGGCGGCGGTGGAGGCTCCCCAGCGGAAGCCCGCCGGGAGGTCGAGTCGGTGCGGCATGGCCGGACTCCCTGCTCACGTGGCGGTGAACGCCCATGGACGAACATGAGGGATACTCATGTTAATGGTCGGCGGCCGAAACGCCAGACGCGTCCGACGGGCGGCCGGCGACGTCGGGGGTGGGCGTCCGGCCGGTTGGGGTAGGAGGGGCAGGAAGTGGACGAACCGATCCGACCGCGGAGACGTCCGCCCACTCCGGGGAACGGTCACCGAACAGAGGAGGACACGGTCGTGGAGACCTTCACAGGGCGCCCGGGCCGTCGCGCAGTGCTGGCCCTCGGTGCGGGCGCGGCGCTCACGGCGGCGATGCCGGCGGGCGGGGCGGCGCGCGCCTCGGGCGGCGGCCCGCCGAGCGGCGACGCGGCGATCAGGAGGCTGGCCGACCTCGAACGGCAGCACGACGCCCGCCTGGGCGTGTTCGCGCAGGACACCGTCACCGGCAGGACCGTCGGCTACCGGGCCGACGAGCTCTTCCCGATCTGCTCGGTGCACAAGACGCTCACCGCCGCCGCGATCCTCAGGGACCTCGACCGGGACGGCGAGTTCCTCGCCCGGCGGATCCGGTACACCGCGAAGGACGTCACGGACGCGGGGTACGCCCCGATCACGGGCAGGCCCGAGCACCTCGCGAACGGCATGACCGTCGCGGAGTTGTGTGCCGCCGCCATCGCCCACAGCGACAACGCCGCCGACAACCTCCTGCTCCGCGAGCTCGGCGGACCTTCGGCGATCACCCGCTTCTCCCGATCCCTCGGCGACGGCGTGACGCGGCTCGACCGGTGGGAGCCCGAGCTGAACTCCGCCGAACCGGGGCGGCCGACGGACACCACCAGCCCGGCCGCCATCGGACGCAGCCACCGGGAACTGGTGCTCGGGGACGCCCTCCCCCCGCAGGACCGACGGCGGCTGACCGCGTGGCTGCGCGCCAACACCACCGGCGCCGCCCGCCTCCGCGCCGGACTCCCCGAGGGCTGGTCCCTCGCGGACAAGACCGGCACCGGCGGCTACGGCGCCACCAACGACGTCGGCGTCGCCCGGACACCGGACGGGGCGCACGTCGTCCTGGCCGTCCTGTCCACCAAGCGGGACGCCGCCGCGCCGGCGGACGAACCACTGGTCGCGCGGGCCGCCGCCGTACTGGCGGCAGCCCTCCGGAGTCCACGGGAAGCCATGGCCTGACGCGGCGTCATATTCGTTCCGCGCCACGACCGGAGCCTGCGTCACCCCGGGCCTCAGGAGCCGCACCCGAACCGGTACGTCTGCGCACTCCCGCACGGCGGCGAAGCCCTCTACGCTGTGCGGCATGCCTCTGTTCCGACGGGCCAAGAAGTCCGGCGACCTCGGTAACTCCCCTGTGCCTCCTTGGTGTTCCTGGCTCGGCCCGGCCGAGTGGCAGGCGTTCCAGGACGTACTGGCCGACATCTTCCTCGACGGCAGCGACTCCGGTCCGCCGATGAACTTCGGCGACCGGCAGCACCTGCGGCTCGGCGCAGCCGACGAACCGGGCATCGCGCTCGACCTCGCCGAGATCGCCCGGCTCGTCAGCGACCTGCCCCACGACCAGTGGCGCAGCGCCACCGTCGACTACCTCAACGGGCAGCTCTCCCTGCGCGACCGCCGCGAAGCCCTCTACCGGGCGGGCTTCGACGAGGTGCGCCACCTGCTCATGCCCAGGCTGGTCCGCGCCGACACGGTCGGCGACCACCACGGGTTGGCGCTCTCCCTCACCGGCGACCTGGCGGCCGTCCTCGTGCTGCGCTTCGCCGACAACCTGTCGGCCGCGGTGCCCCCGGCCCAGTTCGAGTCCTGGAACCTCGGCGCGGAGGAGGTGTGGGACGCCGCTCTGGGGAACCTGCGCACCCACCCGGTCGACCTCGACGACGACGGCAAGCCGAACCCCATGGTGTCCGTGGAGGGTGAGAGCGGCTTCACCTGCACCCACGTCCTGCGCGCGCCCGAGCTGCTGACCCGGCCCGCGCCCCTCGGCGTCCTCGCCATGGTCCCCCACGAGGAGTTCCTCTTCCTCCAGGCCGTGGACGGCACCGACCTCCGTATCCAGCTGATCGCCTTCTCGATGGTGATCCGGCAGAACTGGGACGGCGCCTCCGCCGAGCACCGGTTGTCCCCGGACATCCTGTGGGTGCACGAAGGCGAGATCGAGACGGTGACCGTCGAACCCGCCCCTCCCGGCAGCAACCAGCCGGGCGTCATCAGCGGCTCCGAGCGCTTCATCGCGCTGCTCTCCTCGATCCACCCGCCGGACCAGTATCCGGCGGCCTGACCGGCCGGCACGGCCACCGACACCGACACCGGCACCGGCCGGGTCCCCACAGCGTGCGCCCGGACAGGCACGGGCACGCGGAGCGCCGGGCGATGGGGACGGCCGCCGTGAAGGTCGGCCCTACGGCGCGCCGAGTCCGGGCACCGCGTGCACGCTGGGCCAGACGGTGAACACCTCGTCGGTACCGGTGACCGCCAACAGCCGTTGCATCTGCGGGCCGGGCCCGGCGAGGACGAGTCTGGTCCCCGCCTCCTCGGCCTCCTGGCGGATCCGGAGGAGCGCGTTGAGGCAGGCGGAGTCGACGAAGGTGAGCGGGGCGAGGTCGACGACCAGCAGCACCGGACCGGCCGCCACAGCGCTCGACAGCGTCTCGTCGAGCACGTGCCGGCTCTCGTGGTCCACCTCGCCCTCGATCCGGCAGACAAGCGTCTTGACGGCGTGCTCGCTGGTGGTGACCCTCAGGCGCGCGCCACCCGCGCCCCCGGCGTCGGGGTGAGAGGCGGTCGGGCCGGACATCCGGGCTTCCTTCCGGCAGGGGAAGCGGTACGTCTCCGATCATCCCTCCGCCGCCCCCGGACCGGCCACCCCGACGGCGGCGGGGCGGTGGCGGAACGGCGGCCGGCGGTGACGGAACGGCGGCGGGCGGCGCCCGGGAGGGGGGCGGGAGGGCGAGGTACCGGCGCGAAGACGGGCGGCCGAACAGGGTTCCGGGCGCGCGCCCCACGTCCGCGCGGGTGATTGGCCCGACGTGCGCCGGATGCGGCACAGTGGCCCCATGAGCGCGGACACGAGGAGTCACCAGGCCCCCGGGCGGACCGGTGCCGGCCGGCGGCGGCCGGTGCAGCAGCGCAGCCAGGAACGGTACGAGCGGATCCTCGACGCCTGCGCCGCCCTGCTCGACGAGGCCGGTGCCGCCGCGCTCACCACCAAGGAGGTGGCCCAGCGGGCCCAGGTGCCGATCGGCACGCTCTACCAGTTCTTCGCGGGCAAGGAGGACCTGCTGGCCGCGCTGGCCGGCCGGAACCTCGACCACTACCTGCACCGCCTCGACACCCGGCTGCGGTCCGGGACGCCCACCGGGACGGCCGGGTTCACCGACCTGGCGGTCGAGGAGTTCGTCGCGATGAAGCGGAGCGTGCCGGGCTTCGGCCAGGTGGACTTCGGGCTGGCCGGGGCGGCGGGGCCGACCGGCGTCCACGACGACCGGCATCTGCTGGACGCCGAGCTGGACAACAACGGCGCCGTCGCGCTGCGCCTCCAGGCGCTCGGTGGCGAGCTGTTCGCCACGACCGACCCGGCGGCACTGACGCTCGGACTGCGCGTGGCGCTGGAGGCGGCGGACGCGGTGCTCAAGCTGGCCTTCCGCGGCGACCCGGAGGGCGATCCGGCGTTGATCGCCGAGTGCAAGCGGCTGGTCCGCTGCTACCTCGCCGAACACCTCGGCCCGCGCTGAGCGGCCGGTCTCCGGGCCGGACCCGCCGGCGGCGACCGGGGGCACCTCCCGGCAGCGTCTCCCTGCGCCGGCGCCCGGAAGCGGCCCCGGCGTCGGCCCGGAGACGACCCCGGGCCGCGGTGCGCCGTTGCGGGCGGGCCACCCCCGCAGCACAGTGGAAGGCAGAACGGCCGCCCGTGCGGCCACCGCTACCCGAGGAGCAAGACCATGCACGCAGCGGTAGGTGACCAGCTCCACGTCCACAGCCGAGCGGTGGGTATGGTCGACCAGAAGGGCGAGATCGTCGAAGTGCGCGGTCAGGACGGCCAGCCGCCGTACATGGTCCGCTTCGAGGACGGTCACACCGGCCTGATCTACCCCGGCCCCGACTGCAACATCGAACCCCGCAAGGCGATCCACTGATCCCAGCGGCCGCCGCCCCGCGCCGCAGCGGCCCGGGGCGGTGAGTCGTGCCGTTCGCGTTCCCTCCCGCACCGCTCACCGGGGCGGCGACCACGACCGCCCTCGCGGCGGCCGACCCGGCGTTGCCCGGGCCGCTCGCGGCTCTCGCACCGCTGCTGGAGCAGTACGGCTACCCGGCGGTGGCGCTCTTCGTGCTGCTCGACAACTGCGGAATCCCGGCGCCGGGCCAGACCATCCTCGTGCTGGCCTCCGTCTACGCCGGCACCGGGCACCTGAGCTTCGCCGCCGTGGTGGCGATCGCCTTCGCCGCGGCGGTGGTCGGCAACAGCCTGGGTCATCTGATCGGCGCCACCGGCGGACGCGCCTTCGTCCACCGGTGGGGACCGTACGTGCTGCTCACACCGGCGCGGATGGCGCGGGCGGACGGCTTCTTCGCGCGGCACGGCGGCAAGGTGGTCACGGTCGCCCGGTTCATCGACGGGCTGCGGCAGACCAACGGCATCATCGCCGGCACCACCGGGATGCCGTGGCGCCGGTTCCAGCCGTTCAACGTCCTGGGGGCCGCGCTCTGGGTGGGCGTCTGGTCCGCCTTCGGCTACCTGGCCGGCGCCAACATCGGGGCGGTGTACCGGACGGCGGTGCGTTACCAGCTCTGGTTGCTGGCCGGGTTCGGCCTGCTCGTCGCCGCGCTCGTGCTGCACCGGCTGCTCCGTCGACGGGGTCGCCGGGGGCGGAGCGATGACGACGACGCCGGGGGCGACGCCGGGGGCGATGTCGGCGACGGCTCCGCACACCCCGAACACTCGGAGGACTGACCGGCCGCTCCGCGGCGCGACCGGTCCCGGCGGGCCTTCCCGTCCCGGTTCGGCCGATTCGGTCTCATTCGGACTCGCCCGGCCCTGATCCGACCGAATGCCGCTCCGGCAGCGAAACGTTCGGGGGGTCGGGAAATCCGGGGGTCGGGGAATCCGGGGGTCCGATATCGAGGATTCCGGAGAGGACGCCCCGTATCCGCCCGACCCGCCGGCAGCGGTGTTCCTCCTCTTGAGGAAGGAGGAACACCACTGCTCGCCCTTCCGTCCGCCTAACGCAGCGGGAAGACCTCGAACGGGACGGCGAACCGGGTGCCCAGCCGGGTGCCGGCCGACCGCCCGAGACTCTCCAGGAATCCGCGCGCGTCGGCCATCGCGCCGCCCAGCCCGGCCAGGTACGCCTTGTGCGCCTCCAGCGAGGCGACGCCGGCGTCGAAGTGGTCGGTGGTGTCGACCGCGTGCCGCGAGTCCGGGGAGGCCACCGCCCAGACCTGGCGGACGCCCTCCCAGGGCTCGTGGCCGTCGGCGGTCAGCTCACGGAAGACCCACCGGTTGCCCGCGTCCCGCACCCCGTCCAGGGTGGCCCGGCCGACGGCGATGTGGTCGGCCTGGTTGAGGAAGACGCCGCCGTACGTCTCGCGGAAGTTGCTGGTGATGACGATGTCGGGGCGGTGGCGGCGGACGGCGCGGGCGATGTCGCGGCGCAGCGGCACCCCGTACTCGATCACGCCGTCCCGGTGGCCGAGGAACTCGACGGTGTCGACGCCGACCAGGGCGGCGGAGGCGATCTGCTCGGCCTCGCGCAGCGGGCCGCACCGTTCGGGCTCCAGGGTGTCGATCCCGGCCTCGCCGCTGGTGACCATGACGTAGACGACCTTCTTGCCCTGCGCCGTCCAGCGGGCGACGGCGGCGGCGCCGCCGTACTCCATGTCGTCGGGGTGGGCGACGACGACCAGGGCGGTCTGCCAGTCCTCGACGACGGGCTCGAAGGGCTCGGGTGCCTGCTGCTCGCTCATGGTGGGTGCTGCCTCTCCGTGGTGCAGGTGTGCGCAGGGATGCGTCCGGTGCGGTCGTACGGTCGCACCGGAGGCGACTCTAGAAGATCATCGGACCGCCCGGTGGGCGATGACGGCCTCCACGGAGTGGCGGCGCACGGAGTGGCGGCGCACGGACGGCCGGTGACAGGACGGCCGGTGACGGAGCGACAGCGGACGAGGCCGTCACCGGTGTCGAGGACGACGCGACGGAGAGGGACGGCACGACGGCCTTGCCCCTGACCCGCGCGTCAGGGGTTACCGTCCCCGCATCTCCGCGGCGGACCGACCGCCGCGCGCCGTCCCGTTTCGGAGTCCGCCATGTCCCTCCCCCTGCCCACCACCGCACGCGAGGTCCGGCTCGTCGCCGCGCCCTCCGGCCTCCCCCGCCCCGAGCACTTCGCGCTGGCCGAGACGCCGCTGGCCGCCCCCGGCCCCGGCCAGGTGCTGGTGCGCAACCGGGCCTTCCTGGTCTTCCCCGGCCTGCGCACCCTGATCGGCGGCGAGCTGACGGACACTCCGCTGCCGTCGATCGGGCCGGGTCAGGCGTTGTTCGGTCCGGCGCTGGCCGAGGTCCTGGCCGTGGGCCCGGACCGGCCGGCGGACGAGGCGCTCCGCCCGGGCGACCTGGTCACCCACCTCCAGGGCTGGCGGGACCACGCGGTGGGCGACGCGGCCTCGTTCACCCGTGTGGACGGCGCCGTCCCGGACCCGCTCGCACTGCTCTCCCCCGCGTCCGCCGGGTACGGCGCGCTGACCCGCTCGGCCGAGGTCCGCGCGGGGGACGTCGTGCTGGTCACGGGCGCGGCGGGAGCGGTCGGCACGGTGGCGGGGCAGGTGGCCCGGCTGCTGGGGGCCGCACGGGTGATCGGCACCACCGGTTCGGCCGCCAAGGCGAAGCGGCTGACCGAGGAGCTCGGCTACGACGCCGTCCTGGTCCGCGGCGCCGGGCCGTTCGCCGAACAGTTGGCGGCGGCCGCACCGGAGGGGATCGACGTGCTGCTCGACCTGGTCGGCGGCGAGCAGCTCACGGCCGCCGTCGACGCGGCCCGGCCGGGGGCGCGGTTCGCGCTGGTCGGGGCGCTCTCCGGGCAGATGGCGCCGGACCGCCGCGGCGGCAGCTCGCCGGCCGTGGTCGACAGCTTCCGTCTGCTGTCCCAGGGCGTCACCGTGCACGGGTTCGCCGGGCTGCAGCACCCGGACCTGGAGGCGGAGTGGCGGCAGCGGCTGGGGGAATGGCTGCGGGCCGGCGAGCTCGTCGTGCCCACCACGGTCGTGTCGGGCATCGAACAGGCGCCGTCGGCGTTGCCCCGACTGATCGACGGTGACGGCATCTTCGGCGCGACGATCGTCGAAGTGTAGCCATGGCGTGAGCGGGAGGACGGACGCGTATGAGGATCGGTGACGCCGCGGCGGCGGCGGGCACGACGCCCAGGGCCCTGCGGTTCTACGAACAGCGGGGGCTGCTGCCGCCGCCCGCGCGGACGGCGTCCGGTCAGCGGAGGTACGGGCCGGAGGAGGTGGCCCGGGTGCGGGTGATCCGCGAGCTGCTGGCGCTCGGCCTGACCGTCGAGGACGTGGCCCGCAAGGCTCACCGGCTCGCCCTGCTCACCGAGGACCCGCCGCGCGGCTGCCCGTCGACCGGCGACCGCGGGCCGGACACCTTCACCCCGGTGGTGCAGCAGCGGCTGGCCGCGCTGGACGCCGAGATCCGCCGTCTGACCCGGCTGCGCGACAGCCTGGCCCGGCATGCGAGGACGCGCGGCGCGGCTGAGCCGACGCCGGGTCAGGAGGCGGACGGCGCAGCGTAGGGGCGGCGGACGGGGCGCCGGGGGGGGTGATCTCCGGGCCCCGCCCCAGGGCCCGCCCGGAGCGTCCGCTCAACTTACAGAGACTTCTCTGCAGACACCTCTATGCAGAGAAGTCTCTGCATCTTAGGATTCCGGCATGCCCACCGAGCGGCCCGGCGATCCCGGCTTCCCCGATGCCCGTCCCCCGGCCCCGTCACGACCCGCGGCAACCCCCTCAGCCCCTGAGGCCCCGCCGGCCCCTGCGGCCCCGCGCCCGCACCGCCGCCTCGACGCCCGCAGCCTGCGCGGACTGGCCCACCCGCTGCGGATGCGGATCTTCGAGCTGCTGAACCTCGACGGCCCCGCCACCGCCACCCTGCTCGCCGAGCGGCTCGGCGAGAACACCGGGACGGTCAGCTGGCACCTGCGCCACCTCGCCGAGCACGGGTTCATCGAGGAGGAGACCGGCCGCGGCACCAAGCGCGAACGGTGGTGGCGGCGGGTCCCCGTCCCCAACCGGCTCGACACCGCCGACTTCCGCGACGACCCGGAGAGCCACGGCCCGCTCTCCGTCTACCTCCAGGGGGTGGTCCGGCGCCTCTTCGACCGGGTCGACGAGTACATCTCCGAGGACTGGCCGGACGAGTGGCGCAACGTCGGCAGCATCTCCGACTGGAGCCACCTGCGCCTCGATCCGGCCCGACTCAAGTCGCTCAACGAGGAGTTGGCCGCCGTCGTCGAACGGTACGCCCCCGACCCGGACGCCGCACCCGACCCGGAGGCGCTGCCCGTCGTCGTCCAGCTCCAGTCCTTCCCCCGCCGTCCGCACGAGGCCGTCGGCGCCGGAGCTGCCGCCGGACCGACCGCCCTCGGACCTGCCGGCGCCGAGGACGGCCCGCGCGACGGGCAGGAGGAAACCCGATGAGCGGCGCCCGCGGCGGACTCCTCCGCCGGCACCGCGACTTCCGGCTGCTCTGGTGCGGCGAGACCGCGGGCAAGTTCGGTGCCTCGGTGACCGGCGTGGCCATGCCGCTGATCGCCGTCACCGAACTGCACGCCTCCACCTTCGAGATCGGCCTGCTCAGCGCGGCCGCCTGGGCGCCCTGGCTGGTGATCGGCCTGCCGGCCGGGGTCTGGGTCGACCGGTTACCGCGCCGCCCCGTCATGCTGACCGCCGCGGCCGTCTCGCTGCTCCTGTTCGCGGCCGTCCCGGTCGCCGGGTGGTTCGACCTGTTGAGCACCGGCCTGCTGCTCGCCGTCGCGCTGCTCACCGGCACCGCGGCCGTCTTCTTCCAGACCGCCTACACCGCCTACCTGCCCGACCTGCTCGCCCCCGAGGACCAACCCGAGGGCAACGCGAAGCTCCACGGCAGCGCCTCCGCCGCGCAGATCGTCGGCCTGGGCTCCGGCGGCCTGATCGCCCAGCTGGCGGGCGCCGCCAACGGCATGCTCGCCAACGCCGCGACCTTCCTCGTCTCGCTGCTCTGCCTGGGCCGGATCCGGCACCGCGAGACGCCGGCGGCGCGGACCACCGACCGCGCGCTCGGCCGCGAGGTCGCCGTGGGACTGCGGCTGCTCGCCGGGGACCGCTGGCTGCGCGCCCTGGCCCTGTTCGGCGCCTCCTCCAACCTGGCGCTGATGGGGTACCAGTCGATCCAGGTGGCCTTCCTGGTGCGCGAGGTCGGACTCGACGCCGGCACGGTGGGCGGCCTCGTCGCCGCCGCCGGGAGCGGGGGCGTCGCCGGGGCGTTCGCCGCCCGCCGGGTCGCCGCCCGGACGGGCACCGCCCGGGCGATGGTCCTCTTCGAACTCGGCCTGCCCGTGCTCGCCCTGCTCATCCCCCTCACCAGCGGCGGCGCGGGCGTCCTCTGCTACGCCGTGGGCGGGTTCAGCGTCTCGGCCGGGGTGGTGGCCGGGAACGTCATCAAGTCCGGCTTCCAACAGAGTTACTGCCCGCCCGAGCTGCTCGGCCGGCTCACCGCCAGCACCGCCGTCCTCAACTTCGGCACCATCCCGCTCGGCGCCGTCCTCGCCGGCGTCCTCGGCACCACCCTCGGGCTGCGCCCGGCGATGTGGATCGCCACGGCCGGGGTGCCCCTGGCGGCGCTGATCCTGCTCCTGTCACCCGTCGGCCGCGTCCGCGACCTCCCCACCGGGCGCCGGACCGCCGACGGGGCGACCGCACGGCCGGAGGCCGCGGTCGGGGCCGCGGTCGGGGCCGCCGAGGAACCCGGCCGGCCCGCGCACCCGGCCCCGCCCGCCCGGCCCACCCGTACGGCGAACTGACCGTTCGTCCCACCCACCGGCCGGGGCCGGGCGCCGGGCCGGACCCCGGGCCGGGGGGACAGGCCGGAGACCAAGCCCCGGTCACGCCCACCGGGCCCCGTCCGCCGACGGGCCGTAGGTTGGCTCCATGGCACGGCGCACCAGGGCCGCCCGGCTCACCCCTCCCAGCTGGCTGACCGCGGGACTGCGCCCGCACCCCGCACCCGTGCCCTGGGCGGCGGTGGCCCGCGCCTCGGTCGCGCTCTCCGCCCCGCTCGCCGTCGGCTTCGCGACCGACCGGCCCGAGTACGGCGCGCTGGTCTCGATGGGCGCGCTGTCCGCCGTCATCGGCGACACCGCCGACGCCTACCGGATGCGGGTCTTCAACATCGCCGTGCCGCAGCTCTTCGGCGCGGTCGGGGTGACGCTCGGCACCCTGGTGTACGGCGAGGGCTGGCCGGCGGTCGTGGTGCTGACCGTGGTCGCGCTGGTCTCCGGGATGATCTCCTCGATCGGCGCGGTCGCCTCCGTCTCCGGGCTGCTGCTCCTGCTCAACGCGGTCGTCGGGGCCGGCCTGCCGATGCCGCAGCCCTGGTGGAAGGCCCCGCTGCTGCTGAGTCTCGGCGGGCTGGTGGTGCTGGTCCTCACGCTGTTCGCCTGGCCGCTGCGCGGCGGCGTGCCGGAGCGGGAGGCCGTGGCCGGCACGTACCGGACCGTCGCCGGCTTCCTGCGCGCCGCCGGCACACCGGCGCACGACGAGCGGCGGCAGGCCGTCACCCAGTCGCTCAACGGCTCGTACGACCTGCTGCTCGCCCACCGCACCCGCCGGCACGGCCGCTCCCCCGGGCTGGCCCGGCTGGTCGCGCGGCTCAACGCGGTGATCCCGATCGTGGAGGCGGCCTCCGCCGCCAAGCTCCGCCCGACCCGGCTCGGCCCGCTGCCGGAGGCGTACCCGGCGGCGGTCCTGACCCTGGCCGACGCGATCGGACAGGGCTCCGCCGCCGTGCCGGCCGACCTCGGTCTGCCACCGCCGACCGGGCCGTCGGAGCGGGCCCTCGACCAGGCGCTCCGGTACGCGGCGGCCGTCGTCGCCGAACCCGTGCCCGACCCGCGCGGCCCGCACCGCTCCACCCCGCACGGACCGCACCACGCCGCGCCCCACCACGCCGCGCCACCCGCGCCCGACCCGTCCGACGCGGTCCACCCGCCCGACCCGCTCGGCCGGCCGGCCGGCCCGCGGGTACGACTCCGGCGCACGGCCCGGGCGGCCCTGCTCTCCGGTGCGTCCTGGCGGTACGGGCTGCGGCTGGCCCTCTGCATCGGCCTCGCCCAGGCGGTGGTCTCGGTCCTGCCCGTACCGCGCTCCTACTGGGTCGCGCTGACCGTCACCTTCGTCCTCAAACCCGACTTCGGCTCGGTGTTCTCGCGGGCCGTGCTCCGCGCGCTCGGTACCGCCGCCGGGCTGCTGATCGCCGCCCCGGTACTCGCCGAGGTGCCCATCGGCTGGTGGGACGTGCCCACCATGGCGCTGCTGGCGACGCTGATCCCGGCCGTCTCCGCGAAGGGCTACGCGTTCCAGACGGCGGCCATCACCCCGGTGATCCTGCTCCTCTCCGACCTGCTGAACCACCAGGGCTTCCGGCTGGTCCTGCCCAGGCTGTACGACTCGCTGATCGGCTGCGCGATCGTCCTGGTGGCGGGCTACCTGTGCTGGCCCGAGTCCTGGCACACCCGGATCGGCGACCGGCTGGCCGACGCGGTCGGGGACACCGCCGCGTACGTGGCGATGGCGTTCGCCGCCGGGCCCGGCCGGGACCAGACGTCCCGGCTGCGCCACCGGCGGCGGCTCTACCGGGACCTCTCGGCGGTGCGCTCCGAGTTCCAGCGCGCGCTCACCGAACCGCCGCCCACGGCGACGCGGGCGGCGGCCTGGTGGCCGCTGGTGATCGCCGTGGAGCGGGTCGTGGAGGCCACCACCGCGACCCGGGTCCGGGTCGAGCACGGCGAACCGGCACCGCCGGCGGCCGGGGTCGGCGCGATCACCCGCGACCTGGACGCGCTCGCCACCGCCCTGCGGACCGGCACCGCGCTGCCCGGGAGCACCGGTCCGGCCGACAGGTCCGAGCCTCCCGGATCGTCCGGGCCGCCCGAGGACGCGGCACCGCAGGATGCGGACGACGTGCTCGGCCCGCTGCGCCGCGAGGTCCTGGCGGCCTGCGCGATCGCCTCTCCCGTACTGCGCTGAACACCCGCCCGCCCCCGGCGCCAGCCCGCGCCCGCCCCGGACCGGGCCCGCTCAGCCCAGCCCCACCCGCGCGGCCTGCCGCTCCTGGTGCCCCTCGCCGTCCTGGATCCGCCGCCACGGCCGGTCCGCCTCCAGCGCGAACGCCAGCTCCAGCAGGACCCGCTCCCCGCCGTGCGCCGCCGACAGGTGCACCCCGATCGGCAGGCCGTCGGCGGTGGCCCCGGCCGGCAGCGCGAGCCCCGGGCCGCCGGTGACGTTGTTGACCGGCGTGAACGCGACGTACCGGACCAGCCGGGCCATCAGCTCGTCGAACGCCACGTTCGGGCTCAGGTGCCCGATCGGCGGTGCGACGTGCGCCAGCACCGGCGAGAGGACCACGTCGTACGCGTCGAACATCGCCGTGTACGCCTGCTCGGCCCGGCGGAGGCGGCGCAGCACGCCCGGGGTCCGCGTGAACTGGCGGTGGAAGCTGCGCCGGAGCCCGGTGGTGAGGCCGTCCAGCTTGCGCGCCTGGAAGCTCGGGTCGAGCGCCAGCTTGCCGGTGGTCGCGATCAGGAAGGCGATGTACCCCCAGTACATGGTGAAGTCGCGGGAGAACTCCTCGCCGAACGGCAGGGTGGCCGGGGTGACCTCGTGGCCCATCGACGCCAGCCGGGCGGCCGTCTCCTCGACCGCCGCCCGGGTCGGCCCGTCGGTGACGGCGAGCGGGGAGTCGACGACCAGGCCGACGCGCAGCGGACGGTCGCCCGGCCCCTCGACCAGGCCGAGCGGGGGCAGTGCGGGGTTGCGGTGGTGGCGTTCGGCGGCGGCGAGGAAGGCGGCGGTGTCGCGGACCGAGCGGGTCAGCACGCCGTCGGTGATCAGGTCGATCGGCAGCAGGCGGCCCTGACCGTTGGCGACCATCCGGCCGCGTGTGGGCTTCAGCCCGACCAGGCCGCAGCAGGCCGCCGGGATCCGGATCGAGCCGCCGCCGTCGTTGGCGTGCGCGATCGGGACGACGCCGGCGGCGACCAGGGCGGCCGAGCCGCCGGAGGAGGCGCCCGGGGAGTGCGAGGGCCTCCACGGGTTGCGCACCGGGCGGGCCTCGGCGAACTCGGTCGAGGCGTTGAGGCCGAACTCCGGCAGCCGGGTCTTGCCCAGCACCGACAGGCCGGTGCTCAGGAACTGCTCGGCGAAGCCGGCGGTGCGGCGGGCGGGCTTGGCCCGGAACGCCGAACTGCCCTGGCCGGTGGGCATGCCGCGCAGGTCGACGTTGTCCTTGAGGTAGCTGGGCACGCCGTGGAGCGGCGCGTCCCGGTCGGCGCCGGCCGCCGTGTGCGGCCGTTCGTACGAGGCGAACGCGACCGGCGCGAGGGCCGCGTCGATCCGCTCGGCGCGCGCGGCAGCAGCGGCCGCCAGCTCCGCCGGACGGACCTCGCCGGCCCGTACCAGCGCCGCCAGCGCCACCGCGTCGTGCTCGCCCAGCGCGTCGTCCCCGAACGCGTGCACCCGGTCGTCGGCCATCCGGACTCCCCATCCCTACCAGTCGGTAATACCGCGCGAGCTGAGCAGTCTAGGGCTGGCGGGCCCCGTGGGACACCCCCACGAGAGGTGTCCCAGGGGGGTGCCCCACAGGGGGTGTCACGAGCGACTGCCGGGGCAGACGGGGGGAGAAGCCCGAAGGGCGGGGCGGCTTCGCGGCGGCCGACCGGAGATCCGCTCCGGGCACGATCGCGCCGCACCACCCGTTCGGCCCTCCGACTGCCCAGGACCGACAGCCGGCGCCGCCCGGCAGCCCGCGCACCATCGAAAGCTGGTCACCGCATGCTCGACTACGACGACACCGGATTCCGCCGCGACGGCGCGCCGCACCGCATCGTTTCCGGTGCCCTGCACTACTTCCGCGTCCATCCGGACCTCTGGGACGACCGGCTGCGCAGACTGCGTGCCCTCGGTGCGAACACCGTGGACACCTACATCCCCTGGAACTTCCACGAGCTCCCCTCGGGCGAGGTGGACTTCACCGGCTGGCGGGACATCGCCCGGTTCGTCCGGCTGGCGCAGACGCACGACCTGGACGTCATCCTCCGCCCCGGCCCGTACATCTGCGCCGAGTGGGAGTTCGGCGGTCTGCCGGCCCGGCTGCTCGCCGCCGGCGGGATGCGGCTGCGCAGCTCCGACCCGGCCTTCCTGGCCGAGGTGGACGGCTGGTTCGACGCCCTGGCACCCGAGTTGCTGCCCCTGCTGGCCGGCCGGGGCGGCCCGGTGGTCGCGGTCCAGGTCGAGAACGAGTACGGCAGCTACGGCAACGACGCCGCCTACCTGGCGCACCTGCGGGACGGCCTGGTCACGCGCGGCGTGGACTGCCTGCTGTTCACCACGGACGGTTCCGAGGACTACATGCAGCAGGGCGGCGCGATCCCCGGCCTGCTCGCCACCGCCACCTTCGGCTCCCGAGCCCCCGAGCGGTTCGAGGTGCTCCGCCGCCAGCAGCCCAAGGGCCCGCTCGCCGCGATGGAGTTCTGGATCGGCTGGTTCGACCGGACCGGCGAGCCGCACCACGTCCGGGACGCCGAGGAGTCCGCCCGCTCGCTGGACGAACTGCTCGCCACCGGCGCCTCGGTCAACCTCTACATGGCGCACGGCGGCACCAACTTCGGCTTCTGGGCCGGTGCCAACCACTCGGGCGCGAACCCGTACGACTCCGGGTACGAGCCGACGGTCACCAGCTACGACTACGACGCGCCGATCGGCGAGGCGGGCGAACTCACGGAGAAGTTCCACGCCCTGCGCGCCGTGATCGGCCGGTACGTGCCACTGCCCGAGGGTGAACTCCCCGAGCTCCCGCCCCGCCTGACGCCCCGCCAGCTCGACCGTCCGACCGGCCGGGCCCGCCTGCTGGACTCCCTCGACGCGCTCTCCGCCCCGGTACGCCGGACCGCGCCCGAGCCGATGGAGAACGTCGGCCAGTCCCTCGGACTGATCCACTACCGCACCCACGTCCCCGGTCCGCGGCCCGCCATGCCGTTGCGCATCGACGGCATCGGCGACCGCGCCCAGGTCTTCGCCGACGGCCGCCCGATCGGCGTCCTGGACCGCAACACCCCGGGCGAGACCGTCCCGCTGGAGACCGGCCCGGCCGGCGTGACCCTGGACATCCTGGTCGAGGCCCTCGGCCGGACCAACTACGGCCCCCAGATGGACGACCGCAAGGGCATCGGCCGCGGCGTCTCGCACGACCGGCAGCGGCTCTTCGGCTGGGAGATCCGCCCGCTGCCGCTCACCGACCTCGACGCCCTGGTCTTCGACGGGACCACCGGGGTGGACGACGGCGACCCCGCCTTCCACCGCTTCGAGACCGACCTCGACGCCCCGGCCGACGCCTTCGTCGCGCTCCCCGCCTGGGGCCGGGGCCTCCTCTGGCTCAACGGCTTCCTCCTCGGCCGCTACACCCACGAGGGGCCGCAGCGCACCCTCTACGCCCCCGGCCCGCTCTGGCGCGCCGGCCGCAACACCCTGGTCGTCCTCGAATTCGACCGTCACGGCGAGGTCCTGGAGCTCCGCGACCGGCCCGACCTCGGCGACACCACCCGCGCCCCCAGCGCCGACTACTGACCCCTCGGCCCCTGCCGGGGTCGCCGTAGGTCGGCCGGGCGCCTCCGCGCCCGGCCGCCCTCGGCCCGAGGGCGGCCGGGCGCCGCGGAATCTCCCCGTCCGCCCCGGAATCACTCCACCCCCGCCGTGGTTGACGGAGCGGCAGGCCGGTGATCACGGCCCGCGGTCGCCGTCCGAGGGGGAACCATGTCCAGCAGCACCGGTGTGAGCGGGAGCGTCGCGCCCGGGTTCGAGGAGGTACGGGCGGAGTTCGCCGCCGTCGTCGCCGAGGAGCCGGAGGGCGGCGGCGCACAGCTGGCCGTCCACCTGGACGGACGGCGGGTGGTGGACCTCTGGGCCGGCGAGGGGGTGTCCGGCGATTCGCTGTTCGCCCTCTACTCCTCGGCCAAGGGCGCGGCGCACCTGCTGGTGGCGCTGCTCGTGCAGGAGGGCGTGCTGCACCTCGACGAGGAAGTGGCCCGGGAGTGGCCGGAGTTCGCCGCCGAGGGCAAGGCCGGAATCACCTTGCGGCAGTTGCTGGAACACCGGGCGGGGCTGATCGGCGTCGACGGCGGGTTCACCTCCGAGGAGCTGGCGGACGACCGCCGGCTCGCCGAACGGCTGGCGCGCCAGAAGCCGTTCTGGGAGCCCGGTACCGCCTACGGCTACCACGCCTTCGTGATCGGCGCGCTGACCGGCGAGGTGGTCCGCCGACGGACCGGCCGTTCGCTCCAGGAGCTGTTCGAGGAGCGGGTCAGGGCGCCGTTCGGGCTGGACTTCCATCTCGGGCTGCCCACCGAGCTGGAACCGCGTTACCTGCCGGTGCGGCCGGCCCGTCCGGCCCCGGGGCGGCAGGCCGACGGGCCCGCGCCCGACAGCATCACCGGGATCGCCTTCAACCTGAACGCCGCCCCGCCCACCGATCTGGTGGAGTTCGCCAACACCCGCTCGGTCCGCGCCCAGGGCCCGGCCTCCTCCGGCGGGGTGGGCAACGCGCGCGGGCTGGCGGCGATGTACGCGGCGGCGGCGCACGGCCTGGACGGGCGTCCGCCCCTGCTCACGGCCGCGACGATCGCCGAGTTCGGTCCGGTCCGCACCCGCGGTACCGACCTGGTGACGGGCGAGCAGGACCACTTCGGCCTCGGCTTCGAGGCCCAGAGCTCCCGCTACGCGTTCCTCGGGCCGGAGGCCTTCGGGCACAGCGGCGCGGTGGGCGCCCAGTCGTTCGCCGACCCGCGCAGCGGTGTCGCCTACAGCTACACCCGCCGCAGCTTCAGCGCCGGTGGCGGCGGCGGTGCTGCCGAGAACCACCGCCTGGCCGCAGCGGCCGTACGGGCCGCGGCGGTCTCCCGGACCGACGCCGCGCGCAGCGGCACGGCCGGCTGACCCGCGGGCCGGGCCGGGCCGGGGCGGACGAGCCGGGGCCGGGGCGGGCGGGGCCGGGGCGGGCGGGCCGGGCTCCGCGGGCGGTCGGGGTAGATGGCCGGGACTCCCCCGCCCCGTCCCCAGGAGCCCCGCGTGCTCGACACGACCGACGCCGCCCTCGTCCACGAGCTGCAGCGGGACGGCAGGGTCATGTTCTCGGAGGACCTCTTCGCCGTGGACCCGAAGGCGTTCCTGGAAGCCCGGGCCGACCTGACGGTCGTCGGCGGCGAGGTGGTCCACCGCGCCGACTGACACCCGGGCCCGGACATGCCGAAGGGCCTGCACCGCGCGGAACGCGGTGCAGGCCCTGGCTGTTCGGCGGGTGACCGATCAGCGGGTGGTACTACAGCGGGCGAATGTTCTCCGCCTGCGGGCCCTTCTGGCCCTGCGTGACGTCGAACTCGACCTTCTGGCCCTCGAGCAGCTCACGGAAGCCCTGGGCGTTGATGTTCGAGTAGTGGGCGAAGACGTCCGGGCCGCCACCCTCCTGCTCGATGAAGCCGAAGCCCTTTTCCGCGTTGAACCACTTCACGGTGCCATTAGCCATTAAAATTCTCCTTGAAAGGCAATTCCCGGAGCCCGCACCTCGCAGGATCCGCGTCGCCGCTATGAGTACCCACCCAGAAGAAGACTCCTAGAAAATCCGAAGAAATTCGAGGAAAATTCCGGAGAAACAAAAAGTGCGCCAGCGGTCACAACCGGCAGGCGCACACAAAGTTCATGGGAACCGAAACTGCAACTGACATCGACTGTAGCAGGTCCCGAGGCGGAACGGCGGGTCTTTCTTCCCGGGTTTCGCCGCGCCCCGCCGTCCCGGGTTCTCCGACCCGGTCCGGACCCGGTTCGGGCCCGGACCGGCTGTTCGGTCGGCTACTCCACCGTCACGCTCTTCGCCAGGTTGCGGGGCTTGTCGACGTCCCGCTCCAGCGCGACCGCGGCGTGGTACGCCAGCAGCTGGAGCGGGATGTTGAGGAGCAGCGGGTCGAGCTCCGGCTCGCTCCTGGGCACCAGGATGCAGTGGTCGGCGAGCTTCGCGTCGGGGCGGCGGTGCGCGACGGCGAGCACCCGGCCGGAGCGGGCCTTGATCTCGCCGAGCGTGGTGAGGTTCTTGTCGAGCAGCTCGTCGTCCGGGACCAGGGCCACGGTGGGCAGTTCGGGGCTGATCAGGGCCAGCGGTCCGTGCTTGAGCTCGCTCGCCGGGTACGCCTCGGCGTGGACGTAGGAGATCTCCTTGAGCTTCTGCGCGCCCTCACGGGCGACGGGGAAGCCGCGGACCCGGCCGATGAACATCATGCCCTCGGACCCGGCGTACTCGGCGGCGAGCTCGGCGATGGCGTCGCTCTGCGCGAGGACCTCGCGGATCTGGTCGGGGAGCGCCTTGAGGGCGGTGACGATGCGACGGCCGTCGGCCGGGGAGAGGTCGTGGATCCGGCCGAAGTGCAGGGCGATCAGGGCGAACGCCACGACGGTGGAGGTGAACGCCTTGGTCGAGGCGACCGAGATCTCCGGACCGGCGTGCAGGTAGATGCCGCCGTCGCACTCGCGGGCGATCGCGCTGCCGACGGTGTTGACGACGCCCAGCACCCGCCCGCCCTTGCGCTTGACCTCCTGGACGGCGGCGAGGGTGTCGTAGGTCTCACCGGACTGGCTGACCGCGATGTAGAGGGTGTCGGCCTCGATGACCGGGTTGCGGTAGCGGAACTCGGAGGCGGGCTCGCTGTGCGCGGGGATGCGGGCGAGCTCCTCGATGAGCTGGGCCCCCATCTCGCCCGCGTAGTAGGCGGAGCCGCAGCCGAGGATCTTGACCCGGCGGATCTCGCGCAGCTCCCGGGCGTCGAGGTTGAGGCCGCCGAGGTGGGCGGTGGCGAACCGCTCGTCGAGCCGGCCGCCGAGGGTGCGCTCGACCGAGCCGGGCTGCTCGTGGATCTCCTTGAGCAGGAAGTGCGCGAAGCCGCCGGTGTCGTAGGAGTCGATCTCCCAGTCGACGGTGGACGGCTGGCGGTGGGTGGTGCGGGCGTCCTCGGTGAACGTGCGGAAGCCGTCGGCGCGGACGGTGGCCAGCTCGCCGTCCTCCAGGTGGACGACCTGGCGGGTGTAGCGGACGAGCGCGGAGACGTCGGAGGCGGCGAACATCTCCTTCTCGCCGATGCCGAGCACGATCGGGCTGCCGTTGCGGGCGACCACGATCCGGTCCGGCTGCTCGGCGTCGAGGACGGCGATGCCGTAGGTGCCGACGACCATGGCGAGGGCGGCGCGCACGGCGTCCTCCAGCTCCACGCCCTCCGCGGCGTGCGCGGCGATCAGGTGGCCGAGCACCTCGGTGTCGGTCTCGGAGCGGAAGACCGCGCCGTCGGCGGCGAGCTTGGCCCGCAGCTCGTCGGCGTTCTCGATGATGCCGTTGTGGACGACGGCGATCCGCCCGGCGTTGTCCAGGTGCGGGTGGGCGTTGGCGTCACTGGGCACGCCGTGGGTGGCCCAGCGGGTGTGGCCGATGCCGGTGGTCCCCTTGAAGCGGGCCGGGACGGCCGCGGCGAGGTCGGCGACCCGGCCCTTGACCTTGCGGACCTTGAGCCCGCCGGTGCGCCCGGCGACCGCGACGCCCGCCGAGTCGTAGCCGCGGTACTCCAGCCGGGCCAGGCCCTCCAGCAGGAAGGGGGTCGCGTCCTTGGGGCCGATGTAGGCCACGATTCCGCACATGGGGTGGACTCCTCGAAGACAGGGGGCAGGGCGGGAGGCAGGGCGGGGCCCGGAGGGTCGGGCCGGGAGGCCGTCGCCGACCGCGGTCGGCGGGCCTCGGACGGAGGACTTCGGACGGGTCCGTCAGCCGTAGACGATCCGGCGCAGCTGCCGCGCGGAGAGTCCCGGCGCCGCGACACGGCGGGCGGGCAGCTCCTCGGCGAGCCGGGCGAAGATCCTCTCGTTGGTCAGACCGCGTGCCTGGAGCTCACCGTGGCGGCGGCGGACGTACTCCTCCGTGGTCTCGGAGAAGTAGGCCAGCACCTCCGCCACCACCCGCGCCGCCTCGCGGGGCCCGAGCGGGCTGGTCCGGGTGAGGTGGGCGAGCAGGTCTTCGTGAGGGTGCGAGGGACCGGGTGAGCTGGACACGAAGAGGGAGCCTAGGCCGGATCCGGCACCGAGTTCAAAGATCTTGCCCGAATTCGGGCAGATCTCGCGACGTTCGACGCCCACCCGGCCCGATCCGGGCCCGCGCCAGCCTGTCGAACGAAGCATCGGACGGGCGAACGGGCGGGCGAACGATCGGCACGGCGGACGCCCGGCGGGCCCGCCCACCCCGCCCGCGCACCCTTGTGCGAGCACGTACCACCACGTAGCGTGATTCCCCGACTACGCATCGGGGGAGACGGATCAGGACACCGGATTCGTCTCGGAGATTCGTGTCGGAAGAACCGGAGGCTTGCTGATGTGCGGCATCACCGGATGGGTCGCCTACGACCGCGACCTCACCCTCGAACGGCCAGTGCTCGACACGATGACGGCCACCCAGCTCTGCCGCGGCCCGGACGCGGGCGGCATCCACCTGGAACGGCACGCCGCACTCGGTCACCGCCGCCTCGCCGTGATCGACGTCGAGGGCGGTGTCCAGCCGATGACGGCCGAGCACGACGGCCGGACGCTGGCCGCCCTCACGTACAGCGGAGAGGTGTACAACCACCGCGAGCTGCGCGCCGAGCTGGAGGCGGCCGGCCACCGGTTCCGCACCCGCAGCGACACCGAGGTGGTGCTGCACGCCTACCTGGAGTGGGGCGAGCACCTCGCCGAGCGGCTCAACGGCATGTTCGCCTTCGCGATCTGGGACGCCCGCAGCGAGGAGCTGGTGCTCGTCCGCGACCGGATGGGCGTCAAGCCGCTGCACTACCACCCCACCCCGGACGGCGTGGTCTTCGGCTCCGAGCCGAAGGCCCTGTTCGCCCACCCCTCGGTGCGCGCGGTGGTCGACCTGGACGGGCTGCGCGAACTGCTGGCCCTGACGAGGACCCCCGGCCTCACCCCGTACCGCGGCATCTCGGAGGTGCGGCCCGGCCACGTGGTCCGGGTGCGGCGCAGCGGCGTCACGGTCCGCCGTTACTGGGCGCTGGAGGCACGCCGGCACACCCAGGACCTCGCCACCACCGTCGCCACCGTCCGGGCCCTGCTCGACGACATCGTCCACCGCCAACTGGACTCGGACGTGCCGCTCTGCTCGCTGCTGTCCGGCGGCCTCGACTCCAGCGCCGTCACCGCGCTGGCCGCCAAGGCGCTGCGCGCGGCGGGCGCCGGGCCGGTCCGCTCCTTCGCTGTCGACTTCGCCGGACAGAGCGAGCACTTCCTCGCGGACGCGGTCCGCTCCACGCCGGACGGCCCGTACGCCGCACTGCTCGCCCGGTACGTGGGCGCCGACCACCGGGTGATCGAGCTGGACAGCGCCGCACTCACCGACCGGACGCACCGGATGGCCGCGCTGCGCGCCAGGGACCTGCCGGGCGGCTTCGGCGACATGGACACCTCGCTGCTGCTCCTCTTCAAGGAGGTGCGCCGGCAGTCGACGGTGGCGCTGTCCGGCGAGTCGGCGGACGAGCTGTTCGGCGGCTACAGCTGGTTCCACGACCCGCAGGCGGTGAACGCGGACGACTTCCCCTGGGCGGCCTCGCTGACCAGGCTCGGCGGGACGGGCGCCGGTCCGCGCGAACAGCTGATCGACCGGGAGCTGCTCGGCAAGCTCGACCTCGCCGGCTACCGGCACGCCCGGTACCGGGAGGCGCTCGCCGAAGTCCCGCACCTGCCGGACGCCGACCCGTTCGAGCGACGGATGCGGGAGATCTCGTACCTGAACCTGACCCGCTTCGTCTGCATCCTGCTCGACCGCAAGGACCGGATGAGCATGGCCAACGGGCTGGAGGTGCGGGTGCCGTTCTGCGACCACCGGCTGGTGCAGTACGTCTTCAACACGCCGTGGTCGATGAAGCACTTCGACGGCCGGGAGAAGAGCCTGCTGCGCGCCGCCGTCCGGAACGTGCTGCCGGACGAGATCGCCGACCGGATGAAGAGCCCCTACCCGAGCGTGCAGGACCCGCACTACCCGGAGATGCTCCGCAGCGAACTGGCCGAGCTGACCTCCGACCGCGCCGCCCCGGTGCTCGACCTGCTGGACCGGCGGGCACTGGCCGACGCGCTCGCACCGGACACCGATCCGCAGTCGGTCCGGCTGGCGGCCGATCTGGCGTTGGACCTGAACGCCTGGTTGACGGAGTACCAGGTGTCGCTCGAACTCTGACCGCCCGCCGGCGTTCACCCGGACGGCGTACGTCGCCCGCTGCGCCGTCCGGGTTCACGGCGAACCGCGCAGCGGGCCGGGTGACGGACCGGCGCCGGGCCGTGCGACAGGCCGTAGGACGGGCCGGGTGACGGGTCGTCCGGCGGTCCGGCGACCGGGGGCGGCCCGCGTCGTCGACCGGCCCGGACGTGCGATAGCGTCGCCGACACCTCCCGAATGGCGGTCGAAAACGCGGAATCCCACCCCCGTGCCGTCAGGATGGGGAGCGACCCGTCCGTCTCGATCCGCCGGGGGATCTCCGCCATGCATCCGCGAGCATTCGCGATTCTCACCGCCCTGCTGCTGGGGGTCCTGGGCCTGGGGTCGGTGGCCGTCACCGACTGGACGCCCGCGCCGGTCGCCGCGACGGCCGGGGAGAACACCGCGGACGGCACCGCCGGAACGGCGGGCGCCGCGCCCGCCGGCACCGCGCAGCCGGCCGTGAGCGCCACCCCGACCGGGGACCCGGCGGTGTGGACCCGCTCGACGCTGCGCAACAAGCTGATGGCCGAGATGGAGTCCACCGATCCCGGGGTCGCGCTGGCCGACCTGGACAGGATCACCAAGCAACTGCCGTACACCGTCCGGTTCTGCCACCCGATCGCCCACGAGCTCGGGCACGCGGCCGTCAAGCGCTTCAACGCCGACTTCCAGAAGGTCATCTCCTTCCCGCACGAGACCTGCGCCGCGGGCTACCTGCACGGCGCCGTCGAGGAGATGCTGAACGCCTCCGCCCAGCCCGAGACGGACCTGCTCAAGCTCTGCGCGCCCAAGAACAGCGGCCCGTGCATCCACGGCGTCGGTCACGGCACCATGTTCGTCGCCAAGCAGGACGTGGCCAAGGCGCGGGACCTGTGCAACAAGTTCCCCACCGACCAGAACCGGATCCGCTGCTCGGAGGGCCTGTTCATGCAGCTCTTCGGCCCGGACGAGGAGGACGAGAAGGCGAAGGCGAACCTGCCGGCCGACAAGATCGCCCAGGACCCGCTCTACCCGTGCAAGGAGCAGCCCTCGCTGTTCCAGTCGGCCTGCTTCTTCTACGCGCCGACCTTCTACCTCTCCTCGCACGACTACCCGAACCACCCCGAGGTCTACGCCGAGGCGCTGAAGTGGTGCCTCAACGGCAAGGCGAGCGGCGGGTCGGTGGACTGCAGCCGGGGGGTGGGCTCGCGGACCATGAAGTACAACCTGGACCGCGAGGACTGGGCCGCCCAGCAGTGCGCCACCGCCGCCGACGGCTGGCAGCGCAAGGCCTGTGCCGAGGGCCTGGTCAGTTACTACACGGTCAACTACACGGACGGCGGTGCGGCCGGGCGGCTCTGCGCCAAGATCACCAGCCCGGAGATGCAGGGCTACTGCCGCTCCGCGGGCGGGCTCTCCTCCTCGCTCGACTGACCGGCCCGTCCTCGCTCGCCTGACCGGGTCGCCGGGTCGGCCGGCCGAACCGGCGACCCGGTGCTCCCTGACCCCCCGACCCCGTGCCCCGCCCGCCCGCCGGACCCCTTCCCTCCCAGGGGGTGGGG
>NZ_JBHXDN010000008.1:62258-163645 GCF_042726075.1 Kitasatospora sp. NPDC127035 | reverse complement strand
TTTTGGGGGGTGTGGGGGGGCGGGGGGGGCTGGACCTCCTCGACGCCGGCGGGCCGCGGGCGTCCCCGCGCCCCGACGGGGCGCGCGGGCCCCCCCCCCCCCCCCGGCGACCCGGTGCTCCCTGACCCGCCGACCCGGTGCCCCGCCGGCCCGCCGGAACCGTTCCGTCCCAGGTGGTGGGCCCGCGCCGCACGGCGCGGGCCTTTCTCGTACGATCGGCCCGTTGATCCCAGGTGCGCCGAGGACGCCGCGCCACCAGGCCTCCTCCCCCACCCGCTGGAGCACCGCCGTGACCCCCGAGGACTTCCGCGCCGCCGCCCACACCGCCGCCGACCTCGTCGCCGACCACCTCGCCGAACTGCCCGGCCGCCCGGTCTGGCAGCCGATGGACGACGACGCCCGCCGCACCCTGCTGGACGCCCCGCTGCCGCGGGACGGGCGTCCGCTGGCCGAGCTGCTGGCGGACGTCGGCCGGGACGTGCTGCCGTACCCGATGGGCAACGGGAACCCGCGGTTCTTCGGCTGGGTCAACTCGGCCCCGGCCCCGGCCGGCGTGCTCGCCACCTTCGCCGCCGCCGCGATGAACCCCAGCTCCGCCGGCGGCGACCACGCCGACGTCCACCTGGAGCGGGCCGTGGTGCGCTGGATAGCCGAGCTGGTCGGGTTCCCGCACCCGGCCGGCGGCGGGCTGCTCACCTCCGGCACCTCGATGGCGACCATCGTCTGCCTGGCCGCGGCCCGCAACCGGGCCGCCCGCGAGGCGGGCCGGGACGTCCGCGCGGACGGACTGGCCGGGATGCCCCCGCTGGTCGGCTACGTCACCGGCGAGACCCACTCGTGCGTCCGCAAGGCCGCCGAGCTGCTCGGCCTCGGCAGCCGGCACCTGCGGACCGTGGCCACCGGCCCGGACGGCCTGCTGGACATCGCCGACCTGCGGGCCGCCGTCGCCCGCGACCGGGCCGCCGGGCTGCTGCCGTTCCTGGTGGTGGCCTCCGCCGGGACGGTCGGCACCGGCGCGGTGGACGCCTTCGAGCCGATCGCCGACCTCTGTGCCGAGGAGCGCCTCTGGCTGCACGTGGACGGCGCGTACGGCGCGTTCGGCGTGCTCGACCCGGCGATCGCGCACCGCTACGCGGGGTTGGAGCGGGCCGACTCGCTCGCCCTCGACCCGCACAAGTGGCTCGGCGTCCCGGTCGACTGCGGCTGCGCGCTGGTCCGCGACACCGACGAGCTCCGCGCCGCCTTCAGCCTCGTCCCCTCCTACCTGCGGGACGAGGCGGCCGGCGAGCTCGGCTGGTTCTCCGAGTACGGCACCGAGCAGACCCGCCCGTTCCGCGCGCTCAAGGTGTGGGCGACCATCGCCCACCGGGGCCGCGACGGCGTGGCCGCGGACATCGCCCGGTGCACCGCCCTGGCCCGGCGGCTCGGCGAACTGGTCGCGGCGGACGAGGAGTTCGAGCTACTGGCCGAGGTGCAGACGTCGATCGTGGCGTTCCGCCTCCGCCCCCCGGGGCTGGACGAGGCCGCGCTCGACGAGCTCAACCACCGGTTGCCGGCCGCCGTCCAGCGGCGCGGCCGGGTCTTCGTCACCGGCGCGCGCCTCGGCGAGCGCGAGATGCTCCGCGCCTGCCTCCTCAACGCGGGCACCACGGAGGAGGACCTGCTCCTGCTCCTCGACGAGGTCCGGGCCGCCGCCCGTGAGAGGTCGGTCGGCACCATTAACCGTCAGGTCACGGGGGATTCGTGACCGTGAAACACCCAGGCGGCAGATTGATGGCATGGAGCACACGGAGCAGCTGACGACCGAAACCGCCCAGGACCGGAACCCGACCCCCTCCCGTGCCCAACGGCGCGGCGCCCGCACGCACCGCTGGCGCCGCGACACGGTGGAACTCGCCGCCGTCTTCCTCTCGGTGACCGCCGCCGACCTGGTCGCCAAGTTCGTGCTGCACGGCCCGGACGGCCCGGTGATGCTCGCCGCCTCGGCGGTCGTCCTGCTCGCCACGGCGCTGTTCCACACCTGGTGGTCACACCGTCACCACCTGCACGGCCCACCGGCGCCGGACGCGCCCGCGCCTCCGCGGGCCACGGCCGGGCAGGCGACGGGATCCCCGGCGGAACCGGCGGGAGACACCCTGCGGGGCCCGCTGCACGACTTCGAGGAGACGGCGCTCTGGCGGGTCCGCACCACGGTGCAGGACTCCCCCGGCAGCCTGGCGCGGGTGTGCACGGCCTTCGCCGGGCGGCAGGTGAACATCGTCTCGATGCAGTCCCACCCCCTGCCGACCGGGGCCGTCGACGAGTTCTTCGTCCGCGCGCCGCGCTCACTGGGCCGCACCGAGCTCGTCGCCCTCGTCGCGGCGGCCGGCGGGCACGACATCTGGACGGGCCCGGCGGACGCGCACGACCTGGTGGACGTCCCCACCCACGTGCTGGCGCTGGCCACCCGGACCGCGCTCGACGCGGCCGAGCTGCCGATCGCGCTGCGGCAGCTGTTCGGACAGTGCAGCATCCGGCAGTACCCGCGGGCGGCCGAACGGTCACCCGCCGGGGTGGACGGGCACGTGATGCGCCTGCCGGTGCCGTCCGGGGACCTGATCGAGCTCACCCGCCCGCACCTGCCGTTCACCCCGACCGAGTTCGCCCGGGCCCAGGCCCTGGTCGAGCTGGACACCCTGCTCGGCCCCCGGGTGCCGGACGTCCGGGCCCGGCTCACCGTGCCGACCGGAGCCGACGTGACCGTGCGGCGCGCGGACGCCGACGACAAGGCGGCGGCGCTGGCGATGCACCACCGCTGCTCCCCCGACACCCTGCGCAAGCGGTACCACGGACCGGTCCGGGACGCCGACCGCTACCTGGACCACCTGCTGGACCCCCGGCACGGCCAGACGCTGGCGGTGGAGTCGGCGGACGGGCGGATCGTCGCCCTAGGGCACCTGATGTGGGACGACGACAGCGCCGAGGTGGCCGTGCTGGTCGAGGACGCCTGGCAGCGGCGCGGGCTGGGCCTGGACCTGATGCGGCGGATGTCGGCGCTGGCGCTGGAGGCCGGGGTGGAGACGGTGTACGCCGTCACGCACTCCTCCAACACCGGGCTGATCGCCACCATGCGCAAGCTGGCGGCGCCGCTGGACTACCAGGTCGACGAGGGCACCCTGGTGATCACCGCGCACCTGGCGGAGGCCGCCGAGGAGCTTCCGGTGCCCTGGCAGACCAGGCCGGGACGGTAGGGCTGGACAGGAGGGTTGGACGGTAGGACGGGGCGGTGGGACGGGGCCGCCCGTTCCGCCGGACCCGCGCCCGGACGGGCCGGAGCGCCGGCCCCGGTGCGCGGATCCGGCGCCCAAGCGGTCATCGGAAGGTCATTTTTTCACCACATCCTCACCAAGGACCACACCCGCCCCGGGCCGGACGGCACCCCCGCCGTCCGGCCCGGGGCGGTCGTGCCCGGCCACCGGACGCCCGGGAACCGCCGGGCCCGGGAACCGCGTCCCCGACGGCGAACGGCCCCTCCGTACACCGTCGACCCTGACGTCGCGTCAGGACGTCCCGACCGGGTCCTCCGGGGGCGTCGCAGCAGGCGGCGCGGGGTCCGGAGCACCGACCCGGGTGGCGGAGTCGGTAGGCTGATCCCGTCCCCGCCGCCCGACGACCCGTTGTCCGGTCCCGGGCGGTGCCGCAGCAAGGAGGAACCACTGAGCATGGCAGGCACCGAATCGGAGCCCACAGGCGCACGCGACGCCTCGCTGCCCGCCCGCGCCAAGATCGCGGTCACGGCCGGCAAGGTGGCCGCCGCCCTCTCCCAGAAGGCGGGCCGAGGCAGCGGCTCGGTGATCGGCGGCAAGATCGCGCTGAGGCTCGACCCCGATCTGCTCGCCACCCTCGCCGACCACCTGGACGTGGTCCTGGTCAGCGCCACCAACGGCAAGACCACCACCACCCGGCTGATCGCCGAGGCGCTGCGCGCCGCCGGCCCGGTGGTCTCCAACGCTCTGGGCGCCAACATGCCGGCCGGCATCACCTCCGCCCTGGCCGGCGGCTCGGAGGCCCGCTTCGGCGTCATCGAGGTCGACGAGAAGTACCTGGCCGGTGTCGCCCGGGACACCCGTCCCAAGGCCATCGCCCTGCTCAACCTCTCCCGCGACCAGCTCGACCGTGCCGCCGAGACGCGGATGATGGCCGAGAAGTGGCGCGAGGGGCTGCAGGACACCGAGGCCGTGGTGATCGCCAACGCGGACGACCCGCTGGTGACCTGGGCCGCGTCCTCCTGCAAGAAGGTGGTCTGGGTGGCCGCCGGACAGGCGTGGAAGGAGGACGCCTGGTCCTGCCCCGCCTGCGGCGGCGTGATGCAGCGCCCCGGCGACGACTGGTTCTGCCAGGAGTGCGGCTTCCGGCGCCCCAACCCGCACTGGGCGCTCCAGGGCACCCACGTCATCGACCCGCAGCGCGGCGCCTGGCCGATCCGGCTCCAGCTGCCCGGCCGGGCGAACCTCGCCAACGCCACCAGCTCGGCCGCCGTCGCCGCCGTCTTCGGCGTCTCCCCGCAGGTCGCGCTGGAGCGGATGCAGTCCGTCACCGCGGTGGCCGGCCGCTACGACGTCGTCCAGTACCAGGGCCGCGACATCAGGCTCCTGCTGGCCAAGAACCCGGCCGGCTGGCTGGAGACGTTCTCGCTGATCGACGGCCCGCCCGCGCCGGTCATCCTCTCCGTCAACGCGCTCGACGCGGACGGCACCGACACCTCCTGGCTCTGGGACGTCGACTACGAGCGCCTCGCGGGGCACCCGGTGTTCGTGATGGGCCAGCGCAAGCTGGACCTGGCCGTCCGCCTGGAGGTCGCCGGGCTGCAGTTCCACGTGGTGGACTCGCTGGAGCAGGCCGTCCGGATGGCCCCGCCCGGCCGGATCGAGGCGATCGCCAACTACACCGCCTTCCAGCAGCTGCGGAAGGTCGTGGCCGGCTGATGCCGGTCCAGCAGCCCACAGCACGCACGTCACGCACGGAAGGCCTTCGAGGATGAGTGAGAGCAGCCTGCGCGTGGTCTGGGTCTACCCGGACCTGCTCAGCACGTACGGCGACCGGGGCAACGCCCTGGTCGTGGAGCGCCGGGCCCGCCAGCGCCACCTCAACGTGACCCGGATCGACGTCCGCTCCGACCAGGCGGTCCCCACCAGCGGGGACATCTACCTGATCGGCGGCGGCGAGGACCGACCGCAGCGACTGGCCGCCGAGCGGCTGCGCAACGACAGCGGCCTGGTCCGGGCCTCGGAGAACGGCGCGATCATCTTCGCCGTCTGCGCCGGCTACCAGATCCTCGGCCACGAGTTCGTCAACGACCTGGGGCAGCGCGAGCCGGGCCTCGGCCTGCTCGACGTCTGGACCGCCCGCGGCGAGGGCGCCCGGTGCGTCGGCGACGTGCTCGCCGACGTGGACCCGCGGCTCGGACTGCCGCAGCTGACCGGGTTCGAGAACCACCAGGGCGTCACCCACCTCGGCCAGGGCGTCCAGCCGCTGGCGCGGGTCACCGCGGGCCGGGGCAACGGCACCGGTGACGGCACCGAGGGCGCCTGGCGGGACACCGTCTTCGGCACCTACCTGCACGGCCCCGTGATGGCGCGGAACCCCGCCGTCGCGGACATGCTGATCAAGCTGGCACTGGACGTCAACGCCCTGCCGCCGGCCGACACCACCTGGTACGACGCGCTGCGCACCGAGCGCATCGCGGCCACTTCGCGCCCCGCGTAGTACGTCCACGGTCCGTTCGCGACGGACCGGGTGCCCGCCATGCGGGCACCCGGTCCACAGGCGGGCCCGAACGTACGACAATGGGGCTGCCGGCTGCACACCCTCCTCGGCAGCAGGCTGCACTTCCGCGCGGGGGCGCCGACGGCGCCGCTCCCGCGTCGGCTCCTGCCCGGCCGGACGCAGGGGTCGTATGCTCGACTGCACGGCCGGTTTCGGATGTTCTGTCCGGATCGGCCGGTCCTTCACCCCACGGCCATCTCCCCGTCGATCCGGCGTGGGAGGCGGCGGTTACGGTGGCGGTTCGTCGTACCAGCCTGTAGTCCGGCCGTTCCTCGGTTCTGCTCGGGAGTTGCAAAGCAATGCGTATTGGAGTGCTGACCAGCGGCGGTGACTGCCCCGGCCTGAACGCGGTGATCCGATCCGTGGTCCACCGGGGGGTGGTCGACCACGGCGACGAGATCATCGGGTTCGAGGACGGCTGGCGCGGTTTCCTTGAGGGCCACCACCGTCCCCTGACCCTCGACTCGGTGAGCGGCATCCTCGCCCAGGGCGGCACGATCCTCGGTTCCTCCCGGGTGCAGCCGAGCCACCTGCGCGACGGCGTCGAGCGCGCCAAGCAGTACTGCGCGGACCTCGGCCTGGACGCGGTGATCCCCATCGGCGGCGAGGGCACCCTGAAGGCCGCCAAGCTGATGAGCGACGCGGGCCTGCCGATCGTGGGCGTGCCGAAGACCATCGACAACGACATCGCCTGCACCGACGTCACCTTCGGTTTCGACACCGCCGTCTCGGTCGCCACCGAGGCGCTGGACCGGCTGAAGACCACCGCCGAGTCGCACCAGCGCGTCATGGTGGTCGAGGTCATGGGGCGGCACACCGGCTGGATCGCGCTCAACGCGGGCATGGCGGCCGGCGCGCACGCGATCGTCGTCCCGGAGCGCCCGTTCCACATCGACAAGCTGACCGCGGTCGTCCGCGAGCGCTTCGACCGGCAGAAGAAGTTCGCCATCGTGGTCTGCGCCGAGGGCGCCAAGCCCGAGGCCGGCACCATGCACTGGGAGGAGGGCAGCCGTGACATCTACGGCCACGAGCGGTTCACCGGGATCGCCACCCAGCTCTCCCGCGAGCTGGAGCACCGGCTCGGCAAGGAGGCCCGCCCGGTGATCCTCGGCCACACCCAGCGCGGCGGCACCCCGACCGCGTACGACCGGGTGCTCGCCACCCGCTTCGGCTGGCACGCGATCGAGGCCGTGCACAAGGGCGCGTTCGGGCACATCACCGCCCTCCAGGGCACCAGCATCAACCTGGTGCCGCTGGGCGAGGCGGTCGCCGAGCTGAAGACCGTGCCGGCCGACCGCTACCTGGAGGCCGAGACGGTCATCTGACCGCTCCGCCCGTCCGGCCGCTCCGCCCGCGGACCGGTGCCCCGGCCCCCGAGTGCATGCTCGGGGGCCGGGGCCTTCGCGTTCCCGGCAGCCGCCCTACCGGGAGCGGATCAGAAGCCGGTGTCGTACGTGTACAGGCTGCTGTGGTCGAGCAGTCCGGCCGGCGTGACGGTGTTCCACGGCTTCATGGTCTCGTTCAGGTCGACCACGTCGGGCGTGCCGGCCGTCGGCAGGTAGGTCGCCCCGGGGTGGCGCTTCTGCCACTCCGACCAGAGCTTGTCGACGAAGCAGTGGTGCAGCCAGAACACCGGGTCGTTGGGCGACATCCCGGTGGCCATCTGGCCGCCCACCCAGACGTGCACCCGGTTGTGCAGGTTGACGCCGCGCCAGCCCTCCAGGTTGTTGCGGAAGCCGGACGAGGAGCTGTTCCACGGCGCGGCGTCGTAGGTGGTGATGGCGAGCACCGACTCGGCGTCGGCCCTGGTCGGCAGCTGGGCCACCCCGGCGCCGAGCTGGCGCCGCAGGTAGGTCCGGCTGTCGATGTTGACGTTGAGCGGCCAGCTGCCCCCGGAGAAGGCGAACGCGCCGGTGGTCACCTGGTTGTCGCCGCTCCTCCCGTTGCCGCCCAGGAAGTCCGCGCCCCAGAGGGACGAGGTGGTCGAGCGGTCGGCCGTCCAGTCCCAGTACGGCAGGTTCACGCTCGGGTCGATGGCCTGGAGCGCCCGCTCGAACTGGAGCAGGTACTGGCGGTGCCACGGCAGGAAGGACGGCGAGCGGTGGCCCGTCCGCTCGCCGTTGTCCACGTCGCTGACGATGAACTGGTTGTGGGTGGTGACGAACGGGTCGTAGCCGCCGGACGCCTTGAGTGCGAGCACGGCGTTGACGAAGGCCCGCTTCTCCTGGGCCGTCAGGGTCGCCTGGTTCTTTCGGACTGCCATGAGTCCCCCCTCGATGATGGTGTGCGGTACGGGTGGCGGACGGACTCAGGCGGTCACGATCGGGACGAGCGTGGCGCCCTGAAGATCGCTGACGGCGGCCCGGGCGAGCGAACGCGGCGTCACGAAGGTCTGGTAGTGGTTGACGACGCTGATCCAGGTGCCGTCGGCGTTGCGCATCATGTGCAGCTCGTCGCCGTCGATCCGCACCTCGTAGCCGGTGCCGGTGCCCCCGTGCTGGTGACCGCCCCCGGTGACGGGGCGGCCCTGGATGCGGCGCCCCTGGAAGACCTCGTCGAAGGTGTCGGACGCGCCGGGGTCGGCGGCCGTGGCCGACCCGCCGCCCGGGCCGGCCACCCCGATCACGACGGTGCCGGCGGCGACCGTCAGCGCGGCCGCGGCCCCCTGCAGCATCCGACGACGCGTGAGCTCCGACGCATGGGTCTCTTCGGACATGGTGATACCCCCCTCAGGTGCCCTGCATTGTTGTTAGGGCACCGTTCACGAACGATTGTTTAATCGTTAATCAGAGGCGATTTCGTGATCGCACTCCCTGTTTCGATGCTCGCAAGGCTTTTTGACCTAGGGAACAGCCACTCGGCGGGGGTGCGGATGGTTGCGTACGAATCCAGTCAAATTTCGGTCGCGACCGAACGGACCTCGAACCGGAACGGACGGACACCGGCGGGCCGCACGGTGCGACGCCCGTCACGTCCGGCTAGCGTGACGATGCGCCGGACCACCGCCGGCGCAGGCCACCCGGGAAGGAAACAGCGATGAAGATCCTCGCGTACGGCGTCCAGGCGGACGAGCGGCCGCTCCTGGAGGAGGCGTTCGCGGACCGGCACGAACTGCGCTGCCTGGACCTCTTCCTCAACCGCGACACCGCCCCGCTGGCCGCCGGCCACCCTGCGGTGAGCAGCAGCGTCAACGCCGAGCTGGACGCCGAGACGCTCGCCCTGCTCGCCGCCGGCGGGACCGAGCTGATCGCCCAGCGCTCCACCGGTTTCAACAACATCGACCTGGAGGCCGCCGCCGAGCTGGGACTGACGGTCGCCCGCGTCTCCTTCTACAGCCCCTACGCGGTCGCCGAGCACGCCTGGACGCTGGCCCTGGCCGTCAACCGCCGCCTCACCCGCGCCGCGAGCCGCTCGCGCGAGTTCGACTTCCGGCTGGACGGCCTGCTCGGCCGGGACGTGCACGGCATGACGGTCGGCGTGATCGGCACCGGCAAGATCGGCGAGTGCTTCGCCCGGATCGCGCACGGCTTCGGCACCGAGCTGCTCGGCTGGGACATCGCCCCCAACCCGGCCTGTCTGGATCTCGGCATGACCTACACCGAACTGCCCGAGCTCCTCTCCCGCGCCGACCTCATCAGCCTGCACGTCCCGCTGCTGCCGGCCACCCACCACCTGATCGACGCCGCCGCGCTGGCCCGGATGAAGGACGACGCCATCCTGGTCAACTCCAGCCGCGGCGGTCTGGTCGACAGCGCGGCCCTGGTCGAGACGCTGCGGGCCGGCCGGCTCTCCGGCGTCGGCCTGGACGTCTACGAGGAGGAGACCGGCGTCTTCTTCACCGACCGCTCGATCCAGGGGATCGCCGACGACACCCTCGCCCGCCTGGTCACCTTCCCCCAGGTGCTGGTCACCTCGCACCAGGCCTACTTCACCCGCACCGCGGTCGGCCAGATCATCGACGCCACCGTCCGCAACGTGGACGACTACGCCGCCGGGCGCCGCGGCGAGAACGTCCTCGTCCCGAAGAAATGACCCCACAGGCGTTGCTCAACTGCGGTGAAAACATGGGACGTTGACGCTCATCGTGAAGATCCAGGGTCGATCGGACTCGAACCC
The DNA here is from genome assembly GCF_042726075.1 of Kitasatospora sp. NPDC127035. Taxonomy (NCBI): domain Bacteria; kingdom Bacillati; phylum Actinomycetota; class Actinomycetes; order Kitasatosporales; family Streptomycetaceae; genus Kitasatospora; species Kitasatospora sp. NPDC127035. The sequence continues at coordinate 153,724 of NZ_JBHXDN010000008.1, read as the reverse complement.
GATCGATACCCAGTCGGGTTCACGTTCGTACATAGATGCCCGCCCGAGCACGCCTTCGCGGCGGCCGACTCGGAGCCCCCGCCTTGGCCGCAGCCTGGTCCTCACGAAGGCGACGCAAAGCGGCACCCCGCCCTGGTGGGCAAGTGACGGGGGTCGGCGCCGTGACGCACGCCTCGCCCGAGTGGGCAACCTGCGGCAAGGACTTCCCTGCTTTGCGGCCCCGGCCGATGGCGAGTCCCGTGTCTCCGTTCCCGAGGTCCCCGACTCGGGGTGGGGTGGGGTTCTATCGCTTGCCATCACGGGTGCGGGGCTGGAGGGCTCGGCGCAGGGCGGGGAGGTCGGCGAGGGTGGCCTGCTCGGCGAAGCGGGCCAGGAGCCTGCGCAGCGCACGTTCGTCGCGGTCGTGGACGGCCTCGGCCAGGGCGGTCAGTAGGGATGCTTGCGTGTGGACGGGTGTGCGAGCCGTCGCCACATTCTGTGCGTCTTCCATGGTCACCCGCCTGCTCGTTGCCCCTGGTCGGCCGGGGCGTGGTTCGCTTCTACGTGCGGGCCGCAGGCTACCTCCCCTTCGAACATCGAAAAATCTATGCCGGACAGAGTAGACATTGGCGAAGGGTCTGGTTAGTGTTTCTCTCGTAGCAAGCAGTCAGCGGGGCCCGCCAGACACGAACTGGCGTGAGCAGTACGGAAGTTCGCAAGTCTCGGTGCGGTTGCGGAGTCCTGAAGCCAGGGTTGGTGCAGTACGGCGGCAGGGCTGGCGGCCGGGCCGGGTGGCCCGCAGTGATCAGGGGCCACCGCCAGCCGGTACCGCAGGACACGAAGTAGTGCATGACGAGTAGGTGAAGTTGACGTTGCGTCGCAGTCACCGATGGTTGAGGTGTGCGAGGTCTCAGCAAAGGCGCCGGCTGCGGGCGCGCGTGCTGGGAGGTCCGGCAGTGGGGTTCTAAGCCAAGCAGGTTGAGCAGGGCAGGCGACGGGGCTGGCTGCCGGACAGGTGGTGGGCCTTCAGGGACACCACAGCGGTACCAATGCAGTTCGCAGCACCAAGCAGTACAGGTGTGAATCACGTAGGACCAGCAGGTGCAGTACCAGCAGTTCGCAGGATGTGCAGTGCTGTAGAGGAAGAGACGGAGGGCGCTAGCGCCATCAGGATCGCCCGGGCGTGGAGTTGAGCAGTTACTGTCCGGGCGGACACCGCAGACCCCTCAAGGTACGAAGGTTGGTGGTTTCCGGTCACGCATTTGCGATCCCCGCGATCCTCCTCCCCCGAGGAGTTGCGGACACAAGGACCGGCTCAGGGCCGGTAGATGGTGAAGTTTCCCTTCGGGGCCCCGGAGCCGATACGGCACCGGGGCCCCTCCCGCGTCCCCGCCCACCCATATGAACCCGACTCCCATATGAAGAGGTGCAGTGACCACAACCATCCACCACCCCCTCACCCCCGCAGCCGCAGCCGCAGCCGCAGCCCACGATCCGGCCGGCCGCCTCGACGATGACGACTACCCCGCCTACACCACGGGCTGCGCCGCCGAGATGACCGGCACCACCGCGGGCTTCCTGCGCTCCCTCGGCGAGCACGGCCTGATCACCCCTGCGCGCTCCGGCGGCGGCCATCGCCGCTTCTCTCGCCGCCAACTGCGGATCGTGATGCGCGCCCGCGACCTCGTCGACCAGGGCACCGCCGTCGACGCCGCCTGCCGCATCATCATCCTCGAAGACCAACTCGACAGGGCCCGGCGCACCAGCGAACAACTCGACCGTTCCCGCAGGCAGCACAGCAGCGCCTGAACAGCACCGGCGCCGCCGCAGAGGCGGTGGCGCCGACCCCACCGGCGCGGCACGGCGACCCGCTCAGCTGCGCCGACCGAGTATCGGACTGGAGCGGCGCCAACCGGAGCAAAGAGTGGCGCGCCCCTCCGAGGCTCTGCTGATCCGCCTGGACGTGGTCGGCGTCGACCACGTCCTTTGAACATCCGCCACGAACGCCCGCCCCACGGTCCCGGAACAAGCCGCCGGCCACCGTCGTGCAGCCGACCAGGAGCAGCCCCGCCTGCCCCCGCAACGCCACCTCCCGCCCCCAAGGGAGCTGGGACGTGTGTGCGGACTGCTGTCGCCTCAGGCGGTTCCCGTCTTCACCCGGCTGCGCGTTGCCCCTGGTGCGGTGGGTCGAGTTCACTCCTGCGTGTGAGCCGGAAGGCTACCTGCGCTTCGAACACGGCAAAATCTATGCTGCCCGGAGTAGACATTGGCGCAGGGTGTGGTTAGTGTTTCTCCCGTAGCAAGCAGTCAGCGAGGCCCGCCAGACACGAACTGGCGGGAGAGAGTTCGCAACTCTCGGTGCGGTTGCGGAGTTCCGAAGCCAGGGTTGGCGCAGTACGGCGACGGGACTGGTAGCCGGGCCGGGTGGCCCGCAGTGATCAGGGGCCACCACCGAGCAGTACCGAAGTAGGCGCAGTACAGCAGGTGAAGTTGGATCGCAGTCACCGGTGGTTGAGGTGCGCAGGATCTCGGTAAAGGCGCCGTGCTGCGGGCGCGCGTGCCGAGCTGTCCGGCAGCGGGGTTCCAAGCCACGAAGGTTGAGCAGGATCGGCGACGGGGCTGGCTGCCGGTGTAGGTGGGCCGGTACGGACACCACAGCAGTGCCAGCAGGTGGCAGTACGCAGTACCAGCAGTTGTCAGTGATGCAGAGGATGAAACGGAGGGCACAAGCGCCATCAGGATCGCCCGGCCCGTCAGATGAGCAGTCCTCGTCCGGGCGGACACCGCAGACCCCACGGTATGAAAGATGGTGGTTTCCGGTCACGCATACGCGATCCCCGCACGCTCCATCCGATGGGGCAGTGCGGACACAAGGACCGGCCCAGGGCCGGTAGATGGTGCTGTTCCCCTTCGGGGCCCCGGAGCCGCAATGGCGCCGGGGCCCCTCCACGCGTTCCCAGAACCGGATTCGAAGAGGTGCAGTGACCACGACCATCAACCGACCCACCACCCCCGACGCCGTCAGCTCGTTCGATGACGACGACTACCCCGCCTACACCATGGGCCGCGCCGCCGAGATGACCGGCACCACAGCCGGCTTCCTACGCGCCCTCGGCGAGCAGGGCCTCATCACCCCCCTACGCTCCGACGGGGGGCACCGCCGCTTCTCCCGCTACCAACTGCGGATCGCGATGCGCGCCCGCGACCTCGTCGACCAGGGCACCGCCGTCGACGCCGCCTGCCGCATCATCATCCTCGAAGACCAACTCGAAGAAGCCCTGCGCATCAACGAACAGCTCCGCGGAGGCCGCCCGACCGGGCAGCCTCCCGCCGCCGACACCTGACCCCCAGCCCGGCCCGCCGGCGGGGAGCGGTCAGCGGTGAACGCCAAGCCCTCACCGCCACGCACACCGCTCGCGAGGACCACTCCGGGGCTGCCCGGCGGCGCGGCCTGGGCGCTCCCCTATGTTCACTCGGGGCCGTTCATCGGCTACCGTTCTGCCCGAGTTCATGACGCGTGCCCCGCGGTGTGGGCCCGGCCCCGGCTTTTTGCCGTCGGCCGGCCCACGCCCCGCGCTCCCACCGGCCGGGCAGCCGTCCCATTGAGGGCCGGATCGGTTGGGCCGACAGCAGAACCCAGCGATGCCAGCCTGTGCAGATCCTCGCCCTCACAGCCCCCGACAGGATCGCTGTCGCGCCCGCCGCAGCGTCCACACCGCGGTTCGACACACTGCCGAGCCACCAGAGCCGCGCCGCGCCCTGACCGGGGAGGGGAGGAGCGGCGTCGCCGCATCCCGAGCACGTTCGGGCCTCGCCGTCAGGCTGTGCCCGCTGGCGAGGCCGGATGGTGGTGGCTGTTCACTGGCTGGTGCGGCGGTCAGCGGTCAGCGGTCAGAACGTGCCGCGGAGTTTGGCCAGTGCCTCGTTGAGGAGTATTTCGCCGTCTTCGCGGGTGCGGCGTTGGAGCACGTAGGCGAAGTGGGTCTTGAAAGGCGTGCTGCCGGGCGCTTCCGGGGTGTTGTCGGGGTCGGTGCCGGCGGGCAGGCCGCACCGGCGGCAGTCCCACAGCTCCGGGGCCTCGACCCCGACCGCGAAGCGGGGCCGGCTGTGGTGGCCGTTGCCGCACCAGAACGACACCGCAACGCGGGGCGCCAGGTCACCACGCTCGGACTCACCCATCGGGCCCGACCCGATCCGTGCACCCCTCAGACCGCCATGTCCCTGCGCCACGTTCGCTCTCCTCGCCACCGTACCCACCCCTCCCGGACACCCCGCGAGGAACGCTCAGCGTACGACGACCACTCCTCCGCGCAGCAGAGCGCCGGCACCGCCGAGGACAACCACGCCTCACTGGACATCCAGAGACGAAGCAGCCGGCAGCGTAGGCGGGGTTCGGCGGCCGGCAACGCAGCCTTGGTCTACCGGGCGAGAAAGGCTGTTACAGCCTTTCCGCCGAACGGGCGGCGGGTCACCCTGGTCTTCCGCCGGCGCCCACTCGCCCCACTGGGCGCAGCGCGAGCACATCCTGCCGATCGTCTAGGCGTTCAGCGGGACCTGCGCCGTCGTGGTGTCCCGGGCGCGGAACTGGGGGCAATCCGTGCCGGCGCGGAGCTTGGCGCTCTTGCTCCGGGCGGAGTGCACGGTGATGGTCGCGCCGAGGAAGTCACCGAGCGGGACATCGGCGGCGAGCGGGCTTTCGAGCACGTCACTCCCCTATCGGTCTCGGCTTGTGAGCCTGGACCGGCCCTCTGACAACGGCCGCGACCGAGCTCCGACGATGGGTGTCGGCAGCTGCGGTGACCGCCTCGCCGTTCTGGATCGCGCCCAGCCGCTCAGCAGGCCGGCCGAACTGAGACTCATGGACGGGTCGACGCCCTGCCCGATCCGGTCCTGCGGGACCGGTCACTGCGCGAGGCCGCGCGAACGGGCAGTCAGTCGTCCCGGGTCGCGTTCTGCGACTCCAGCGGTCCCAACGCCCTCATCCGGGCCTACCAGAAGGCCCGTGAAGCGGGCACGGAACTCCGTTTGCTGAGCCCGACCGCACCGGTCGCGGCCCTCCTGCGCCGACAGGCCGGTTCTAGACACTGAGCAGGCCGATGGCGTGGCCGTCGTGGTCGACGACCGGCCACACGGCCAGGCCCCGGGCGCGCATGGCGGCCGCCGCAGTGGCCGCGGGCATGGCGGCGGTGGCGAACGGGGCCCGGTCGAGGACGATGTCGCGTACCGGGGTTCGTGCGGTGGTCCGGGAGTGGGCCTGGAACGGGGCGAGGTGCCGCCGGGTCAGGAGGCCCGCGCAGCGGCCGTCGTCGTCGCGGACCAGGAGGTGGTCGGCGCCGGAGCCGTGGAGGATGTGGATCGCCACGTCGAGCATGACGTCGTCGCTGATCTGGAGCTCGGGGTGGGTCATCAGGTCGCGGACCGTGGTGGCGGCGGGGCGGTCGAGGGTGAGGGTCATGGGCGGACTCCTTTGGGGTCGCTTCCGCCGAGGCCGGCGGTGGTCGTGGCACTGACGACGGTGGGACGGCCGGCGGGGTCCGCCGGGGCGGGCCCGGACCTCGGTGGCGGTCCGGGCCCACACGACGTCTACTGCTAAGCGGCGAGGGCGACGCGTCGGGGTGCCCGGCGGCGGCCGGAGGAACCCTGGCCGGCTCGGCTCGTGGTGGCAGCTGCGGTGTCGCTGCCGGCGCGGGTGGGGCGGCTGCGGCGGTTGCGGCTCGTGGACGCGCTGCGGCGGGGGCGTTCGACGACGGGGGCGGCGATCACGGTGGGGATGCCGGTGGGCGTGCGGGCCCCGGTGATGCGGGCGAGGTCCTCGTCGCCGGCGCTGACACGGGTGGTGACAGGGGTGATGGCGGCCGTGTTCATCATGCGGGCCATCTCGCGGCGCTGGTTCGGCAGCACGAGGGTGACGACGGTACCGGACTCGCCGGCCCGGGCGGTGCGTCCGCCCCGGTGGAGGTAGTCCTTGTGGTCGGCCGGCGGGTCCAGGTTGACGACGAGGTCGAGCCCGTCGACGTGGATGCCGCGGGCGGCGACGTTGGTCGCGATGAGCGCGGTGACCTGGCCGGTGCGGAACTGCTCCAGGGTGCGGGTGCGCTGGGGCTGGGACTTGCCGCCGTGCAGGGCGGCGGCCTTCACGCCGTTGGCGAGGAGGTCCTCGACCAGGCGGTCCGCGCCGTGCTTGGTGTCGGTGAACATGATCACGCCGCCGTCACGGGAGGCGATGTGGGCGATCGTGGCGTTCTTGTCGAAGTTCTGCACGTGCAGCACGTGGTGCTCCATGGTGCTGACCGCCCCGGCGGACGGGTCCACCGAGTGGGTGACCGGGTCCTTGAGGAAGCGGCGCACCAGGCGGTCGACGTTGCGGTCCAGGGTGGCGGAGAACAGCATCGTCTGGCAGCCCTCGGCGACCTGGTCGAGCAGTTCGGTGACCTGCGGCAGGAAGCCCATGTCGGCCATCTGATCGGCCTCGTCGAGGACCGTGATGCCGACCCCGTCGAGCTGGCAGTCGCCGCGCTGGATCAGGTCCTTGAGCCGGCCGGGGGTGGCGACCACGACCTCGGCCCCGTGGTTCAGGGCGTGGGCCTGGCGGCCGATCGACATCCCGCCGACCACGGTCGCCATGCGCAGTCGCACCGCGTGGGCGTAGGGGGTGAGGGCGTCGGTGACCTGCTGGGCGAGTTCGCGGGTGGGGACCAGTACCAGGGCCAGCGGGCGGCGGGGTTCGGCCTTCCGGCCGGCGGTGCGGGCGAGCACGGCCAGACCGAACGCGATGGTCTTGCCGGAGCCGGTGCGGCCTCGTCCGAGGACGTCGCGGCCGGCGAGCGAGTTCGGGAGCGTGGCGGCCTGGATCGGGAACGGCGTGGTGACGCCCTGGCGGGTCAGCACCGACAGCAGCGCCTTCGGCATGTCCAGCTCGTCGAACGCTTCGACGGCGGGCAGCGCCGGGGTGGTGCTGACCGGCATCGCGAACTCACCCTGGGAAGAGGAGCCCTGACGGGAGCTCCGGCCGCCGGCGGGCCGGTCGCCGTAGAAGGAGCCGCCGCCGGAGCGGGATCCGTAGGAGCTGCCGGAACGGGCGGAGGCCGAGGAGCGGGAGTTGGTGTTCTGGTACGGGGAGCGACTGGAGCGGTTCATGCGAAACCTTCCTGGGTCGGCACGTCGCGAGGAGGCTCCGCAGCGCGGGGCGCCGGCAGGAGGCCGCAAGGGAACGGACCGAAATGTGGAGAGCGGGGCGTGGACGGTGAAACCGTGCGGCACGTCACCTGCGGTCGGCGCTCACCGACAGTGCGGGAGCGAAGATCCTCGAACCGTGGGATGTCACGGCAGGGCGGCGATCCGGACGCGGCGCTGTGCGTCTCGCGTGGGGACGGCCGCCGGTGGCGGAGCCAGGGGGCCTGAACGGGCCGGGGAATGCGCGTGGCGCAATGCGGAGGGGCCCGCACCGGGCATCATGTACGCGGTGCGGGCCCCTCGCTACCAGGCGGGTGCCGTGGCAGAAACTACAGCGGACGAATGTTCTCGGCCTGCGGGCCCTTCTGGCCCTGCGTGACGTCGAACTCGACCTTCTGGCCCTCGAGCAGCTCACGGAAGCCGTTGGCGTTGATGTTCGAGTAGTGGGCGAACACGTCAGGACCGCCACCCTCCTGCTCGATGAAGCCGAAGCCCTTTTCCGCGTTGAACCACTTCACAGTGCCATTAGCCATAAAGAAATCTCCTTCAAGGGGCTGTCCGGAAGCCGCACAGCGCGGGATCCGAGTCGCCGCGATGAGCACCCACCCGGGGAAGAGCCGGGAAACAAAAAGGCGCCTGCGATACATCAGCAGGCGCACACCAAGTTCATGGGAACCACTACTGCAACTAAGGAGACTCTAGCAGGCCCAGTCGCACCGCGGGCGGACATTTCACCCCCGGTTCTGCGGGACCCCCTCCCAAGGGGGCATCGGAAAGACCCGCTCCCGCGATTTTCGGCGCATACTGCGGGGAATGTCGAAATCTGCAGCAGTTCGCCGCGCCCTGCCCACCAGCCCCTTCAAGGCCCGGATCGAGGCGCCGCGCAAGCACTTCGCCGTCGGCGACCGCGTCACCCACGACACCTACGGCCTCGGCCGCGCCATCGGGGTCGAAGGCGACAGCGACATCGCGGTACTCGTCGACTTCGGATCGCGACGGGAGCGCATCACCCAGCCCTACGCCGCGATGTTCAAACTCTGACCCGGGACGCACGCGGTTCTCGGCTCAGGAGGGGACGCGCAAATCCTCCACGCAGCGGGCTTCACCGTCACCGCCCTCGGAACCGACCTGATCGTGACCGCCGGACCGGACGATCCCGGCGCCGCCCAGGGCCCCACGGCTGCTTCCGGCTGCCCCGCGCCGCGGCGCAGCCGACCCGCGCGCCAGGTCGCCGCCGCGCAGTAGCCGGCGCGGGGCCCGTGACCGCCATGGCCGCTGCCCCAGACGCGTGGGCGCCGGAGGCCGTGTCCTATCCTGGGATTCATGTCGAACCCTGACGGGCTGCTCGTCGACATCGCCGCGATGGTCGAATCCGAGCACAGCAATCAGATGTCCTTGACCGTGGTGGTCCCAGGCGCGGTCATCACCGGACGGCTCGCGCCAGTGACCCTCTGGTGGGAGCGGGTGGCGGAGGTCCTCCAGGCCTCGGAGCACGTGAAGCCGTTCGCCGCCCTCTTCGTCCCGCCCCCGGGCGGCCTGCCTGCACGGCCCACCCATCTTCATCTCCACCGGGCGAGGATTCTGCAGGGCGACTTCGCGCTGCCGCACACCGGCGGCATGTACCGCATCGCGATCGAGGACATCAGCAGCTGGACGGTCGGGGACTTCAGCTACTCCGACATCTGACGGCCACGACAGGCCGCACGGGCGCATTCCTGCCCTCGGAGTCCAGCACCACGTAGTGGCAGCGGGTCCTGCCGATGTCCGCGCCCGTTGCGGTGCGTGCCAGACGTCCTTCATGTACGCGGGGAAGTCGATCACGCCGACGTGGTCCACGACGAGGCGATGGGCGCCGAGTCCGGCGACCGAGGTCACCGTCATCAGGATCACCTGCCGGGGCGTCATTCCGATGGACTTGAGCATGCCCAGGTCCCTGCGCCGTTCGCGGGTGTTGAGGAGGACGGTGTTGAAGACGCCCAGCGAGGCGACGAGGGTCAGCAGCGCGGTGAACACGGTGGAGAAGGTGATGACGGTGGCAGTACCTGCGTTGCCCGGGTCCAGTACGGAAGCGTGCACGGCCGGGTCGAGTTTCCCGGCCGCCCCCGCTCATCGACAAGATCGCCTTCGCCGGGCTGCCCGGGTGATCATGCTGACCACCTTCGACCTCGACAAATACGTCTACGCCGCCCTCACCGCCGGAGCCAGCGGCTTCCTCCTCAAGGACGTCACCCCCGCGCACCTGGCCGCCGCCGTACGCCTCGTCGACACCGGCGACGCACCACTCTCGCCCGGCACTCGACGACCTGCACCGATGTCCTCCGCGTTTCCCACGACGGCGGAGGGCGTTCCGGAGCATCCACAGCACACATAGGCTGACCTGCGGAGACTCGGTTCCACGCAAGGCCCGGTACGCGGCGCTCTGCCCGCCGCCCACCACCTGATCGACGCCGCCGCGCCGGCCCGGATGAAGGACGACGCCATCCTGGTCAACTCCAGCCGCGGCGGTCTGGTCGACAGCGCGGCCCTGGTCGAGACGCTGCGGGCCGGCCGGCTCTCCGGCGTCGGCCTGGACGTCTACGAGGAGGAGACCGGCGTCTTCTTCACCGACCGCTCGATCCAGGGGATCGCCGACGACACCCTCGCCCGCCTGGTCACCTTCCCCCAGGTGCTGGTCACCTCGCACCACGCCCACTTCACCCGCACCGCGGTCGGCCAGATCATCGACGCCACCGTCCGCAACGTGGACGACTACGCCGCCGGGCGCCGCGGCGAGAACGTCCTCGTCCCGCGCGGCCGAACCGCTCGCGCGGAACCCTGCACCGGGGGGCGGCGGAGGCACCGGAGTAAGGCCCGCCTAGGCTGTACGACGAAGCAAAACGGGCGAACCGGACCCACCCAGGGGCCGCGAGGATGGAAAGCAGGACCCGCCGATGGGTGACGGAATGCCAGGAATGCACCACCACGGCGGGATGACCGAACTCGGACCCTTCTCGCTCTCCAACGTGCTGACCTGGTCCCCCGACTGGGTGTTCCTGATCGGCAGCCTGGCGGCGCTGGCCCTGTACCTCACCGGCGTGGTCCGGCTGCACAGGCGCGGCGACCGCTGGCCGGTCGGGCGCACGGCGGCCTGGGCGGCGGGCACCGGGACGGTGATCCTGGTCACCTGCACCGGGTTGAACGACTACGGCATGGTGCTGTTCAGCGCGCACATGATGCAGCACATGGTGCTCTCCATGCTGTCGCCGATCCTGCTGCTGCTCGGGGCACCGATCACGCTGGCGCTGCGCGCCCTGCGACCGGCCGGCAAGGGCAATCCGCGGGGGCCGCGCGAGCTGCTGGTGGCCCTGCTGCACAGCACCTATGTGAAGGTGATCTCGCACCCGGCGTTCACCATCCCGCTGTTCATCGCGAGCCTGTACGGGGTCTACTTCACCCCGCTGTTCGACTTCCTCATGGAGTACCGGCTCGGGCACATCTTCATGATGGTGCACTTCCTGGCCACCGGGCTGGCGTTCTTCTGGCCGATCATGGGCGTGGACCCCGGTCCGAACCGGTCGGGCCACGTGATGCGGATCATCGAGCTGTTCATGGGCATGCCGTTCCACGCCTTCTTCGGCGTGGCGGTGATGATGGGGAGCCAGCCGCTGGTGAAGACCTTCACCACCGAGGGCGCGCCGCCCGGGACGGACCTGCTGGCCGACCAGAAGCTGGCCGGCGGCATCACCTGGGCGTTCGGCGAGATCCCGACGGCGATCGTGCTGATCGCGCTGGTCTACCAGTGGATGCGCTCCGAGGAGCGCCTCTCCCGCCGCCGGGACCGCGCCGAGGACCGCAGCGGCGACGCCGAGCTGGCGGCGTACAACGCGTACCTGGCGTCGCTGGACAAGCGCAACCAGCGGCCCGCGCCGGCGGCCGACGCCGGCTGAGCCCGGCCCCACCGCTCCGGAACCCCCGCCCTCGGGCGGGGGTTCCGTCGTTTCCGGAGCCGGGAACGGAACCGGAGCCTTGGCCTGCCGGGGGCCTGCCGGGGGCCGACCGGCGGCGGCCCCGGGGGGTCAGCCCGCCGTGCCGGACTGCCGGGCCAGGCCGGCGACCAGGATGTCCAACCCGAACTCGAACCGCTCGTCCCCGACGTCGCGGGTGAGCGCGACCGCCATGGAGGTGATCATCGGGTAGCGGTCGGTCGGGACGGTGTCGAAGTAGTTCCGGATCCGCTCGGTGAACTCCTCGCTGTTCCCGCCGCCGCGGGTGGACGCCTCGAAGGCGGTCGCCGTCGTGTAGAGCCCGAGCAGGTCGACCCCGTAGGCGGCGGTCTGCTCGTCGAGGCCGCCTGCGCGCAGCATGCCGAGCATGGCCTCGGCGATGTCCATCGCGTGCGGGGTCACCGGGACGTTGGCGACGACGGCGGCCCTGGCCAGATCCCGGTGCGAGAGCAGCACCTGGCGGGAGCGGCGCAGCAGCCGCTTCACCTGCTCCTGCCACGTGGCCGGGTCGGGCCGCTCCAGCTCGATCTCGGTGTAGGCGAGGTCGAGGACGAGCTCGACCAGCTCCTCCTTGCTGCCGACGTGGGCGTACAGGCTGGCGGCGCCCGTGCCGAGCTCCTGTCCGACCCGGCGCATGCTGAGCGCGTCCATGCCCTCGGCGTCGACGATCCTCAGCGCGGCCTCGACGATCCGCTCCCGGCTCAGCGGCTGCCGTCTGGGCGGAGCCTTCTCCTTCTGCCAGTGCTCGGACCAGCCGGAGCGCGGGGCGGCACTGGTCATGGGGGCTCCTTCGTGGTCGGTGACGGCTCCCAGATTACTTGACACGAACACCGTTCCATGGGAGAACACTGTTCGTTCAAAAAAACAGTGTTCGTCCCGACGAACGACGTTCGCCCCGTGGAATCCGGAGAGCACCCCCCATGACCGACCAGATCGCCCCTCCCGACCCCTCGCCGACGGCGGTGGCCGAGAGCCCCCCGACCGGCTACCGGCTGCGCTGGGCCGGTCTCGCCGTCATCCTGGCCGCCGAGGTGATGGACCTCCTCGACACCACGATCGTCGGCGTCGCCTCGCCCTCCGTCCGCCAGGACCTCGGCGGCAGCGACGCCCAGATCCAGTGGATCTCCGCCTCCTACACGCTCGCCTTCGCCGTCCTGCTGATCACCGGAGCCCGGCTCGGCGACTTCTTCGGACGCAGGCGCCTCTTCACGCTCGGCGCGGCCGGCTTCACCCTCGCCTCGGTGCTCTGCGCGGCGGCACCCGGCGCCGGCACCCTGATCGCCGCCCGGACCCTCCAGGGCCTGTTCGCCGCGCTGCTCATCCCGCAGGGCCTCGGACTGATCAAGTCGATGTTCCCGCCCAGGGAGATGGGGGCCGCGTTCGGCCTCTTCGGCCCCGTCCTCGGGCTCTCCTCCGTCCTCGGCCCCACCCTCGGCGGCTACCTCACCGACGCCGACTGGTTCGGCCTCGGCTGGCGGACCGTGTTCCTGATCAACCTGCCGCTCGGCCTGCTCACCGTCCTCATGGCCGGCCGGATCCTGCCCGCCGACCGCGTGACCGCTACCGCCCGCACCGGCCGGCTCGACCCGGTGGGCGTGCTGCTGCTCAGCCTCGCCGTGCTGCTGCTGGTCTACCCGCTGGTCCAGGGGCGCGAGCTCGACTGGCCGCTCTGGGTCTTCGTGGCGATGGCCGCGTCCCTGCCGGTGCTCCGGCTCTTCACCCTCCACCAGCGCCGTGTCCTGCGGCGCGGCGGCACCCCGCTGATCGAGCCCTCACTGTTCGGCAGGCGGGCCTTCGTCTCGGCGCTCGCCACCGGGCTGGTCTTCTTCGCCGCGCTCTCCGGCCTGCTGCTGGTCCTCACCCTCCACCTGCAGCTCGGTCTCGGCTGGACCCCGCTGCACGCCGGGCTCTCGATGATCCCGCTGTCGCTCGGCGTGGTCGCCGGCGCCGTCCTCTCCGGCGCGCTCCTGGCCCCGCGCCACGGCCGCCGGGTCCTGCACGGCGGCATGGTGGTCGCCGCCTGCGGTGCGCTCGGCCTCTGGTACTCGGTCGAGCACTGGGCCGCCGGCCTCACCAGCTGGGAGCTGCTCCCCGCGCTGGCCCTCACCGGTTTCGGTCTGGGCCTGATCATGGCGCCGTTCTTCGACATCGCCCTGGCCGGCGTCGAGGAGGCGGAGACCGGCTCGGCCTCCGGCGTCCTCAACGCCCAGCAGCAGCTCGGCGGCTCGGTGGGCGTCGCCCTGCTCGGCACCGCGTTCTTCGGCTGGGCCGGCACCGACGGCTTCCAGCACGCGGCCGGGCGGACGTACGGCCTCGCCGCCGCCCTGCTGGCGCTGGCCTTCCTGGTCGCCTTCCTGCTCCCCCGCCGGGCGCGCCCCGAGGGCGAGCACTGAGCGCGGCGCGCACCGCCGCCGCACCGGCCGGTGGCGGCGGGAACGCCGGGAGGCCCCGGGATCCGCTAGTGGTCTTCCGGGGGCCTCCCGGTTCACTTCGCCTGCGGTCAGCCGAGGTTGGCCAGCGCGTCGTTGAAGGTCTTCGACGGACGCATCGCGGCCGCGGCCTTGGCCGGGTCCGGCTGGTAGTAGCCACCGAGCTCGACCGGCGTGCCCTGGACGGCGGCCAGCTCCTCGACGATGGCCTGCTCCTGCTCGCCCAGCGACTCGGCGAGGCCGGCGAAGGCCTGCGCCAGCTCGGCGTCCGCGGTCTGGCCGGCCAGCTCCTGGGCCCAGTACAGGGCCAGGTAGAAGTGGCTGCCGCGGTTGTCGATGCCGCCGAGGCGACGGCTCGGCGACTTGTCCTCGTTGAGGAAGGTGCCGGTCGCGCGGTCCAGGGTGTCGGCCAGCACCTGGGCGCGGGCGTTCTCCGTGGTGCGGGCCAGGTGCTCGAAGCTCGCGGCCAGCGCGAAGAACTCGCCCAGGCTGTCCCAGCGCAGGTAGTTCTCCTTGACCAGCTGCTGGACGTGCTTCGGGGCGGAGCCGCCGGCACCGGTCTCGAACAGGCCGCCGCCGTTGATCAGCGGCACGACCGACAGCATCTTGGCGCTGGTGCCCAGCTCCAGGATCGGGAAGAGGTCGGTCAGGTAGTCGCGCAGCACGTTGCCGGTGACCGAGATGGTGTTCTCGCCGCGGCGGATGCGCTCCAGCGAGAACGTGGTGGCGTCGACCGGGGCCTTGATCTCGATCTGCAGGCCGGTGGTGTCGTGCTCCGGCAGGTAGGCCTTGACCTTCTCGATCAGGACGGCGTCGTGCGCACGGGTCTCGTCCAGCCAGAAGACGGCCGGGTCGCCCGAGACACGGGCGCGGGTGACGGCCAGCTTGACCCAGTCGCGGATCGGCAGGTCCTTGGTCTGGCAGGAGCGGAAGATGTCGCCCGGCTCGACGGCCTGCTCCAGGACGACGTTGCCCTCGGTGTCGACCAGGCGGACGGTGCCCGCGGCGGCGATCTCGAAGGTCTTGTCGTGGCTGCCGTACTCCTCGGCGGCCTGGGCCATCAGGCCGACGTTCGGGACGGAGCCGATGGTGGCCGGGTTCAGGGCGCCGTGGGCGCGGCAGTCGTCGAGGACGGCCTGGTAGACACCGGAGTAGCTGCTGTCGGGCAGCACGGCGAGGGTGTCGGCCTCCTGGCCGTCCGGGCCCCACATGTGGCCGGAGGTGCGGATCATGGCCGGCATCGAGGCGTCGACGATGACGTCGCTCGGGACGTGCAGGTTGGTGATGCCCTTGTCCGAGTCGACCATGGCCAGGGCCGGGCCGTCGGCCAGCTCGGCGTCGAACGAGGCCTTGATCTCGGCGCCGTTCTCCAGCGCGTCGAGGCCGGCGAGGATGCCGCCGAGGCCGTTGTTCGGGTTCAGGCCGGCGGCGACGAGCGCCGGGCCGTACGCGGCGAAGGTCTTCGGGAAGAAGGCGCGGACCACGTGGCCGAAGATGATCGGGTCGGAGACCTTCATCATGGTGGCCTTGAGGTGGACCGAGAACAGCACGCCCTCGGCCTTGGCCCGGGCGACCTGGGCGGCCAGGAACTCGTGCAGGGCGGCGACGTGCAGCACGGAGGCGTCGACGACCTCGCCGGCCTGGACCGGGACCGACTCGCGGAGCACCGTGGTGGTGCCGTCCGCGGCGAGCAGCTCGATGCGCAGCGAACCGGCCTCGGCGATCACGGTGGACTTCTCGGTGGAGCGGAAGTCGTTCTCGCCCATGGTGGCGACGTTGGTCTTGGAGTCGGCCGACCACGCGCCCATGCGGTGCGGGTGCGTCTTGGCGTAGTTCTTGACCGACGCGGGGGCCCGGCGGTCCGAGTTGCCCTCGCGCAGGACCGGGTTGACGGCGCTGCCCTTGACCTTGTCGTAACGGGCGCGGACGTCCTTGTCCTCGTCGGTCTGCGGGTCGTCCGGGTAGTCCGGCAGCGCGTAGCCCTGCGCCTGCAGCTCGGCGACGGCCGCCTTCAGCTGCGGGATGGACGCCGAGATGTTCGGCAGCTTGATGATGTTGGCGCCCGGGGTCTTGGCGAGCGCGCCCAGCTCGGCGAGGGCGTCGCCGATCTGCTGGCCCTCCTCCAGACGCTCCGGGAAGCTCGCGATGATCCGCCCGGCGAGGGAGATGTCGCGCGTCTCCACCTTCACGCCCGCCGTCGAGGCATACGCCTGCACGACCGGCAGGAACGAGTACGTTGCCAGGGCCGGCGCCTCGTCGGTGTGCGTATAGATGATGGTCGAGTCAGTCATCGGTACTCCGCTTCGCGTCTCCAACGTCTTGACGTCAAGATATCTCGTGATCGCCCCTTCGCTCCACCTCCCCCCGGTTCGGATGTGCGGGGGGAGGCGTCCGGGGCACCGGGGCGACGGTCAGCTCCACGGTGGTCCCGGCGCGGGCGCGCGGCAAGCGGAGCGCCCGGAGGACCGCCGGAGGGGGCTACCGGAGGGCGCCGGAGCGGGCCGCCAGCCGCGCCTCGAACTCGGCCAGGTCGGCCAGGAACCAGAGCTGCCCGCCCCGGTTGGACTCCCGGACGAAGTCCCGCAGGGCGCCGCTGGCCAGGGTGTGCCGGGAGATGTCGCCGAGGACGGCGAGCCCGACCCGGTAGGTGGCGAACTTCTGCACGATCCCGCCGGCGATCCGGGTGCTCAGGGTGAAGAACTCGTCCGGGAAGCGCTCGGCCGGGACGAGCACCCAGGCGGCGTCGCGACCCAGGGCGTCGCCGATGACGTCCATCGCCGCGGACTCGTCGCGGATGGCCGGGCCCTCGGCGGGCAGCCGCAGGACACCGGACGGGGCGGTGGGGCTGTGCTCAGACATGACGGTTCTCCGTGGTCATGGAGTGGATGACGGCGAGCAGCTCGGCCGTGTCGGCCGGGTCGCCGAGGATGATCACCTTGAGGGTCGCGCGCTCCTCGTTGTGGAGGGACTCCACCCGCGTCGGGACGGTGTTCCCGCGCGGGCCCGAGACCAGTGCCACGAGGGTGTTCGACAGCCGGACGGCCTCCCGCACTCCGACGCCGTCGATCTGGACGACGGCGGAGACCTCGACGTGCAGCGGACCGGGCTCCGGCGGCGCCGACGCCTCGGGGTCCGCGCCGGCGAAGGACTCGAAGTCGCGGCGGGCGATCCGGTACTGCTTCCCGATCCTGGTGGCCCGCAGCCGGCCGTCGCGGACGTAGCCGCGGACCGTCCGCACGTGCAGCCCCAGCAGCTCGGCCACCTGTTCCACCGAGTAGTACTCCGGCACCGGACACCCTTCGCGCGATGACTCCTTACGGTCGGAAACTACCATGAGAATAGGTTGGATAGGGAAGGATAGGGAGTGCTGTCCGATGAGCGGTACAGCCGACCGTCAGAACTTCGTCAACGCAGCGCGGCATTCGGTCAACGCTGCGTCAGGACGGCGTCCGACTGCCCGGCGCCGCCCTAGCGTCGAAGGAGCAGTTCCGGCAGGCCCCTCCACCACTCGGGAGCACCCGCATGGCCCGCGTCGTCTGGCACGTCCCGGTCACCGTCACCGGCAGGACCACCGCTCTCCGCCTCTTCCGCCTTCGGGACGGCCGCCGCTGCGCGGTCGGCTTCAGCTCCGCCGGCGCGCTGGCCGGCCTGCTCGGCGCCGGGCAGGCCGCCGTCGAGCTCGGCGAACCCGCCCTGCGCGCCCTGACCGCCCCGCTCGGCGTCGACGAGCTGGTCCTGGACCCGCGCCTGGTCGCGCAGCCCGTCGCGGGCGGCGCGGACCGCCCGACCGGCCGCCCGGCGGCGGGCACCGGCCTCCCGGCCGCCCGGCTGCAACACCGGTGAGCGCCCTCCACCTCGTGCCCGGCGCGCCCGGGCCCGAGGAGGCCCGGCCGCTGCAGGCCCTCGCCCGGGTGAGCTACGGTCCGGTCCCGCTCGACTTCGACCGGCTGGCCGCCGAGTTCCCGGCCGTCCAGAGCGGCCTCGCCCTGGCCGGCGACGCCGACCTCGAACTCCGGCTCGCCTGCACCGGGCCGGAGGAGTTACGGGCCGTCTCCGTCGCCCTGCTGCGCGCCGGGGCCGCCCACGTCCGCATCGACCTCGTCCTGCGGGCGCTGATCCCGGGTCAGCCCGCGCTCCGGTCCGTGCCCTGACGGCCCGTGCCCCGCTGTCCGGAGGGGAGCACGGGCCGGGCGCAGGCCGGGCGCGGGCCGGGCGCAGGCGCAGACGCCGGGAGGGCCTACACCCCCTGGCGGGTGAGGGCCGCGACGGCAGTCAGCAGCAGCGCCGAACCCGCCACCAGGGCCGGGGTGAGCGGCTCGCCGAAGCACACGACGCCGAGCACCGCGGCCGTCGCCGGTTCGAGCAGCACCAGGACGGCGGCCGTCACCCCCGGCACCACGGTCAGACCGGCGAAGTACCACCGGTAGGCGAACAGGGTGGGCACGGTGCCGAGGAAGAGCAGCGCACCGGCCGTCGCCAGCGGCTCCCCGCCGGACGGCAGGACCCCGCCCTCCGCCACCGCGAGCGGCAGCAGGCAGAGCAGCCCGGTGGTGAACGCCCCGGTCGAGGCGCGCGCCGAACCGCCACCGCGCGCCCAGAGCGTCAGCCCGCTCTGCCCGGCCCCGGCCAGCACCGCGAGCGCCGCCCCGAGCAGCGGACGCGGACCGGCCGCCGGGGCGGCCACCAGCAGCGCCAGCCCGCCGAGCGCGAGGGCGAGCGCGACCGACGCCCGGGCCGTCAGGCGCTCACCGAGCAGCAGGTGGGCACCGAGGCTGGTGAGCACCGGACCGGCGCCGATGGTGATCAAGGTGCCGAGGCCGAGACCCGCGTACTGGACCGAGCTGAAGTAGGCGCACTGGCTGACGGCCAGTGCGAGCCCGGTCAGGACGGCCGCGCGGCGCGGGGCACCGCAGGCCCGCCCCCCGGCCGTCCGCCGGAGGGCGGGCAGCAGCGCGAGGCAGCCGGCCGCGACGGCGAACCGCCAGGCACAGACGGCCACCGGGCCGAGCCCTCCGGTGCGCAGCAGCAGGGCGGCGACGGCTCCGCCCGCGCCCCAGGCCACGGCGGCGGCCGAGATGGACAGCAGGCCGTGCCGGACCGGCACGGCGACATGAGTGGTCATGCGTTCGTTCTCCACGACGGGGTGCCGGGCGGGGCCCGGCCGGATGAGGTCCACCGGTGGCGCGGGCGGCACTCATCGGCCCGGTGGCGGGGGGCCGCCGGGCGGGGTGTGCGTGGAGGGGCCGCCCGCTAGCGGACGGGCGGCGGCAGGATCACGAAGCGCATGGGGCCACCCTAGCGCCGGCCGGCGGGCGGGCGGGCGGGCCGCGGCGAGATCGGACTGATCGGCCCGACGTGGGCCTCCGTCGGCTCGACCATCGGCTCGGGACGGCGGTACGGCGCGAAGAACGACGTCGTCGTCGCCGGGTCGACGCGGGCGGTCACCGGGACCGCGTCACCCCTCGCGCCACGGGGCGGGCCCGCCGGTTCACCAACCCGGCGGGCCCGCCCCGTTCCCTCGCGGACCGCTGTCTACAGCGACAGCACCGCGCGCAGCGCCCGCTCCACCTCCGCCTCCGGGTCGTCGGCCGCCCCCTCGGCCCGCCAGGCCACGAACCCGTCGGGCCGCACCAGCACCGCACCGTCCGGGCGCACGCCGTGCGACGCGGCGAAGTCGCCGCCGGGCTCGGGCGCCAGGTCGTCCTCCGCCCCGTCACCGATCCGGTACGCGTCGAGCGGGACGGCCAGCCGGTCCGCGGCCCGCCGCGCCGCCACGTGCCAGGCCGCGCCCTCCGGGCCGGTCAGCAGCACCATCGCCTGCTCGTACAGGTCGAGGGTGGAGAGCCGGACCCCGGCGCGCAGCAGCCACTGGTGCGGCGCCCGGCTGCCGGGCTCACCGGCCGACTCGAACGCCTCCGGCACCACCGGACCGGCCGGATCGGTCCCGGTCACGGCGCCCGACCGGTACCGGTAGCCGAGCGCCACCGACAGCACACCGGCCTGCCGGCCGACGCCGGGCACCACCGCGTACCCCGGGTGGCTGTGCTCGGCCGACCGCGCCGACGCCCGCTCCCCGGTCACCTGGGCCACCGGCCGCCGCTCGCTCCCGTACGTCTCCAGCAGCCCCGGACCGGCCCAGCCGCACAGCGCCGCGGCCAGCTTCCAGGCCAGGTTGTGGGCGTCCTGGATGCCGGTGTTGGAGCCGAACGCCCCGGTCGGGGACATCTCGTGCGCCGAGTCCCCGGCCAGGAACACCCGCCCGGCGGAGTAGCCGTCGGCCACCCGCTCGGCCGCGTGCCAGGGGGCCCTCCCCGTGATCTCGACATCGAGGTCCGGCATGCCGACCGCGGCCCGGATGTGCCGCACGCAGCGCTCGTCGGTGAACGCCTCCAGGGGCTCGCCGCGCTCCGGGTGCCAGGGCGCGTGGAACACCCACTCCTCGTGGTTGTCCACCGGCAGCAGGGCGCCGTCCGCCTCCGGAGCGGTCAGGTAGCAGGCGATGAAGTGACGGTCGCCCACCACCTCGGCCAGCCGCTTCGCCCGGAAGGTGATGCTGACGTTGTGGAACAGCTCGCCCTTGCCGCTCTGGCCGATCCCCAGGGCCTCCCGGACCGGGCTTCGCGGACCGTCCGCCGCGACCAGGTAGTCGGCCCGCACCCGGCGCTCCTCGCCGGTCTCCCGGCTGCGCAGCAGCGCCGTCACGCCCTCGTCGTCCTGCTCGAAGGAGAGCAGCTCGGTCGAGAACCGGATGTCCGCGCCCAGCTCCCGGGAGGACCGCAGCAGCACCGGTTCCAGGTCGTTCTGGCTGCACAGGCACCACGAGCTGGGGCTGAAGCGGGCGAGCCGCCCGCCCGGGTCGATCTCCCGGAACAGCCACTCCTGCTCCTCGCCGGTCAGCGAGGGGGCCTGAAGGATGCCGTGGTTCGGCGCGAGCACCGAGGCCGCCTCGCGGATCGCCGGCTCGATCCCGGCCACCCGGTACAGCTCCATCGTGCGGACGTTGTTGCCTCGGCCACGCGGGTGATGCGAGGTGTCGGCGTGCTTCTCGACCAGCAGGTGTCTGACACCCAGTCGGCCCAGGAAGAGCGAGGCGGACAGCCCGACCAGCGAGCCGCCGACGATCAGGACCGGCACCCGGTCGTCAACCTTCGGATTCATCAATTGCTCCAGCCTGTACGGAGGTTCGGGGCCCTGATGCGGGCTCGGAGCCGCCCTCGACGGGGCTCTCGGACACAGCGGCCCCGTTCTTCCATCCCCCGCGCCGGGGGGCTTCTGCCGCCGCTTCGCCCGGATGGCCCGCATATCTCGCGCCGCCCGTGCCCGCCGCGCACGATCGACCTCAGACCTGGCGCCGACCCCGACCGGCCGACCGCCACCGCACCGCCCTCCCCCCGCCGGAGGCCACCCGGCCCCTCCGGCCCGGCGCCGCCGCACGCGGCCCCCGACGCGTACGGCCCAGAAGCAGAAAGTGGATCATGACGACCCTGTCCGAACCCCCCGCGCGGCAGCACTCCGAATCCGAGACCCGCCTGCGGGTGGTGCTGATGCTGGAGATCCAGGACGGCGCCCAGCAGCGCTTCATGGACGTGTACGAGCAGCTCCGCCACCAGGTGGCCACCGTCCCCGGCCACGTCAGTGACCAGCTCTGCCAGTCCATCAACGACCCCCGCCAGTGGCTCATCACCAGCGAGTGGGAGGACCAGGAGACCTTCCTGGAGTGGGTGGACAGCCCGGCCCACCGGGAGATGGTCAAGCCGATGCACGGCTGCGTCAGCGACACCTTCCGCTCGCTGCGCTACACCATCCTCCGCGAGACCTCCGCCGCCGGCGTCACCGGCACCCGGGCCCCGCAGGAGGTGCCCGAGGGCCTGCCGCGCACCACCCCCTCCGGACAGGCCGGCCCGCCCAAGGCCGACCCCGGGCCCGACGGCGTGGTCCGGCACGCCCTGACCTTCACCGTCAAGCCCGGCAGCGAGCCGGAGGTCGCCCGGATCCTCTCCGGCTACACCTCGCCCCGCGCCGAGGTCGACGACACCACCCGGCTGCGCCGCACCTCGCTGTTCATGCACGGCAACCGGGTGGTCCGGGCGGTCGAGGTGGTCGGCAACCTCGGCGACGCGCTGCGGCACGTCGCCATGCAGCCCGAGGTACGGGCCGTCGAGGAGGCCATCAACCCGTACCTGGAGGAGGCCCGCCAGCTGGGCGACCCGCAGGCGGCCCGCGCCTTCTTCGCCCGGGCCGCACTGCCGGCCGAGCACCAGGCGATCGCCGGCTCCCCCGCCTCCGGCCGGCTGCACCGGCACGCGGTGCTCTACCCGGTCAAGCCCGGCAACGGCCAGGCCGTCGCCGACCTGCTCGCCGACTACGACAACCTGGCCACCGTCGACCCGACCGGGCCCGTGGTCACCAGCACCGTCTTCCACCGGGACGACGTCGTGGTCCGCCTGGTGGACCTGCGGGTCCCCGCCGAGGCGGACCCGGCGGCAGGACTCGGCGTCGCCGGCGAGCGCGAGGCCGCCCTCCTCGGCCGGCTGCTCGACCTCGGCCCGGAGGGCGACCTGCGGACCGTCGGCGGGCTCAGCGCCGTCCTCGCCGCCCGCGCCATGAACCCGGTCACCGACCGCACCTCCCAGCCCGCCTGACGCTCCGCCGCCTCCCCGGCCGGGCCACCACCACCGATCCCGACATCCGTAAGGAAGAAACCATGTCCACGCAGTACCCACGGATCGTGCACGTCTCCGAGGCGCCGGAGAACCGCAGGCGCGGCGGCGACCTGCGCGCCATCCTCACCCCGACCACCTGCGGCGCCACCAGCGGGTTCATGGGGCTGGCCATCGTGCAGCCCGGCGAGCGGATCGGCGAGCACTACCACCCGTACTCCGAGGAGTTCGTCTTCGTCGTCGCCGGCGACCTGGAGGTGGACCTGGACGGCGAGACCCGGGTGCTCAAGCCCGAGCAGGGTCTGATGATCCCCATCGACATGCGCCACCGGTTCCGCAACGTCGGCGACACCGAGGCCCGGATGGTCTTCCACCTCGGCCCGCTGGCACCCCGCCCCGAACTCGGCCACGT
This sequence comes from Kitasatospora sp. NPDC127035, assembly GCF_042726075.1. NCBI lineage: Bacteria > Bacillati > Actinomycetota > Actinomycetes > Kitasatosporales > Streptomycetaceae > Kitasatospora > Kitasatospora sp. NPDC127035. The sequence continues at coordinate 131,088 of NZ_JBHXDN010000008.1, read as the reverse complement.
CGACACCGAGGAGACGGAGCCGGTGGGCACCTCCGCCCCGCCGGAACACGCCAAGGTGGCCTCGTGAGCCGGCGACGGGTCGCCGTCACCGGAATCGGCGTGGTCGCGCCCGGCGGAGTCGGTGTCCCCGCGTTCTGGGAACTCCTCACCTCCGGGCGGACGGCGACCCGGGGCATCACGCTCTTCGACCCCACCGGGTTCCGCTCCCGGATCGCCGCCGAGTGCGACTTCGACCCGGCCGCCCACGGGCTCGGCCCCGACGAAGTCCAACGGGCCGACCGTTACGTCCAGTTCGCCATGGTGGCCACCGACGAGGCGCTCGCCGACTCCGGGCTGGACCTGGCCGCCGAGGACCCGTGGCGGATCGGCGTCTCGCTCGGCACCGCCGTCGGCGGCACCACCCGGCTGGAGCACGACTACGCCCTGGTCAGCGCCGGCGGCGCCCGCTGGGACGTCGACCACCGGCGGGCCGAACCGCAGCTGCACCGGGCCTTCGCGCCCTCGACGCTCGCCTCGGCGGTCGCCGAGCGGACCGGGGCGCGCGGCCCGGTGCAGACCGTCTCCACCGGCTGCACCTCCGGCCTCGACGCCATCGGGTACGCCTTCCAGAGCGTCGAGGAGGGCCGCGCCGACATCTGTCTCGCCGGCGCCTCCGACTCCCCGATCTCGCCGATCACCGTCGCCTGCTTCGACGCCATCAAGGCCACCAGCGAGCGCAACGACGACCCGGCGCACGCCTCCCGGCCGTTCGACGCCCACCGTGACGGCTTCGTGCTCGGCGAGGGCGGCGCCGTCCTCGTCCTGGAGGAACTGGAACACGCCCGGCGGCGCGGCGCCCGGATCTACGGCGAGATCGGCGGCTTCGCCACCTTCGGCAACGCCTACCACATGACCGGCCTCACCCAGGAGGGGCTGGAGATGTCCCGGTCGATCGACCACGCGCTCGCCCACGCCAGGGTCGACCGCGGCGACGTCGACTACGTCAACGCACACGGCTCGGGCACCAAGCAGAACGACCGGCACGAGACGGCGGCCGTCAAACGCTCGCTCGGCGAGCACGCCTACCGGACGCCGATGAGTTCGATCAAGTCGATGGTCGGGCACTCGCTCGGCGCGATCGGCGCGATCGAGGTGGTCGCCTGCACCCTCGCGCTCGACCGCGGCGTCGTCCCGCCGACCGCCAACTACGAGACACCCGACCCGGAGTGCGACCTCGACTACGTACCGCGCACCGCGCGGGAGATGCCGCTGCGCCACATCCTCTCGGTCGGCAGCGGGTTCGGTGGATTCCAGTCCGCCGTCGTGCTCACAAGAACGGGGTGAGATCCATGACGTCACGTCAGCAGAACCGCCGGGCGGTGATCACCGGCCTCGGCGTGGTGGCGCCGAACGGCGTGGGGGCCGACGCCTTCTGGAAGGCCACCAGGCAGGGCGTGAGCGTCCTCGACCGGATATCCCGTGAGGGCTGCGCGGACTTCCCCCTGCGCATCGCGGGCCAGGTGAGGGACTTCGACCCGGCCGCCGCCATCGACAGCCGCCACCTGGTGCAGACCGACCGGTTCACGCACTACGCGATGGCCGCCGCCGACCAGGCGGTGGCGGACGCCGGATACGTCCCCGACCCCGACGACCCGTACGCGGTCGGCGTGGTCACCGCGGCCGGCTCCGGCGGCGGCGAGTTCGGCCAGGGCGAACTCCAGCAACTCTGGGGCAAGGGACCGCAGTTCGTCGGCCCCTACCAGTCCATCGCCTGGTTCTACGCCGCCAGCACCGGCCAGGTCTCCATCCGCGGCGGCTACAAGGGCCCGTGCGGGGTGGTCGCCAGCGACGAGGCCGGCGGCCTGGACGCCCTGGCCCACGCCGCCCGCGCCATCGAACGCGGCACCGACGCGGTGGTGGCCGGCGCCGCCGAGGCCCCGCTCGCGCCGTACTCGATGGTCTGCCAGCTCGGCTACCCCGAGGTCAGCCTCGCCGACCGGGCCGACCGGGCCTACCTGCCCTTCTCCCCCGCGGCCTGCGGCTTCGCCCCCGCCGAGGGCGGCGCGATGCTCCTCCTGGAGGACGAGCGGACCGCCCTCGGGCGCGGCGCCACCGTCCGGGCGTACCTGGCCGGGCACGGCGCCACCTTCACCGGTGCCTCCCGCTGGGAGGAGTCCCGGGAGGGCCTGGCCGCCGCCATCCGGATCGCCCTCGACCAGGCCAGGATCTCGCCGGAGGAGGTCGACGTGGTCTTCGCCGACGCCCTCGGCGTCCCCGCCGCCGACCGCGCCGAGGCGCTCGCCCTGGCCGACGCGCTCGGCCCGTACGCCGAACGCGTCCCGGTCACCGCCCCGAAGGCCGGCACCGGCCGGGCCTACTGCGGCGCGCCGGTGCTCGACACCGCCGCCGCCGTGCTCGCCATGGAGGACGGCGTCCTGCCGCCCACCCCGAACGTCACCGAGGTCGGACACGACCTGGCCCTGGTGACCGGGCGCGCCCGGCCGGCCGAGCTGCGCACCGCGCTGGTGCTCAGCCGCGGGCTGATGGGCTCCAACTCGGCCCTGGTGCTCCGGCGTGGCGACCGGGAGGCCTGATCCACGCCCCGCCCGTGCCGTCGTTCCACCGCTCCACCGGTCGCCCGTCGCCCGCCCCGCCGGCTCGACCGTCCGGCCGCTCAACCGCAACTCGCACGCTATGAAGGGACATCCCGTGAGCAACACCCTCAGCTATCCCGAACTCGCGACGCTCATCCAGGCCCGGGCCGGCGTCGCCGTCGACCCCCTCGACCTGGAGCGCCCCGGCGTCAGCTTCGACGACTTCGGCGTGGACTCCCTCGGCCTGCTCGGCGTGGTCGGCGAGCTGGAGAACCGGCACGGCGTGAAGGTCACCAACGGCGCGGAGTCGGCGAAGACCCCCGCCGAGTTCCTCGACCTGGTCAACTCCGCCGTCACCGCGAAGGCGGGTGCCTGAGATGGCCGGACACACCGACAACGAGATCGTCATCGCGGCACCGCTCGACCTGGTCTGGGAGATCACCAACGACCTGGAGAACTGGCCCCAGCTGTTCAGCGAGTACGCCTCGGTCGAGGTGCTGGAGCGGGACGGCGACCGGGTCACCTTCCGGCTGACCATGCACCCCGACGACGACGGGAAGGTGTGGAGCTGGGTCTCCGAGCGCACCACCGACCGGTCCTCGCTCGCGGTCCGGGCCCGGCGGGTCGAACCCGGCCCGTTCGAGTTCATGGACATCCAGTGGGAGTACGCGGAGGTCCCGGCCGGCACCAGGATGCGCTGGGTGCAGGACTTCTCGATGAAGCCCACCGCGCCGGTCGACGACGACGGCATGGTCAACCACATCAACCGCAACTCGCGGATCCAGCTGCAGCTGATCCGCGAGAAGGTCGAGAAGAAGGCCGCGGAGCTGTGAGCACGACGTCCCCCCTCACCACGCAGACCCACCGCGCGCTGATCGTCGCCCGGATGAAGCCGGACGCGGCCCGGGGCATCGCCGACGTGTTCGCCGAGTCCGACCGGGGCGAGCTGCCCCAGCTGATCGGCGTCACCGGGCGGAGCCTCTTCCAGTTCGGCGACGTCTACCTCCACCTGATCGAGGCGGACCGGCCGCCCGGCCCGGCCGTCGCCCAGGTCGTCGGGCACCCGGAGTTCCGGGCGGTCAGCGACGCGCTCACCGCGTACGTCCAGGCGTACGACCCGGCCACCTGGCGCGGGCCGAAGGACGCCATGGCGCACGAGTTCTACCGCTGGGAGCGCACCGGCTGAGGGCCGGTGCCGGTCCGTCGAGCGGACACCCCGTCGGCCTGCGGCCTGCGGGGTGTCCGCTCGTGCGGGTCAGCCGGCCGGCCCGGTCATCGCGGCGAGGACGGCGCGCCAGTCCTCCCCGGGCTCCGGGCGGAGCAGCTCGGCGAGCGCGTCGGCCCGGTAGCGCCACGGGCGGCGCAGCTCGGGGTCCGCGTCCTCCGTGGCGGTGACGGCGCCGGCCGAGCCGAGCAGGCGGACCAGCTCGGTGGCGAAGTCCGTCCAGGAGACGTGGCCGGTCACCGCGTTGACCACCCGGCCCGGTGCCCGGGTGAGGCCGCCCGCCAGGGCGCGGGCGAGGGCCGCCGAGTGCACCCAGCTCGCGCCGTACCAGTCGGCGCCGCCCTCCGGCGCGGACCGCGGCAGGGTGATCGGCCGGCCCGCCAGGGCGTCCTGGTAGAGCGCGCCGGTGGCGCCCCAGCGGAGCTGGTCGCGCAGCCGCCGGTTCGGCCCCCAGACCAGCGGCGAGCGGACCACCGTCCAGGGTCCCCGACCGTCGGCGGACTCGCGGAGGATCCGCTCGCACTCCGCCTTGGCCCGCCCGTACGGGCTGACCGGCCCGGTGGCCGGGGCGCCCTCGGCGACCTCGCCCGGCGCGGGGCGCCCGTAGGCGTCGACGCTGCTGACGAAGACGAAGCCGGCCCCGCCGCGCCAACCGTCCACCAGGGCGCGCATCGCGGCGACGTCGACGGCGTGCTCGGTGAACGTGCACGCGGAGTGGATGACGGCGTCCACGCCCTCGACGGACCGGCGCAGGCTGTCGAGGTCGGCGAGGTCCCCCTCCGCGACCTCGACGCCGCTGCGGGCCACCAGGTGCGCCGACTCGGGGCGGACCAGGGCGCGGACCGGTCGGCCCTGGGCGACGAGCTCCTGGAGGACGGCCGCGCCGACACCGCCGGTGGCCCCCGTGAGCAGCACGGTGCCGGCCCGGGTGGCCGTGCTCCGGCCGGTCCCGGTCCGCACGCCCGCGGCGGCGGACGCGGTCGCGGTGGAGCGCCGTTCCGCGGCGCGGGTGGTGAGGAGGCCGGCCAGCGCCCGGGGCGTGCGCTGTTCGAGAACGTCCAGCCCGGTCAGCGGCAGACCCGTGCCGGTCCGGAGCCGCTCCGCCAGCTGGACCGCCACCAGCGAGTGGCCGCCCAGCCCGAAGAAGTCCCCGTCCGGCGACGGGCGTCCGCCCAGCAGGTCCCCGAACGCCGCCAGCACCGCGTCGAGGTGGGCGGACGGGGCGGCGGCGGGCGCGCCGGGGAGGCGGGCCGGGTCGAGGGTGCCGTCGGGGTGGCGGGGCAGGGTGTCCATGAGGGTGACGGCGGCGGGGAGCCGGTCGGGCGGCAGTTGTCGGCGGAGGCCCGCGCGCAGGTCGGTGCCGCCCGGGGCGGACGGGCCGCGGACCACCGCGTAGGCGAGCGCCGGACCGTCGTCCGGGGCGAGCACGGCGGCGTCGGCGACCCGGGGGTCGGCGAGCAGGGCGGCGACCGCGGGGTGCTCCGGTCCGACGGACCCGGCGGGCGACGGCGGGGCGGCGAGGCGGCTGCCGGGGAGCTCGGAGAGCGGGCGGTCGGCGTCGGCGGCGACGGCCACGAGCAGCTCGGCGAAGGCGGCGTGCAGACGGCGGGCGGTGGGCTCGTCGAGGGCGGCCGGGTCGTGCTGGAGCAGGCAGCGCGGCTGCGGGCCGTCCTCGACCAGCAGGGTGAGGCCGAACTTCGCGAGACCGAGGTCGATGTCGACGGCCTCGGCGGCGAGACCGGGCAGGGTCAGCGGCTCCGACGGGCCGACCAGGTCGCAGCTGACGGCGAGCAGCGAGGTGCCGTCCGCGCCCCGGGCGGCGGGGCCGAGCCGCTCGACGACCAGGTCGAACGGGACGTCGTGGTGGACCTGCGCGTCGAGCAGGGCGGTCCGGACGGCGGCCAGGACGTCGGTGAAGACCGGGTCGCGGCCGGGGAGTTCGGCGCGGACCGGCAGGGTGTTGACCTGGAGGCCGACCAGTCGGCGCAGTTCCGGGCGGGCCCGGTGGCCGCCGGCGCAGCCGAGGACGAGGTCGGGCTCGCCGGTGGCGGTGCGCAGGGCGGCGAAGGCGGCGGCCAGGACGACGGCGAAGAGCGTGGCCCCGTGCCGGGCGCCGAGCCTGCGCAGGTCGTCGAGGGTGCCCGCGGCGAGCGGGGAGCCGTGCAGGGCGGCCCGCCGGTCGGGGGTGCCGGGCGGGACGGGGCGCAGCAGCGGCAGCGGCCGGGCGCCGGTGAGCGCGGCGGCCCGGTCGGCCGCCGTGGCGGCGAGCTCGTCGTCGCGGCCCCGCTCCCAGCGGGCGTAGTCGGCGTACGGGAGTCCCGGCTCGGGGAGGTCCTCCGGTCGGAGCCCGGCGGCGTCCGCGTACAGGGCCGCGAGGTCGGCGGCGAGGATCGGCAGGGACCCTCCGTCGACGGCGATGTGGTGGATCGTCAGGAGGACGGTGTGGTCGTCGGGGGCGTGCCGGAGGGCGAGTGCGCGGAGCACGGGGCCGGTGGCGAGGTCGAACGGGCGGGCCGCTTCGGCGTGCAGCAGCGCGGTGCCGTCGGGGTCGGTGCTGCCGGGGTCGGTGCTGCCGGGATCGGTGCCTTCCGGGGCGGCGGGCCGCACGGGGACCGGGATCGGGACGACCGGCCCGGTCTCCTGGTAGGGCCGCTCGTCGCGCTGTCCGTAGCGGGTACGGAGGATCGCATGGCGGGCGGTCAGGCCGGTGAGGGCCGTCGCGAGGGCGTCGAGGTCCAACGGACCGCGCAGCCTGGTGGCGAGCGGGACGTGGTAGCGCGCGCCGCCCTGGCCGAGCCGCTCCATCAGCCACATCCGCTGCTGGGCGTGGGAGAGCGGGGCCGCGCCGGTGGCGGAGGTCCGCGGGACCGGCCCGGCGCCGCGGGCGGGGCTCACGGCGCGACCGGGGCCGGCGGCGGAGCCCGAGGTCACGGGGGTGGCGGAGGGGCCGGGAACGGCGGCCGGGGGGCCGCCCGCCCGGTCGGCGGACCCGTCCGCGACCCGGCGGCGGGCGCGGCGGAGCAGGGCGGCCTGGTCGACGGGGGCGGCCTGACCTGCCTGGTCGGCGGGGGCGGTCATCGGGTGGGCTCCTGGTGGTGTGCGGCGGGCCGGACGGCGTCGCCGTCCGCGGGTTCGGCGGGTTCGGCGGGTTCGGCGGGTTCGGCGGGTTCGGCGGAGGCGTCCGGCGCGGCGGACTCGGCCGCGAGGAGGGCGCGTTCGATCAGCGCCGCCTGGCCCGCCACGGTGGGGTGGTCGAGGAAGTCGCCGAGCGGCAGGTCGACGCCGAGGTCCTCGCGGAGGTCGTCGACGACCCACATCGCGAGCAGCGAGTGGCCGCCCTCGGCGAAGAAGTCCGCTTCGGGAGCGGTCACTTCGTGCTCCAGGGCCCGCGACCAGGCCGCGGCGACGACCTGCTGGATCGGGGTGAGCGCGGCGCCGGCGCCCGGCCCGGCGGCGGCCCCGGGCGCGGGCCGGTCGTCGGACGCCAGGGCCCGGCGGTCGACCTTCCCGCTGCCGGTGAGCGGGAGGGCGTCCAGCACGGTCCAGGCGGTGGGCACCAGGTGCGCCGGGAGGCGCTCGGCGAGCTGCCGGCGGAGCGCGTCGGGGACGGGGCGGGTGCCCTCGGCGGGGACGACGTACGCGGCCAGCGCGGCGTCCTCGTGCCCCGCCCGGCGGACCACGACCGCCGTCTCGGCGACCTCGGGCAGGCTGCGCAGCGCGTGCTCGACCTCGCCGGGTTCGATCCGGAAGCCGCGGACCTTCACCTGGTCGTCCAGCCGGCCGTGGAACTCCAGCGTGCCGTCGGGGCGCCGCGCGGCGCGGTCGCCCGTGCGGTACGCCCGGCCGAGGCCGGGGAGGTCCGCGAACCGCTCGGCGGTCAGCTCCGGTCGGCCGAGGTAGCCGAGGGCCAACCGGGCCCCGCCGATCCAGAGTTCGCCGCGGGTGCCGTCCGCGACGGGCCGCCGCTCCTCGTCGAGGACGAAGGTGCGGGCGCCGCCGAAGGGGCGGCCGATCGGGATCGGGCCCGTGCAGTCGGCCGGCCGGATGCGGTGCAGGGTGGTGTAGGTGGTGGCCTCGGTGGGCCCGTAGGCGTTGACCAGGTCGAGCCAGGGGAAGGCGCGCAGGACCGCGTCCGCGTGCTCGACGGAGAGCGCCTCGCCACCGACGATCAGGGTCCGCAGGACACCGAAGATCCGCGAGCGGCGGGCCGCCAGCTGGTGGAAGAGCGCGGTGGTGAGGAACGCCGTCGTGACGCCGAACCGCTCGATGTCGCGCGCGAGCTCCTCGGGGGTCGGCCGTTCGGCGGGCGAGACGGCGACGGCGGCCCCGCGGACCAGCGGGGCCCACAGCTCGAAGGTGGCGGCGTCGAAGGCGGCGGGCGAGTGGAGCAGGACGCGGTCGCCGGGGCCCAGCGCGATCCCGTCGGGGGCGGTCACCAGGTCGGCGACGGCGCTGTGCGGCACCTGGACGCCCTTCGGCTGCCCGGTGGAGCCGGAGGTGTAGTAAACGAGGGCGACGCCGGCCGGGTCCGGGTGCACCGGGTCGGCGCCCTCGGCGGTCTCCACCGTGCCGGCCGCGGCGCGACCGGACTCGGTGAGCGCCAGCGAGCGGTCCGCGGGGAGGCCGGCGTCGGCGAGCAGCGCCTTGTCCCCGAGGGTGAGCCGGACGCCGGCGTCGTCGAGCATGCCGGTGAGGCGCGGACGCGGGTAGGCCGGGTCGAGCGGCACCACGTGGCCGCCGGCCCACCAGACGGCGAGCTGGGCCACGGCCTGGCGGGTCGCGCGGGCGCAGAGCAGGCCGACGGCGGTGCCGGGGCCGACCCCTCGGGCGGCCAGGTCGGCGGCCAGCCGGCCCGCGGTGGTGACGAGTTCGCGGTAGGTCAGGGCGGTGGAGCCGTCGGTGACGGCGAGGGCGCGGGGGCGCAGCGCCGCCTGCCCGGCGATGAGCGCCGGAACGGTGGCGGCTTCGGGCGCGCCGGCGGGCGGGGCGTCACCGGTGGCAGGGGTGTGCGCGGCGGTGGAGGTCATGGGGTGGTTCCCTTCCGGGCACCCCGGCGGCGTACCGGGGTGCCCTGCGGCGGCGGTCGGGAGGTGCGGCGGCCCGTCAGCCGGTGGCGGCGCTCGTGAGCCGCTCGTCGATCAGCCGGGCGATGGCCCGCAGGTCGGGCTGGCGCAGCAGCAGCGGGGCGCGCAGCCGTACTCCGTACGCGTCCTCCAGTGCGGCGAGCAGTCGGGCGGCGGTGACCGACGTCCCGCCCGAGTCGAGGAAGTTGTCCGCCGGTTCGAGGTCCGTGCGGCCGAGCAGCTCGTGGCAGAGCCGGAGCACGGTCCGCTCGGTGGCGGTGGCGGCCGTCTCGGGCGCGGGTCCGGCCGGGCGGCCGGCGTCCTCGGCCTTGAGCAGCGCGGCCCGGTCGATCTTCCCGTTGGCGTCCAGCGGGAAGGTGTCGACCAGCCGCAGGGTGCCCGGCACGGCCTGCTCGGGCAGCCAGGGCCGGACGGCGTCCAGCAGGTCGGCCGCCGCGGGTGCGGGTTCCTCCGGCGCGGGCTGGACGAAGGCGAGCAGGTGGGCACCGCCGGCCGTGCCCGGGCGGGCGACGACGGCGGCGCGGCGGACCCGGGGGTCGCGTTCGAGGGCGGCCTCGACCTCGGCCGGTTCGATCCGCACCCCGCTGACCTTGACCTGGTCGTCGAGCCGGCCGAGGAACTCGACCACGCCGTCGGGGCGCATCAGCACGCGGTCGCCGCTGCGGTAGACCCGGTCGGTGCCCTCGATCTCGTCGGGCGCCGAGACGAAGCGTCGGGCGGTGAGCTCGGCGTCGAGGTAGCCGATGGCCAGGCCCCGCCCGCCGATCCGCAGTTCGCCCGCGTGGCCGTGCGGCACCGGGCGGCCGTCCTCGTCGGTGACCAGGACGACGGCGCCGGGGATCGGGCGGCCGATCGGCGGCGCGCCCGCTCCGTGGTCCGCGCCGGGCGCCATGCTGTGGACCGTCGTGACGACGGTGGCCTCGGCGGGACCGTAGGCGTTGTGGACGGTCGCGGTGACGTCCGGCCCCGGGGCGCGCCGCAGCCGGTCCCCGCCGACGCAGAGGTGCCGCAGGGTTAGTCCGGCGGGCCAGGGGCGGTCGAGGACGGGCTCGGCCAGCGGGGTGGGCAGCACGCCGACGGTGATGCCGGCCGTGCGCCACCAGTCGGTGAGCGCGGTCGGGTCCCAGCGGACGGCGTCGGGGGCGACGACGAGCGCGGCGCCGGAGGTGAGGGTGGCCCAGAGCTCCATCAGGTGCGGGTCGAAGGCGACCCCGATGAGCAGGCTGTGCCGGTCGCCGGGGCCGAGGCCGGTCAGCTCGCGGTACCACTGCAGCATCGCGCCGAGCGCGGACTCGGTGACCGCGACGGCCTTGGGGGTGCCGGTGGAGCCCGAGGTGAGCACGGTGTACAGGGTGCCGGCGGGGATGCGGACCCCCGCCGCGCGGTCGGCGGCGAAGGCGGCGACCGCGCCGGCCGCGCCGGGGGCGGTCAGCGGCCGGTGGAGCCCGTCCCGGTGGGACGGCGGCAGCAGTGCCGGGTCACCGACCAGGCACGCGGGCCGCAGCTGTTCGGCGACGGCCTGGAGCCGGCGCTCGCCGGGACGCGGGCCGAGCGGCAGGTGGACGGCGCCGAGTCTGGCGACGGCGACGGTGGCCGCGACCAGGGCCGCGGAGTGGTCCAGGCAGAGGCCGACCAGGTCGCCGGGGCGGACGCGGTCGGCCAGGACGTCGGCGAACTCCGACGCGAGGGCGTCGAGTTCCGCGTAGCTCAGGGTCTGCTCGCCGTCGATCAGCGCCGGGGCGTGCGGGGTCCGGTGGGCCCAGCTGGTGAAGAGGTCGAGCACCGCGCCGTCCTGGTGCGGACGCCCGTACGCGATGCTGGCCCCGGCCGGGGTGGTGTCGTGCCGGCGGGTGTCGGTCTGGCGGGTGTCGGTCTGGGGGATGTCGGACTGGGGGTTCGTCATGGCTGCTCCTCCGTGGATCGATCGGGCGGTCGTCGTGGGTCTCACCCCAGGCCCATGGCCTTGGCGACGATCACCTTCTGGACCTCGGAGGTCCCCTCGATGATGGTCGTCATCCGGACGTAGCGGTAGAGGAACTCCAGGGGATGGCCGCGCACCCAGCCGGTGGCGCCGTGCACCTGGAGCGAGCGGTCGACCGCCCGGACGGCCGTCTCGGAGGCGGTGAGCTTGGCGAGCGCGGCGTTCTCGGGGGCCTCGGTGCCGTCGTCGACCAGCCGGGCGCAGGCCAGGGTGAGCAGCTTGGACGCCTCGACCTCGGCCCGGGTGCTCACCAGGTGCTCCTGGACGTGCTGGTAGTCACCGATCCGCTGCCCGAAGGCCCGCCGCTCCCGGGCGTACTCGACGCCGAGCCGCAGTGCGTACTCGGCGATGCCGTTGCACATCGCGGCGACCACCAGCCGGCCCCGGGACAGGCTGTCCATGGCGAGCGCGGTGGCGGCGCCGACACCGGCCTCGCCGCCGATCACCGACGCCATGGGGGCGTGCAGCCGGTCGAGCGTCAGCTCGAACAGCGGCTCGCCGGACATGCCCTCGTAGCGCTGGCCGATCCGCAGGCCCGGGTGGTCCATCGGGAGGACGAAGGCCGTCGCACCGGCGGTGGGCCCGGCGCCGCCGCCGAGGTCGGTGGCGGTGACCACGAGGGCGAGGTCGGCCCGGTCGGCGTTGCTGACGAAGGTCTTGCGGCCGTTCAGCAGCCAGCCGTCCCCGTCCCGGACGGCGGTCGTGGTGAGCCGGAACGCGTCGGACCCGGCCTGCGGTTCGGTCAGCGCCAGACAGCGGGTCCGCTCGCCGCGGACCAGCGGGACGAGGTGGCGCTCGATCTGCTCGGGCGTGCCGTGCCGCAGCAGCGGGCTGGGCCCGTCGGACCCGGCCAGCGCGTACGGGGCCAGCGCGCAGCCGCTGCGCCCGGCGGCGTGGTGGAGCAGCACGACGGCGGTGAACGGCATGTCCGCGCCGCCCAGCTCCTCCGGGTAGTCCCCGGCGTAGAAGCCGAGCGCGGCGGAGCGCTTGCGCACGTACGTCCGCAGGTCGGCCGGCGGCTGCTCGGCGGACTCGCCCAACTCGGCTGCCAGCGGTTCGAGTTCGCGGCGGACGAAGCTCTCGAAGGCGTCGACGAGTTCGCGGTGGCCGGCTTCGAGGACGGCGGAGGGGGCGGAGAGGCTCACTGGTCGGCTCCGGTCAGGGCGCGGGCCTGGTCGGCCAGGACGGGGTGCTGGAAGAGCGTGCGCAGGGGCGGACGGGAACCCAGGCGCGGTTCCAGCCAGGCGGCGAGCCGGGCCGCGAGCAGCGAGTGGCCGCCGACCTCGAAGAAGTGCGAGTCCGCGGTGAACCGGTCGTGGCCGAGCACCTCGCGCCAGGCCTCGGCCACCATGGCCTCGCCGGGGTCGGTGAAGGCCTGCGGTTCGGCCGCCGCCGCCTCGGCCGCGCCCGGCGCCACGGCGGCGATCCGGGCCAGGGCGGCACGGTCGGGCTTGCCCCCGGGCAGCAGCGGCATGACGGCCAGGGCCGTCCAGGCCGAGGGGACCAGGCCGGCCGGGAGCCGGCGGGCCAGGGCGGCGTGCAGGGCCGTCTGGTCGGGCTGCTCGGCGCCCTCCAGGAAGCCGAGCAGGCGCGGGCCGGCGGTCGCGTCCTCGTGCAGCACGACGGCGCAGGAACGGCCGCCCAGTTCGGCGGAGGCGGCGGCCTCGATCTCCTCCAGTTCGATCCGGAAGCCGCGCAGCTTCACCTGGTTGTCGTGCCGGCCCAGGAAGCGGAGCCGGCCGTCCAGGCCCCGGAAGCCGCGGTCGCCGGTGCGGTAGACCCGCGCGCCGCCGAGCGCGGGGACGGTGACGAACCGGGCCTCCGTGACCTCCGGCAGGCCGAGGTAGCCGTCGGCCAGCGCGTCTCCCCCGACGACGAGCTCGCCGACCGCACCGGGCGGCAGCGGGCGGAGGCCCTCGTCCAGGACGTGCACGCGCACGCCGGGCAGTTCGGTGCCGAGCGGGATCTCGGCGGCGTCCGCGGCGACACCGGCCGCCGCCGGGTCGGTCGCCGTCAGGTCGGTCGCCGCCGGGTCGGTCGCCGGACGGCCGGACTCCGCGAGGTCCTCGTCCGTGATCTCGTGCACGGTGGACGTGACGGTCGCCTCGGTGACGCCGTAGGCGTTCAGCACGGTCACCCCGGTGCCCGCGGTCAGCCCGCGCAGGGCCCGAGCGGGCAGCCGCTCACCGCCGAGGACGAGCAGACGCGGGGACCAGCGGCCGTCCGCCAGCGCCTCGCGCAGGTCGTCGCGGACGGCCAGGGCGTAGCTGGTCGGCAGGTTGGCGACGGTGACCCCGCGGGCGGCCAGCACCGCGACCAGCTCGGGCCCGGTCGGGACCTCGCGCTGCGGCACCACGAGAGCGGCGCCCGCGACCAGCGAGGGCAGCACCTCCTCCAGCGCCACGTCGAAGGAGGGGCGGGCGAAGAGCAGCACCCGGTCCGCGGGCCCGAGCCCGTAGCGGGCGGCGACCGCGGCGGTGTAGCGGGCCAGCGCCGCGCGGCCGACCAGGACCGGCTTGGGCACACCGGTCGAGCCGGAGGTGTGGATCACGTAGGCGGCGCCGTCGAGCACCGCTGCGGGCTCGGCCTTCGGGAACGGCGGGCCGTCCAGCAGGGCCGGGGCGACCGTGCCGGGCAGCGCGAGGGCGCTCTGCCGGGTCGCGAGGACCAGGGCCGGGCCGAGCCGTTCCAGCAGCAGGGCGAGCCGGGCCTGCGGGTCCTCGGCCGAGAGCGGGGCGTAGACCGCGCCGAACCGCAGGCAGGCGAGCAGCGCGACCACGCTGTCGACGCCGCGCGGCAGCACGGTGGCGACCGGCTGGCCGGGCGTCACACCGGCGGCGCGCAGGCGCTCGACGAGGGCCCCGACGCGGCGGTCGAGGTCGCCGTAGCCGAGCCGCTCGGTGCCGGCGAGCAGGGCGAGGGCGCCCGGGTCGTGGGCGGCGGCCGGGTCGAGGTCGGCGAGCCGGTCGAGGCCGGCGGGCGGGGTGGCCGCGGCGGACCCGGTCCCGACGGTGGCCGCGGTGACCCCGGTCCCGACGGTGGCCGCGGTGACCCCGGTGACGGGTGCGAGGTCGGCGAGCGGCGCGTCCGGCCGGTCGAGGTAGTCGCGGAGCAGCGCCAGCAGCCGCTCGGTGAGCAGGACGGCCGTCTCCTCGGCGAACAGGTCGGCGTCGTAGTCCCAGACCAGGGTCATCCCGGCCGTGCCGAGCTTCTCGCCGACCACCCGGCGGTCGTCGGGCAGCAGTACCAGGTCGAGGTCGAAGCGGGTGGTGCCGGTGTTGAACCCCTCGTACAGCGACACCTCCAGTCCGGGCGCCTGGACGTCGGGCAGCGGCGCGTCGTGCGCGCTGAACATGACGCTGAACAGCGGGTTGTCCGCGCCGCTGGTGTGCCGGCCCAGCGCGCGGGTCAGCTCCTGGACGGGCACGTCCTGGTGGGGCAGCGCGCGGAACAGGACGTCGGTCACCTCGTCCACGGTCTCCGTGCCGGGCGCGACCGGGTCGAGCCGCAGGCGCAGCGGGACGGTGTTGACGAACATCCCGACGGTGCCCTCGAAACCCGGCGGGCGGTTGCCCACGGCGGTGCCGACCATCAGCTCGCGGTGGCCACTGTGCCGGCGCAGCAACTCGGCGAAGAGCGTCAGCAGGGTGGAGAACGGGGTGTGCCCGTCGCGCCGGCCGCGCTCGCGCAGCCGCTCGGCCAGATCGGCGCCGATCGACTGGCGCAGCTGGCCGCCGCGGTGCCGGCGCACGACGCCGGGCCGGGCCAGCCCGGGCAGCGCGAGGTCCACCGGCGCGTCGGCCAACTCACTTTTCCAGTAGGCGAGTCCGCGCTCCCTGGCGGCGTCCTGGCTGGGACCGGCGGCCCGCACGTGGTCCTCGTACGAGGGTGCGGCGGGCAGGGCGGCGACCTCGCCGAGGACGTGGGCCCGGTAGACGGTGAAGAGGTCCCGGAGCAGGATCGCGAACGAGTGCCCGTCGTGGATGAGGTGGTGCTCGACGTGGATCAGCCGGTGGTGGTCGTCGGCCAGCCGGACGAGGTGCCAGCGCAGCAACGGGGCCTGCGCGGTGTCCAGCGGCTCCTCGGCCTCGGCGGCGAGCAGGGTCCGGAACGACGCCTCGGGGTCGGGTTCGACGGAGAAGTCGCTGGTGCGCAGGCGCGGTTCGGTCCGGGCGCCGACCCGCTGGAGCGGCAACCCCTCGGGCCGGGTCACCAGTTCGAGCCGCAGGCCCGGGTGGTGGGCGAGCACGGCGGCCAGGCCGGCCCGGAGCGCGTCGGTGTCGAGCGGCCCCCAGAGATCGAGGGCGGCGGTGAAGTTGTACGCGCGACTGCCTGGCAGCATCTGCTCGTGCAGCCAGACGATCTCCTGCGACGAGGAGAGTGCGAACATGGACAACTCCCTTGCGGTAGCGATTGGGTGTGTGTTCAACGGGGCGGGCGGGCGCGGTGGGCCCGCCGCTGCCGGGCGGGCCGGGGATGGTGGCGCGCGCGGCGGGACGTGTGCGGGGTCGGAGGTCAGGTCCGGATTCGGGCCCGATTCGGTTGGGTCGTCCGGGTGGTGAGGGTCGGTGGGTCCGGTCCGGCGGCCTCAGGCGGGCGGGCCGAGGTGACGGCGCAGCGTCGCGAGCAGTGCCTCGAACGCGGCCTCGGCGTCGGCGTCCCGGTAGCGGTCGCGGTCCCAGGCCAGCCGGACCAGCAGGTCCTCACCGTGCGAGGCGGAGACCGCCAGCGGGGCGGCGAGCGGACGACCGCCCACGTGGGTCTCCCGTCCGGCGGCGCCGCCGAGCACCAGCGGCGGCCGACGGTTCAGGTCCTCGAAGGTCAGCAGGCCGTCCAGGGTCCCGGACCAGCGCGCCCCGGCCGAACGGGCGGCGCGCACCACCTCGTCGTACGGCGTGTCCGCGTGGTCGAGGTCGTCCCACCACTCGGCGCCGAGCTCGTCGAGGCTCCGCGCAGGCCCGGGCGCGACCGGGTGGACGAGGGTGTTCAGGAAGCAACCGAGGACGGGTTCCGCCCCCGGCGGCCGGCCGCCCCACGGGTAGCCGAGCGCGAGCACCCGCTCCCCGGCGGCGAGCCGGCGGGCCGCGGCGCCGACGGCGTCCAGCAGGGCCGGGAAGACACCGCCCCGGGCGGCCCCGGTCGCGGCGGGCAGCCGGTGGGTGACCACGCCGGTGGACCGGGCGACACCGCCGGCGGCGGCCTCCTCCCGGGGGACTTCCTCCAGTCCACCGAGCCGGGCGGCCCAGTGGGCGTGTGCGGTCTCGCTCGCGGCAGCCGCCTCGCCGGCCAACTGGCCCTCCACCGCGGCCCGGTAGGCCGCGACGCCGTCCTCGTCCGGACTGTCCGGACTGTCCGGCCGGGCCCGGCCTCCCAACCCCTCCGGTGCGGACGCGTCGTCCTGTCCGTACGCCGCGGTGAGGTCCGCCGTGACCAGTCCGAGCGACTGCTCGTCGCAGGCGGCATGGTCCAGCGCGACGGCCAGCACCTCCTCGTCGTCGTCCGGCGCGGACGCGAGCAGCAGGCGCAGCACCGGTCCGTCGAGCGGCCAGTCCAGCAGCGCGCGGCGCAGCGCCGCCGCGGCCGACCGGTCCGGGCCGCCCCGGCCGACGGCCGCCCGGGCCACCTCGACCGCCGGCGCGCCGAGCCGGAGGAGGGGGGTGCCGCGCACCGTCGTGAACGCGCCGCGCAGGGCGGGGTGGCGGGCGGCCAGCCGGACGGCTGCGCGGTGCAGGCGCGGCAGGTCGACGGTCCCGCGCGGGAAGGCGAAGAACAGCGGCACGATGTCGGTTCGGCCGCGGGGGTCGCGGCGGCGGGTGATCAGGAACCGCCGCTGGGCCCCGGTGAGCGGGAGCAGTTCCGCCGGGGCGGGGGCGGCGTCGAGGACGGACCGGTAGCGGGCGAGGTAGGCGGCCGTGATGCTGGAGTACACGGAGGGTCTCCGCTTTCGGTTCAGGGCGTTCGGACGTCCAGGGCTGGTGCGGGCGGCTGCGGGCGTCGGATCCCGTTCAGCCGTTCCGGGCCGGTCGGCCCGATGCGGCCCTGTCAGGACGTCGGAACGTCAGGAAGTCAGGAAGTCGGAAGGTCGGGGCGGAGGACGGTCGGCGGGCGGGCGGTGGTCAGTGCACCGTTCTCGCGTCCTCCGCGGCCTCCGGGTCGGTGCGCTCGGGGACGCCGGCCGACGCCGGTCCGGCGTCCGGTCCCGACCCCGTCTCCGGGTCCGGCACCGGCTCCGCCCCCGGGGCGGAGGGCAGGTCCCGCATGCCGCGCAACGGTGAGAGCAGCAGCGGCACGGGCACCACCAGGGTGCCGACGGCACAGACCCAGAGCGCCGCCCGGGGCCCGGCCGTGTCCGCGACGGTGCCGCCGATCAGGGCACCCAGCGGCAGCGTCCCCCAGACCAGGAAGCGCATGGTGGCGTTCATCCGGCCGAGCAGCTCCGGCGGGCAGAGGCTCTGCCGGAAGCTCACCTGGGCGACGTTGTAGGCCACCGCGCCGAACAGCACCACGACGCCGCCGACCGCGAACAGCACCGCCCCCGCTCCCCCGTCGGCGAGCGGCCAGAGCAGCGCGAACGGCCCGGTCACCAAGGGGGCGAGCCAGATCAGCCGGCCCTGGCCGATCCGCCGGGCGAGCGGGCCCGCGCAGACCGCGCCGGCGAGGCCGCCCACGGCCGAGACCGAGAGCAGCACCCCGATCGCCGCCGGGGAGAGGTCCAGGACCCTGACCCAGAAGACGGTCTGCACGGCCATCAGCACCGCGCTGAAGAGGTTGGACGCGGCCGTGGCGGCGGCGATCACCCGGAGCAGGGGATGCCCCACCACGAACCGGACACCCTCGGCGACGTCCTCGCGCAGCGAGCGGCCGGGCTCGGTCCGGGGCTGCGGTTCGTGGGCCCGGATCCGGGAGAGCAGCACCGCCGAGGCGAGGTAGCCGAACGCGTCGGCGACGATCGCCAGCGGTGCGCCGAGCAGTTGGACCAGCCCGCCGCCCAGCCCCGGTCCGGCGATCTGTGCGGAGGAGCGGACGGTCTCGATCGCACCGTTGCCCGCGATCAGCTGTTCACGCGGCAGCAGCACCGGCAGGTAGGACTGGTGGGCGACGTCGAAGAAGACCGTCGCCACTCCGGTGACCAGGGCCACCAGGTAGAGCTGGACCAGCGTGAGCGCGTCGAGCACGCCGGCCACCGGGATCGAGCCGACGGCCAGGCAGCGGAGCAGATCGGCGCGGACGAGGACGGGCAGCTTGCGCATCCGGTCCAGCCAGGCACCGGCGGGCAGGCCGACCAGGAGGAAGGCGGCGGTCTCGGCGGCCGTCAGCAGGCCGACCTGGAAGGGCGTGGCGTCGAGTTCCAGCACCGCGACCAGGGGCAGCGCGACCAGGGTCACCTGCGTGCCCGCCTGGGCCGCGACCGCTCCCGAGAGCAGGAGCCGGAAGTCGCGACGGGCCGACGGAGGGGTGCGGGGTGGATGGGGCTTGTCGTTCATCAGTACGACTCTCGGTTACCGATTCGCTACCGGGCAACCGTCTGGCTCGTTTCCGGCCTCCCTCCCGAACGACCGGATCCCGCCGCTCCCGCAGGCTTCCCTTAGCCCGCCCTTATGTCACGGATCCGGGCCCGCGACCCTCCTCCGGAACCGGGACCAGCGATGTCGTCCCCCTATCGCCGCCGGCGTCCCGTGTCCACCGTTGCGTCCGATATCCGGACCATCTGTTTCGCGCCAGCGGACGGTCAACCTCAACTTGGCCGGATCCGGTGAAGTGCTGACGTTCCGTCACCTGGCCGTGGCTCCACCGTGGTAACCGCAGACGAACGGCCCCCGGACCACAGCGGGTCCGGGGGCCGGGGGCCGACGGTGCCGGGGCCGCCCGGCACCCGGTCAGGCCGGGTCGAGGACGGCGTCCGGGGTGCGGCCGGCCTGGGCCTGCTCGATGCGCTTGACGAGCATCGCGGCGAGCCGACGGGTCGCGGCCCGGTCGACCGGGCCTCCCTCGGTGGTCACACTCGCGACCACCGTGCCGGACCGCAGGACGATGCTCACGCCGTCCCGGCCGCCCAGCTGCCCCTGGAACGCGCGGCTCTCGGTGCCCAGCACCCCGAGGTCGAGCGCGGTGTAGTGAGCGGCGTCGCCGTAGGCCGCGTAAGCCTCCTTGAGGCGGTTCGCGGCCTCCGCCCTTCCGGCGAGGGTGTCGACGCCGAAGCGCGCGGTCACCTCTCCGGAGGCGAAACGGGCCGTGCCGCTCAGCGGCTTGCCGGTGCACGGCGCGGTGGTGGTGCAGGTGGTGGCGTGGTCCGCGGTGTCCACCTTCCGCTTCTCCTCCTCCCACCCGGTCATCGCCTTCTGGTCGGGCAGAAGCTGCAGGACGAGCTTGCCGTCGAGCAGCAGGGTGTCCGAGTCCGGCCCGGCGGTCGGCTGCGCACCGCCACCGGCGGTGGTGCCCGCGGTGTTCGCGCCCGAAGCGCCACCGGGAGCGCCACCGGGAGCGCCACCGGACGCACCGCCGGACGCACCGCCGGAGCCGGCGCCCGTCGTGGCGCCCGCCGCCGTACCGGCCGGCGCGGTCACGCCGTCGGCCGCCGGAGTACCGCCCGGCTCGGTACCGCCCGCCGTCCCCGGGGCCGCGGTCCCGGTCGGGGCCGGGGAGGCGGCGCCGGAGGCCCCCGCCGCGCCCTCCGCGCTCCCCGGACTCGCCGAGGCGGCCACCGTGCTCCCGGCCGTGTGGCCGGAGGTCTTCCCCCCGGACCCGCAGGCCGCCAGCGTCCCCAGCAGCACACCCACCGCCGCCGCGGCGGCCACCTTCCGACCGGCCGTCCCCATGTCCCGCCCCTTTCGTGTCCGTGGTCCCTCAAGATAGACGCGGGCCGGGCCTGCCGGTTCCCCGGGGCATCCACCTCGGCGAACGGCCGCGCGCGGCCGGGGCGCCCCCGGAGCGCTCCGGGGGCGAACGGTCACGACCGGCCCCGGGCGGACCGGATCACGGCGGGTCAGGACGGGTCGGCCGCCGCGCCGCCCGGGGCGCCCTGCGGCAACGGCTCGACCCCCACCACCCGGCTGACCCGGGTGGGCTCGACCAGCACCACCACCCGCCGCTCGCCGGGGACCCGCCAGCCGTACTCCGTGCCGAGGTACGTCCGGGCCAGCCGGTCCATGTTCCGGTCGGCCTCCTCCCCCTCGACGAACCGCACCACCCGCCCCCGGATCTGCACCCGGTCGTACGGGTCGGCCGGGTCGGCGAGCGACAGACAGACCCGGGGGTCGCGCCGCAGGTTCCGCTCCTTCACCCGCCCGACGGAGGTGTTGAACAGCACGAGGTCTCCCTCCATCCCCACCCACATCGGGCTCACATGCGGCGAACCGTCGGCGTTGACCGTGCCGACGTACCAGATGTGTCCCGCCTCGATCCGCTCACGGACGTCCTTCGAGATCTCAGCCATGCGCCGAGTCTCCCCACCCCCGCCCCGGCTCACCCGTACCCGCGCACCCGGGCACCGGCCGGCGCGGCACGGACCGGACGACAGCCGGACGACGGCCGAACGGGATGCCGACGCGGCGTCGGAACGACCCGTTCCGACGACGGATACCCCGGGGGGACGCAATCACCCGGATCGCCCAGGGCACCCGGGTGAACACGCCCGGGAGTCCACCCGAAGGGCGCACCGGCCCGCCCGCCGCTGCCGTCCTCCGGTGGCAGTGGCCGCCACCGTGGATGACGGTGGATCAGGCGCGTACCTGCGAATTTCCTGGCCGACGACGTGTCGGCCATCGCAGCCCGCGCCGGAAGGATCATCATCATGCGTTCTGCACGCACGCTGCTCGCCGGGGCCGCCGTCGCCGCCGTCCTCACCGCCGGTGCCCCGCTCGCCTACGCGGACGGCGCGGCCGACCCGGGCAAGAACCTGACCTGGCAGGAGAAGCAGGAGAAGGGCGCCAGCGCCGAGGGTCAGAAGACCTGGGAAGAGAAGCAGAAGGGCTCCTCCGGCGAGGAGCACAAGGCCGAGGAGTACAAGGGCGGCGAGTACAAGGCCGACGAGAAGGCCCCGCACGGTGGCGTGCACACCGGTGGTGGCGGCCTGGCCCTCTCCGGTGGCGGCCTGGCCTCCGGCGCGGTCCTGCTGCTCGGCGGCCTCGGCGCGGGTGCGATCGCCCTGCGCCGCGGTCGCCGCGGCGCCGACGCAGCCATCTGATCCCGCGCCGTTCCCGCCGCTCCCCCGCCGTGACCGCCGCCCCGTGCGCCGGTCGCGGCGGGGGCCCGCGGGGCGGCGCTTCGCCGTGTCGGGCCCGCGGTTGCGGGCCCGAGGAGAGGAGCCGGCGCGATGGCCGGTCTGGTCCCTGGAACGTCCCGGCTGCTGCGCGCGGGGATGGGCGCGGCGGCGGTCGGTCTGCTGCTGATCTACAACTCGGTGGACACGGTGTCCTCCGACGAGTCGGAGTCGAGGCAGGCCGCGCCCGCGGCGGCCACCGCGCCCGTCTCGCCCGGCGCCGCGCCCACCGACTCCCCGGCCGCGGCGCCCGCCACGACGGCCGCGGCCGGACCCGCCAAGGCGTCCGCGCCCGCGGCGCCCCCGCTGAAGCGGTCCAAGCCGACCCGGCTGAGGATCCCCCAGATCGGCGTGGACGCCCCCTTCACCGAACTCACCCTCGGCCCGGACAGCCAGCTCGGCGCCCCGCCGCCGGAGGACAAGAACCTGGTCGGCTGGTACCGGGACGGCGTCTCCCCCGGAGAGCGCGGCGCCTCGGTGGTCGCCGGGCACGTCGACACCACCAAGGGGCCCGCCGTCTTCCTGCTGCTCAGCCTGCTGATGCCGGGTCACAAGGTCGAGGTCCAGCGGGCCGACGGCACGATCGCCGTCTTCTCGGTGGACTCGGTCGAGACCTTCGCCAAGGACGCCTTCCCCGACCAGAAGGTGTACGGGAAGACGCCGGACGCCCAGCTGCGGCTGATCACCTGTGGCGGCGTGTACGACAAGAAGCGCCGCGACTACCTGGACAACGTGGTGGTCTTCGCGCACCTGGAGTCCTCGCGCAAGGCCTGAGCCTTAGGGCCCGGGCCTTCGGCCCGGGTGCGGCGAGGACGGCGACCGCCGGCCCCTTCTCCGAGGAGGGAGCCGACGGTCGCCGTCGTCGCGCGGACCGGAGCGGCGGTCAGCCGCGGACGGTGGCCTCGAAGGCGTGCAGGTAGGGGTTGACCGGGCGGACCTCCGCGACGGACAGGCCGGCCTCCTCCATCAGCCGGACCAGGCTCGCCTCGGAGTGCTTCGCACCGCCGACGTTGAGCATCAGCAGGAGGTCCATGGCGGTGGTGAACCGCATCGACGGGCTGTCGTCGACCAGGTTCTCGACCACCACGACGCGCGCACCCGGCGTGGCCGCCGCGACCACGTTGGCCAGCGTGCGGCGGGTGCTCTCGTCGTCCCACTCCAGGATGTTCTTGATGATGTAGAGGTTGGCGTGGACCGGAATGGCCTCCCGGCAGTCGCCCGGCACCAGCCGGGCCCGCCCGGCGAAGGCGCCGCCGTCCCGCAGCCGGGGGTCGGCGCCGGCGACCACCTTGGGCAGGTCCAGCAGGGTCCCGTGCAGGGTCGGGTGCTTCTCCAGCAGGCTGGCCAGGACGTGGCCCTGGCCGCCGCCGATGTCGACCACCGAGTCGATCCCGGTGAGGTCGAGGTACGCGGCGAAGTCGGCGGCCGACTGCCGGCTGGAGGTGGTCATCGCCTTGTCGAAGACCTTCGCGGAGTCCCCGGCGTCGCTGTGGAGGTAGTCGAAGAACTCCTTGCCGAACAGCTCGGGGAAGACGTTGCGGCCGGAGCGCACCGCCTCGTCGAGCTTCGGCCAGGCCTCCCAGGTCCACGGCTCGGTGCACCAGAGGGAGATGTAGCGGAGGCTGTTGGGGGCGTCCTCGCGCAGCAGGCGGGACATCTCGGTGTGCTCGAAGCGGTCGCCGCCCGCCTCCTCGAAGATGCCGTAGCAGGTGAGGGCGCGCAGCAGACGGCGCAGCTGCCCGGGTTCGGTGCCCAGCTCGGCGGCGAGGTCGGTGACGGTGGTGGGCGTGTCGCCGAGCGCGTCGGCGACGCCGAGCCGGGCGGCCGCGCGGACGGCGGCGGCGCAGGCGGCGCCGAAGACGAGCTCCCGCAGGCGCATGGCGGCCTGCGGGGTGGTGGCGGGTGCGGTGGTCATGTGCCGTCTCTCTGCTTTCTGCAGGGTTCTGCGGGTTGCTGCGGTCTCTGACGGGGGCGAACGAGGGTCTTCGGGGTGCCCGCCGCGCCTCCGGGGCCGGAGGGGAACCGGGGCCGGAGGCGCGGCGGGTGGGGTCGGGCGGTGTGCGGGCGGTGCGCGGGCGGCGGGGCCGGTCCGGCCGGATCAGCAGTGGCCGGCCGGCTCGGAGACCGCGCAGTGGTTGCGGGCGAAGGCGTTGTCGGTGCCGGTGTCGCGGTCGGCGAGGTCGGCCGGGCCGTTGCCGACGACGAGGTTGTCGGCCACGGTGTTGCGGGCGTTGGCCACGCCGACCACGCTGTGGACGAGCACGATGCCGCCGGAGAACGGCGAGGCCCCGACGTTGTCGCGGACCTGGTTCTCCGTCACCGTGGTCTCCTCGGCGCCGGTCAGCACGATCCCGGCCCCCTGGATGTGGTCCAGGCGGGGGTTCGGCGGGCAGTAGCGGTTGTTCGCGACGACCCGGTTGCGGGTGACGGTGAGCGCGCCGGCCCGGGGCACCCCTTCGTCGCCGACGACGAAGACGCCGCCGCAGTTGCCGTGGATCTCGTTCTGCTCGACGCTCAGGTCGCGCAGGCGGCGGACGGTGACCCCGATCCGGTTGTCGGCGAGCAGGTTGCCGCTCACCACCGTGCCGTCGGCGGAGAGGGCGCCGCCCTCGCTGTCCACGGTGTTCGCGAGGAAGACACCGGACTGGCCGTTGCGGGTCGACTCGTTGGCGGTGATCACGCCCCGGGTGGACCTCTCCTGGCTGATGCCCTGCTGGCCGTTGTCGTGGACGTGGGTAGCGCGGACGGTCATGCCGTCGGTGCCGGTGGCGTTGATCCCGTTCTTGCGGAAGCCCGTGACGGCGAGCGCCTCGACGGTGACGCCCGTGAGCGGCCGGTCGTCGGCGCCGACCACGCAGAGGCCGTGCCCGGCGGTCGCACAGGCGGCAGCCGTCTCGGGGACTCCTGCCCGGGCGGTGTCGGCGGGCAGGATCACGCTCTCCGGGCCGGCGCCGCGCAGGGTGAGACCGGGGGTGGCGATCCGGACGCTGCCCCGGTACTCGCCGGGGAGCAGCTGGACGGTGTCGCCGGGGAGGGCCGCGTCGACGGCCTGCTGAATCGATTCTCCGGGCCGGACCAGGTGCAACGGCCCGGCGGCCTGGGCCGGGGCGGCACCGAGGGCGGTGAGGACGGTGGTCAGGGCTGTCGTGGCGGCGGCGGTGGCCGCGGCGAGGTGGTGGACCCGTCGCGTGGGCATGAGTGGTGACCTGCTTTCTGGCGCGCTCGCGGGGGGACGCCGGCGCGGTGACGCGGTGTGGGCGGGGGATGACGGCCGGTGGGTGTCGGCCGAACCGACGCTAGGTGCGCGCCGGTGCCCCCGCCACCAGGGTTGGGCTGCCGGACTGACGGAGCGTCGGACCGGGGCCGTGCCGGAGCGGGCGGCGGGCCGGAGCGGCGGCGGGCCGCCGCGGGGAGGCGACGGATGCCCGGAGCGGACCGGGAACGGCGTCGCGCCCGGCCGCAGGGTGCGGTCGGGCGCGCGGGGCGAGCGGGCTGAGCGGGGCGGGCGGCAGGGGGCGGCGGTCCCGGGGCCGGAGGCACGCCGGTGAGGGGTGGAGCGGGGGCGGGGGCGGGGCCGGAGCAGGGGCGGGGGCGGAGCTGGCCCGGCGGTCGAAGCGTCAGCCGGCGGGTGCCCCCAGGCGGACCGGCAGGGCCGCCAGGTGCCAGGCGACCGGGTTGGGGCCCCGTTCGACCGCGGTGGGGGCGACGGCGAGTGCCAGCTCCGGATACATCCGCAGCAGGGCGCCGAACGCGGCCACCGCCTCCTCGTGGGCGAGTACCGCGCCGATGCAGCGGTGGGCGCCGTGGCCGAATCCTAGGTGGACTTCGTGGTGCGGCGCGGCGGCCCGGCAGAGGTCGAGCCGCTCGGGTTCGGCGAAGACCCGGGGGTCGTGGTTGGCGCCGGCGAGGATCGGCATCACGGCCTCGCCCTTGCGGATCAGCGTGCCCGCCAGCCGGAGGTCCTCCGTGGCGTAGCGGGGCAGCGCACCGAGCGTCGGACCGCACCAGCGCATCAGCTCGTCGACGGCGGCGGGCAGCCCGGAGAGGTCGGCGCGGAGCCCGGCGAGCTGCTCGGGGTGGGCGAGCAGCGCGGCCGTCCCGTTGCCGATCAGCGTGGCGGTGGTCTCGTGGCCGGCCACGATCAGGTTGAGGATCAGCGAGACCGTCTCGACCGGGTCCAGGGCCGTACCCTCGGCGGCGGCCAGCTGCGAGACGAGGTCGTCGCCGGGCTCCGTCCGTCGACGGTCGATCAGCTCCCGGGCGGCGGCGACCATCGCGCGCAGCGCCTCGTCCAGTCCCTCCCCGGCGCCCCGGCCGAGGTAGGAGCTCCAGGTGCGCCACTGCGGCCGGTCCGGCTCGGGGATGCCGAGCAGCTCGCAGATGACGGTGACCGGCAGCGGGTAGGCGAAACGGGCGACGAGGTCGACCGTGCCGTCGGCGTCCGCGTGCTCGCGCAGGGCACGGGCGTGCTCCTCCGCGAGCCGCTCGATCCGGGGGCGGAACCGGCCGACGGTGCCGGCGGTGAACGAGGGGTGGACCAGCCCGCGCAGCCGGCGGTGCCGGGCGCCGTCCGCGTCGAACACCCCGGCGCGCAGGTACCTCTCGCACTCCGGGGGCAGGCCGCGGGCCCGCCAGACCTGCTCGGTGCGGTGGGCGGGCGTGGCACCGGGCACGTTCGCGACGTCGTTGACGAAGCGCGGGTCGCCCAGGACGGTGCGGACGTCCTCGTAGCGGGTGGCGATCCAGACCGGGTCGACGCCCGGGACGGTGCCGCGGGCGAGCGGGGCCCGTTCGCGGATCCGGGAGAAGACCTCGAACGGGCGGCGCACCAGCTCCGCGTCGCGCAGGTCGACCGTCTCGAACGGCCCGGCGGCCCCGGTGGCCCCGGTGGACTGGGTGGACTCGGCAAACTCGGCGGGCTCGGTGACGGTCATGGGAGCCTCCCTCGGGCCTCGGTTCTCGCTGCTCCCACGGATAGTGGCGGGCCCTGCACCGGCCTGTCCGGCTTCCCGGCTCCGATTCACTCGATCGAGCAAGAACGAGGCAGTCCCCGGAGGGACCGTCCGTGCACGACGACAGCCCGGCACCGGACCGCCGGCGGCCCGCGTGACATGCTCGGAGCCATGGACACCGCCACCACCACGACCGTCGCACCCGCCGAGCCCGCGGCGGGGGCCGTCCCCCCGTTCGGCGCCCGCCGCAACCCGATCGGCGCCCATGTGCCGGTGGCCGCGCGAGGGCTGGCCGGGACGGGCCTGGCGTACGCCCGGCGGGTGGGCGCGGAGACGGTGCAGGTGTTCGTGGCCAACCCGCGCGGCTGGGCCACTCCCCCGGGCAACCCGGCCCAGGACGCCGAGTTCCGGGCCGCCTGCGCCGAACAGTCGATCCCGGCGTACGTGCACGCGCCGTACCTGATCAACTTCGGCTCGGACAATCCGGCGACCCGGGAACGCTCGGCCACCTCGCTGCGCCACTCGCTGCTGCGCGGGCGCGCGATCGGCGCGCTGGGCGTGGTGCTGCACACCGGTTCCGCGGTCGGCTCGGCACCGGGCGGCGGCTCCCGGCGCGACGAGGCGATGGCGCAGGTCAGGGAGGACGTCCGCCCGCTGCTGGACGAACTGGACGCGCTCGGCGAGGACGCGCCCTGGCTGCTCCTGGAACCGACGGCGGGCCAGGGCAGTTCGCTCTGCGCGCGGATGGAGGACCTCGCCGCGTACGTGGACGCGCTGGACGGCCACCCCCGGGTCGGAGTGTGCCTGGACACCTGCCACGCCTTCGCCGCCGGTCACGACCTGGCGGTACCGGGCGGGGTCCGGGAGACGCTGGACGCCCTGGTCGAGGCCGCCGGCCCGGGCCGGCTGCGACTGATCCACGCCAACGACTCGGAGGACGTGGTCGGCGCGCGCAAGGACCGGCACGCCAACATCGGGGCCGGCCGGATCGGCGCGGAGCCGTTCCGGGAGCTGTTCGAGCACCCGGCGACGGCGGGCGTCCCGCTGGTGGTGGAGACCCCGGACCGCAAGCACGGCGGCGACGGCACCGGCCACGCGCTGGACATCACCGCCCTGAAGGAGCTGCGGGCCCGGGCGGCCGTCCCGGCGGTCTGATCCACCGGGTGCCGCATACCCGGCGAAATCCGTGCGCGACGGGGGGAACCGCCCGGGGCCGCAGACGGTCGTCCTCGGTGTGAACGCAAACGAACAACGGATCGACCCGGTGCCCCGGCCGCTCGGCCGCCGGCGTCTCCTGCTCAGCGCCGCCGGGGGCGCCGCCGCGCTCGCCGTCGGCGGGGGAGCCGGCTGGTGGGCGCGCCGCGACGCCGACACCGGCCACCGGCTGTGGAGCCGGACGCACACGGGCGGCCGGATCGCCCTGCCCCCGTCCCCCCGGTCCTCGTTGTACCTCGCGGGCCTCGACGGGACGGTCGAGGCCCTCGACCTGCGGACCGGGGCCGCGCGCTGGAGCACCGCGATCGGCTTCCGCAAGCCCGCCGACCCCTCGTACGGCTGGCCCGTCGCCGCCGGTGACGGACTCGTCTGCGTGGCCACCGACTCCCAGGTACAGGCCCTGGACGCCGCGTCCGGGACCCTCCGGTGGACCGCGGAGGCACCGGAGGCACCGGAGGGTCCGGGGTCCGCCTCGGTCCGGGGCACCGCGGTGGACGGCGGCGTCTTCGCGACCTACGACGACCGGCTGCACGCCTACGACACCGCCACCGGCGCCCACCGCTGGAGCACCACGACGGCGGGCGGGTTCGCACCCGTCGTCGCCGGTGACACGGTCTACCTCGCCGGGGACGAGGAGAGGATCACGGCGGTCGACGCGAGCAGCGGCGAGCGGCGCTGGGAACAGCGCGCCGTCGGCGGGCTGGGCGGCAGGCCCGTGGTCCACCAGGGCGTCGTCCACCTCACCACCGCCGACCAGCAGGCGCCGTCCGTCCTCGCGCTGGACGCGGCGACCGGCCGGGTGCTCTGGCAGCGCGCGCGGTTCGGCCACTGGCTGCTCTCGCCCTCCTCGGTCGCCGACGGCACGGTCTGCCTGAGCCGGAGCGACCAGGTCACCGCACTGGACGCCGTCACCGGGGAGACCCGCTGGACCGCGCAGGTGCCGCCCGGCCTGGGCGCCGGCACGAGCAGCACGACCGTCGCCGACGGCATGGTCTACGTCGCGCTGAACGACGACCGGCTCCACGCGCTCGACCTCGCCACCGGGCGGTTCCGGTGGCGCGACGAGCCGTCCTCCTTCGGCACCCAGTACACCGACCTGTCGCTCGCCGCCCACGACGGCGTCGTCTACCGCGGCAGCCGCACCGGCGTCTACGCGGCGGCGGCCTCGCCGACGTGACCCGCGGACGGACCGTGGCGTAACCCGGGCTGCCGAGGAGCGGAGGCGGTGGGAGGCTGGAACGACTGACGCCTCACAGGCTGGGAGTTTCCGATGAGCCCGTCCCGGAGACTGGCCACGCTGCCCTGCGGCCGCCGCAGCAAGTGGGTGGTGCTGGCCCTGTGGCTGGTCCTGCTGGTGGTGGCGGGCCCGCTGGCGGGCAAGCTCACGGACGCCGAGGACAACCAGGCCTCCAGCTGGCTGCCCGGCAACGCCGAGTCCACCCAGGTGCTCACCGAACAGCGCGCGTTCCAGCCGGTGGACACCGCCCAGGCCGTGGTGGTCTACGAGCGCCCCGGCGGGATCACCCCCGCCGACAAGGTCGAGGCGGCCCGGGACGCGGCGGCCTTCGCCTCGACCCCGCACGTGCTGGGCCAGGTGGTCGGGCCGGTGGAGTCGGCGGACGGTCAGGCCCTGCAGACCATCGTGCCGATCGACATCGGCACCGGCGGCTGGCAGGACCTCCGCCCCGCGGTGGACAGCCTGCGGGACACGGCCGCCGCGGACAGCCTCGGCATGACCACGCACGTCACCGGCCCGGCCGGGATCGGTGCGGACCAGGCCGAAGCCTTCGCCGGCATCGACAGCACGCTGCTCGCGGCCACCGTCAGCGTGGTGATCATCCTGCTGCTGCTCACCTACCGCAGCCCGGTCCTCTGGGTGCTTCCGCTGTTCTCGGCGGCCGGGGCGCTGGTGGTCTCGCAGGCGGTGATCTACCTGCTGGCCGAGCACAGCGGACTGACCGTCAACGCGCAGAGCGCCGGCATCCTGATCGTGCTGGTGCTCGGCGCCGGTACGGACTACGCGTTGCTGCTCACCGCCCGCTACCGGGAGGAGCTGCGCCGTCACGAGGACCGGCACGAGGCGATGGCGTTCGCCCTGCACCGGGCCGGGCCCGCGATCCTGGCGTCCTCCGCCACCGTGGTCGCCTCGATGCTCTGCCTGCTGATCGCCGAGATGAACTCCACCAGCGGCCTCGGTCCGGTCTGCGCGATCGGCGTGCTGGTGGCGCTGGCCGCGATGACGACCCTGCTGCCGGCGCTGCTGGTGATCGTCGGACGCTGGGTGTTCTGGCCGGTCAAGCCCGCGTTCGGGACGCCGGAACCGACCCGGACCGGCCGCTGGGCGCACGTGGGGGCGTGGATCGGGCAGCGTCCGCGCAAGGTGTGGATCGGCACCTCGCTGGCGCTGGCGGCCTGCTGCGTCGGCCTCGTCTCACTGAACGTCACCGGTCTGAGCACGGCCGGCACCTTCACCGGCAAGCCGGACTCGGTGGTCGGCCAGGAGGTGCTGGAGCAGCACTTCCCCGCCGGGACGGGTGCGCCGCTGACCGTCATCAGCACGGCCGCGGAGGCCGAGGCGGTCCGCGCGGCGACACTGGCGACGGCCGGGGTGGCGTCCGCCTCGATGCCGAGGACGCACGAGGGGGAGGCGCTGTTCCAGGCCACGCTGGCCGACCCGCCGGACAGCCCCGCCGCCGAGAAGACCGTCGACCGGGTGCGGGACGCCGTCCACGCCGTGCCGGGCGCCGACGCCAAGGTGGGCGGCTCGACGGCGGTGATCCTGGACGCCGGACGGGCCGCGACCGCCGACAACCGGGCGATCATCCCGCTCGTGCTGGGCGTGGTGCTGGTGATCCTGGCGCTGCTGCTGCGAGCGCTGACGGCGCCGCTGGTGCTGGTCGCCACGGTGGTGCTGTCGTACGCGGCCGCACTCGGGATCAGCGCGTTCTTCTTCGAGCACGTCTTCCACTTCGAAGGGGTGGACCACGCGTTCCCGCTGTTCGTCTTCGTCTTCCTGGTGGCGCTGGGGATCGACTACAACATCTTCCTGATGACCCGGGTGCGGGAGGAGTCCGCGCATCGCGGCACCCGGGCGGGGGCGGTGGCCGGGCTCGCGGCGACCGGTGGGGTGATCACCTCGGCCGGACTGATCCTGGCGAGCACCTTCGCGGTGCTGGGCACCCTGCCCGTCGTCGGGTTCGCCGAGATCGGGTTCGCGGTGGCGCTGGGGGTGCTGCTGGACACGCTGGTGGTGCGGTCCGTGCTGGTGACGGCGGTGACGATGGATCTGGACCGACACATGTGGTGGCCGAGCAAGTTGGCCAGGCAAGTTCCTCCGCCCAAGGAGGAGTTGGCCAGACAGCTTTGAGTTACCGATGAGTTCATATGGTTATCGTTCACTGTCTTGCCGGACGTGGCCCGTCCCGCATTGACTGCGGTCATGCCAATTCCCTCCACGCGCCGCCCGGGCGCGCGCCTCGCCGCGGCCTGCACGGCCGCCGCCGCCCTGCTCGCCCCGCTCGCCGCCGCACCGAGCGCCCGCGCGGCGACCACCGCCCCCGGGTCCACCCCGGCCGCCACCACCGCCGGGGCCGCGGCGGTCCCCACCGTGCCGGCGCTCAAGGTGCTGACCTACAACGTCTTCCTGATGAGCAAGAACCTCTACCCCAACTGGGGCCAGGACCACCGGGCCAAGGCCATCCCCGCCGCCGGCTTCTTCCAGGGCCAGGACGTGGTCGTCCTCCAGGAGGCCTTCGACAACGCCGCCTCCGACCAGCTGGTCGCCCAGGCGTCGGCCGCGTACCCGTACCACACCCCCGTCGTCGGCCGCTCCACCAGCGGCTGGGACGCCACCTCCGGCAGCTACAGCTCCAGCACCCCGGAGGACGGCGGGGTCACGCTGCTCAGCAAGTGGCCCATCCTCCGCAAGGAGCAGTACGTGTTCAAGGACGCGTGCGGGGCGGACTGGTGGTCGAACAAGGGCTTCGTCTACGCCGTGCTCGACGTCAACGGCCTGCGCACGCACGTGATCGGCACCCACCTCCAGTCCACCGACACCGGCTGCTCCGCCGGCGAGCCGGCGGCCGTCCGGGCGGCCCAGCTCAAGACGATGAAGTCCTTCGTCGACGCCAAGAACATCCCGGCCGCCGAGCCGGTCGTCCTCGCCGGCGACCTCAACATCGACTCGCACGGCACCGAGTACCCCTCGCTGCTCGCCAACGCGGGCGTCGCCCCCGCCGACACCCGCACCGGCTGGGCCGACTCCTTCGACACCGCCGACAACTCGATCGCCGCCTACCGCTACCCCGGTGAGCCCAACGAGGACCTCGACTACGTCCTCTACCGCGCCGACCACGCGCGCCCGGCGACCTACGGCAACACGGTGGTCCGGTTCCACAGCTCGCCCTGGACCGTGAGCAGTTTGGGCAAGAACTACACCTACACGGACCTCTCCGACCACTACCCGGTGACGGCCGGCTAGCGACCTCCGCCGCTACGGCGGGCCCGCCCGGCGGCCCGCCGTACCGGCCCGCCGGGCGGCCGGCGCGTGCTCAGCCCGCGCCGGTGAACCGCCGGTAGGCGACGGCCAGGGCGGCGTCCAGCGGCCGGCCGCGCACGGTGATCCCCGTCGGGCCCAACTCGTCCAGCGCGGTGACCGGTTCGCGGCCGTCGTCGACGGGGGGCGGCACCCTCCCCTGCCAGAAGGTGTCGAGGAGCTCGGCAAGCGGACGCTCCCCCGATGCGGATCCCGACGTGGATCCCGGTGCGGCTCCCGGTGCGGATTCGGACACGGCTGCGGATCACTCCCCGATCACGTCGGCGGACAGGGTGAGCAGCTCACGCAGCCGCTCGGTGGGCAGTTCGGCGAGCCACTGCTCGCCGTCACCGACCACGGCGTCGGCCAACGTCCGCTTGGCCGCGATCAGTTCGTCGATCCGCTCCTCGACCGTACCGACGCAGAGCAGCCGCCGGACCTGCACCACCCGACGCTGCCCGATCCGGTGCGCGCGGTCGGTGGCCTGGTCCTCGACCGCCGGGTTCCACCACCGGTCCAGGTGGATCACCTGGTTCGCGGCGGTCAGGTTGAGCCCGGTGCCGCCGGCCTTCAGCGAGAGCAGGAAGACCCGCGGCCCGCCCGGCGACTGGAACCGTTCGACCAGCTCGTCCCGGCTCGCGCGCGGCACCCCGCCGTGCAGGTACAGCACCTCCTCGCCCAACCGCCGCCGCAGGTAGGGCCGGAGCATGCCGCCGAACTCCGCGTACTGGGTGAAGACCAACGCCCGGTCGCCCTCCGCCAGCGCCTCCTCCAGCACCTCCACCAGCCGTTCCACCTTGCCCGACCGGCCCTCCAGCGCCGTCCCGTCGTGCAGCAGCTGCGCCGGATGGTTGCACACCTGCTTGAGCCGGCCGATCGCCGCCAGCACCGCGCCCTTGCGCTCCACCCCGCGCAGCCCGCCCAACCGCTCCAGCAGGTCGGCGACCACCGCCCGGTAGAGGCCCGCCTGCTCGGCGGTCAGACCGCACCGGACGGTGAACTCCTGCTTGGCGGGCAGGTCCTGGACGATCGACGGGTCGCTCTTGCGGCGGCGCAGCAGGAACGGTCCGGCGAGCCGCCGCAGCCGCGCCGCGGCGTCGGCGCTGCCCGCCTGCTCCACCGGGATCGCGAACCGCTCCTTGAACCCCTCCGCGGTACCGAACAGCCCCGGGTTGGCGAAGTCCAGTACCGCGTGCAGGTCGGCCAGCCGGTTCTCCACCGGCGTGCCGGTCAGCGCGATCCGCGGGCCCGAGCGGAGCGACCGGAGCGCGCGGGACTGCCGCGCGGACCGGTTCTTGATGTGCTGCGCCTCGTCCGCGACGATCCTCCGCCACGGGATCCGGCGCAGCTCGGCGGTGTCCCGCTGGACCAGCCCGTACGTGGTGATCACCAGATCGGCGTGGTCGGCGGCCGGCCCGGGCTCGGCCCGGTCGGCGCCGTGGTGGACGTGCACCCGCAGGCCCGGGGTGAACCGGGCGGCCTCCCGCTGCCAGGTGCCGACCATCGTCATCGGGCAGACCAGCAGGACCGGCCCGGTGTCGCCGCGTTCCTTCTCCAGGGCCAGCAGCGCCAGGGTCTGCACGGTCTTGCCGAGACCCATGTCGTCGGCCAGCACGGCGCCGAGGCCCAGCCGGCCCAGCGCGTCCAGCCAGGCCAGTCCCCGCCGCTGGTACGGACGGAGCGTCCCGGTGAACCCGGCCGGCAGCACCGGCACCCGGTCGGCCCCGCCCGGCCGCCCGGCCAGCAGCTCGCCGATCGGCCCGGTGGCGTGGACGGCCGCCACCGGCAGGCCGTCGACCACGGCGCCGTCGTCCACGGCCAGCCGCACCAGCTCGGCCGCCGCCATGACCCCGCTGCCCCGCTCGGCCAGGAACCGCACAGCGGCGGCGAGTTGGGCCGCGTCGACCTCCACCCAGCGACCGCGCAGCCGGACCAGACCCTGCTGGGCGGCCGCGAGCTCGGCCAGCTCCTCCTCGGTGAGTCCCAGTTCGCCGATGGCGAGCTGCCACTGGAAGGCCAGCACGGCGTCCCGGTCGACCTGGGCCGTCCGCTTGACCGCGCCCGGCCCGTCGCCGGGCGCACCCGCGGTGAGCACCAGGCCGAGCCGGGGCCGCCGCTGCCACCAGGCCGGGAGCAGCACGCCGAACCCGGCGAGGGTGAGCGCGGGCGCGCCGTCCCGCAGGAAGCGCAGCGCGCCCTCCCGGTCGAGGTCCGCCCCGGCCGGAAGCGGCCCCGTCAGCACGGCGCGCAACGGCGGGTGGACCCGGGCGGCCCGCTCCAGCTCGGCGAGGAACGCCTCGGCCGGGTCGGGGACCAGCCGGGCCAGCGCCTCGTAGGCCGGGTCCGGATACCCCGGCCGCAGCGCGGCGGCCGGCACCACCAGCGACGGCCGCTCCACCGCCTGGACCATCAGGTCGAGCCGCCAGGCGTCGGCGACCGCCCCGCCGTCGGGGTCGTCCGGATCGGGACCGAGCGGTTCGGCGAGGCGGAACCCGAGCCGGACCGGAGCGTCCGCCGGCCGGGCCGCATGCCAGCCGACCAGCCGCTCGGGCAGGCCGTCGGGCGGCGGTCCGCCCAGGCGGCCGTCGGGCGAGTGGAGCGCGGCGAGGAACGGTTCGGCGGGCGGGTCGAGATCCGCCAGGGCGGCGCGGGCCTCCTGGTCGACGAGCGTGCCCAGCACCTCGGCGAGCAGGGCGGCGGCCGTCGGGGCCGACGTGGTCGGGGTCGAGGTCGGGGTGGTCGGAGCGGCCACGGCGGTCGGGGTGGGTCCGGCGGGCCCGGACGTGGTCGGGGCGGCGCCGCCGGCCCGGTGGTCCTCCGCCCGGCAGACCGGCGGGCACCCGGCGACCAGCGCCGTCACCTCACGGCGGGCCGGGGCGTCCAGGGCGGGTCGCCAGCGCGCGTACCACTCCCCCGCCTCCTCGGCCGGCGCAGGCACCAGCCGCCCCCGCCCGACCAGCCGCCAGGCGAGGTCGTGGACGGCCGCCAGCCAGCGCAGCGACGCGCCGTACGCCAGCTCGGCCGACGTACCGTCCGGGAGCCGGGCGGTCGCACCCGGCCAGTGCGGATCGTGCAGGGCGCCGAGCAGCTGGGCCGCCTGCGCCGGGTCGAACAGCAGCGTCGGCACCCGCCAGGGGGCCAGCCCGATCCCCCGGGGCGCGGCACCGACCGGCAGGTCCGGCGACGGCACCGGGCGCCCGGCGAGCGAGGGCAGCAGCAGTCCGGTCCACCGCTCCGACGCCTGCTCCGCCAGCCACCCCACCCCCGGTCCGACCCCGCCCAGCAGCCGGACCACCTCGTCCGCCGCGCACGCGAACGGATGCCCGCCCCGGCCCCGCTCCACGGGGCCGCGATCACCCCGGTACGCCGCCGCGTCCTCCACCCACACCGCGAGCCGGCCGTCGGCCCGCCAGAGTGCGTGCAGGGCGTACATCGGCGGACGGAGCCTCTCGGAGGGGACGGCGGGGGTACGGGACCGTACGGGAACGACGGACCTCCCACCCTAGCCCGCCCCTCCGACAACACCCCCGAACGGCAAGCGGGGCGGCAACCCGGACGGCAAGCGGAGCGGCAAGCGGGGCGGTGCCCGCGGGCCGGGCGCCCGTCGGCGGACCCGGCCCGGCCTCCACCCGGATGCGTCACCACGCCGCACCACGCCGCACCGCGCCGGAAAGGACGCCCGGGAACGGTTCACCCGGCAGCGTCATCTGCGAAAGGATGCCGTCGTGCACAACGCGTCGAGCCGGTCGGAGAGCCCCGAACCGGATCAGATTCCTCTACGGCATCGGGACCACGGTCGCTGAAGCGCCGTCGATCCCGCCATGCCCGATCACCCGAGAGAGCTACGCTCACGTGACTGCTCCTGGAAACACCCGCACCGCCGGCACCTCGTCGGCCGGCCCCGCCCCGGCGGACCCCGCCGAGGAGGACGAGGCCGTCTCCTTCGCCCGCCGCTTCCTCGCCCGCGGTCCGGAGAGGCTGCTCGCCGAGGACCGCACGGATCGCCGGCTCCGCCGGACCGTCCGGCGGCACTGGGGACCGGCGTTGGACGCCTACCGTCTCGTCCTCGCGGCGGTCCTCGACCTGCAGGGCGACCTCCACGCGAAGTGCTCCGCCGAGGCGGCCGCCCGGCAGGACGCCGGGTTCGAGGCGCTCTCCCGGTTGCAGGCGCGGGCCGTCCAACTGGCCAGGGACGTGCACGACGACCTCGACGGCGGATTCGTCGACACGGCCTTCGCCCGCTGGCGGGGCCTGCACGAAGTGTCCGTGATCGCGCAGGTCCTGGCCGAGTTCGGCCGGGTCCCCGCCTACACCGACCTCTCCGAACGCTTCCTCCTGCACGACATCGTCCACAACGCCGGCGACGCGCGGCTCTACCAGGAGCACTACGAGAAGCTCGGCTGGGAGTCGCTCTCCACCGACACCATCGCCAGGATCGAGGCGACCCGCGACGAGCTCGTGCACCAGTTCGGCGAGCACTACGCCTTTCCCTACGGCTGGGCGATCGGGCTGCCGGGGATGGAGGCGGGCGTCAACCAGAACGCCCTGTACCGGCTGGCCGAGATCCACCCCCTGCACCCCCTCCACCGCTGGTCCGGGCACTTCGTCCAGTCCGACGCCAGGAGCGCCGCGTTCACCGTGGTCGACCTGGCCGAGGGCGTGCGGCCGGTGGCCAGGACCACGACGTCCGGACTGGACGGGCCGGCCTGCTGGGCCATGGACTCCCTGTTCCGGTGCACCGCGGTGTTCGCCCTCTACGCGCCGCCGGCACCTTCGCCGGACCTGCTCTGCGTGGGCAACACCGGTCGGCTGGACGGGATCGAGATCCTCATCGACCACGCGGCGCAGCTGTTCGACGCCGCCGACGTCGCCGAGCGCCGCGCCACGGCACGGAACCTCGCCAAGCAGCGGACGAGGCCGCACGAGCCGGCCGACGCGTTCGGATAGGGCGCGTCCCGGCCGCGTCCCGGCCGCGTCCCGGACTGCGAGGCCGGGCAGTGTTCCGAACCGCGTCGGGGGCCGGCCGGGGTGACCGGCCGGCCCCCGTCGCGGGTCAGGGGGCGTCGGAGCGCTGGGCCGGGACGGACCGGTCCCGCTGGAGGTCGAGGAGTTCACGGAACAGCCCGCCGGGCCGGGCGGCGAGTTCGTCCCAGGTCCCGGTCTGGACGACGAGGCCCTGGTCCATGACGACGACGCGGTCGGCGAGGCGGGCGTTGGCGATGTTGTGGGTCACCAGAAGGATGATCCGACCGGGTGCGAAGCCGCGCAGGGCGTGCAGGATGCGGTGTTCGGCGCGCGGGTCGAGGTCGGAGGTCGGCTCGTCGAGGATCAGCAGACCGGGGTTGAGGGTGGTGCGGTAGAAGGCGCGCGCCACGGCCGCACGCTGCCAGCCGCCGCCGGACAGTTCGGCGCCGCCCATCCAGCCCTGGGCGAGCAGGGTGTGCCAACCGGACCGCAGCCGGGCGACGGTCTCGTCGAAGCCGGTGTGCCCGGCGGCCCGCCGGACCTCCGCCAGGGTGGTGTCGCCGACCGGCCGGGGACGGCCGGCCTGGTCGACCCGGCCGGCCCGGCCGGCCCGGTCCGGGTCCTCGGTGCGCTCGGCGTCACCGACGTGTCCGAGGTGGATGTTCTCGGTGGCGTTCAGCGGCCAGCGGGCGAACTCCTGCGGGACGCGCGCCACCCGGCGCCACAGGCCGTCGGCGTCGAGCTCCTCGATCGGCACGCCGTCCCAGGTGATCCGGCCGCCCTGCGGGAGGTAGAGACCGGAGATCAGCTTGAGGAGCGTGGACTTCCCGCTGCCGTTCTGACCGATCACCGCGACGATCTCGTCGCGACGCAGCGTCAGGCTGACGCCCCGCAGCGCCGGATCCTGCTGCTCGCCGGGGTAGGCGTAGCTGAGGTCGGTGACGGCGACCGTGGCCGGCGCACCGGGGACGACGGTGCCCCGCCGGATGCGGTGGCCACCGGCCTCGTCGAGGAAACGGAAGTAGTCGTCCAGGTAGAGGCCCATCCGGTAGAGGCGGGCACCGTTGCCGACCACGCCCTGGATGCCGCCGCCGGCGGTGCGCAGCGCGAAGGTGGCGGAACCGGCGGCGGCCAGCCCGATCCGGTCGGAGGCGACCAGGTAGAGCAGGGTGCCCCAGACCAGCGCGGCGCCCGCGCCGGTGCCGAACGCCGCGTACAGGGAGACCCGGGTGGCCCGGCGGACGGCCCGGTCGGTGGCCACGGCGATCCGGTCCTCGGTCTGCCGGTACTTGTCGAGCATGAACGGCGTGACCTGGTCCGACCTGACCTGGTCGGCACGGCCCTTGTCGATGAGGAACCAGCGGTAGACCCGCAGCGCCGCCCGCTCCTCGTTGGTGCCGACGGAGGCGAGGTAGTGGATGCGGGCGGTCCGCACGGCGGCGACGCCGGTCGGCACCGAACCGAGCAACAGGAACGGGACCAGCCACGGGTGGAGGGTGGCGAGGACGCCGGCCGCGGCGAGCAGGCTCACGGCGGAGGCGATCACGTCCTGGGCGTTGGAGAGCAGGTCGGGCGTGGTGGCGGCGCCCCGGTCGGCGGCCTCCCAGCTCTCCGCGTAGGCGGGTTCGTCGTAGGCGGCGAGCTCGGCGGCGCAGCCGGCCTCGATCAGTGCGAGGTCGGCCTCGCGGTTGATCCGGGGCGACACCCGCCCGGAGAGGCTGGTGACGGCGATGGCGAGGACGGCGCGCAGCGCGACGGAGGCGGTGAGGACGGTGAGGGAGGGGGCGGCGTCGCGGAGGTGGTCGGTGACGGGCCCGGGGACGAGCAACGCGTCGAGGGTGCCGGTGGTGAAGTAGAGGGCGAGGGCGCCGAACACGCCGGACAGGGCCTGGCAGACGAGCAGCAGCACGGTGGCGGAGCGGTCCGCCCGCCACGCGAGGGAGAGCGCCCTGCGGACCAGGTGCGGCAGACGCCGCACCATGGCGAGGGTGGAGATCGACGCGCCGGCCTTGAGCCGGTTGTCGCCGTAGAAGCGGGCGCGGAACTCCTCGGAGTGCTCCGGCTCCCGGCCGTCCTGCCGGTCGGGCAGGCCGTCCTCGGGCAGGCCGTCCTCGGGCAGGTCACGGTCGGGCCGGTCATGTTGCGCGTGGGACTGCGTCACGTTGCTCCCTGGGTCGTCTGCCGGTGCGGCACGGGCGACCCCCTTCCCGCCGCCGGTGGGCGCGCGGGAGCGGCAGCCAAGCCGGGCGGCTCGGCTGCGGACGGGTGGGGTCTCGCCGGTGCGGTCCCCGATCCTGGCAGCGGTCCACCGGGCTCCTCGGCGTGTCCCGACGGCACTCACTCGATCCGGCGAAGTCCGTGTCGGCATCGGCGAGTTGGTGGCGATCAAGCCGCGCGCCCCACCGGTGCCGCGGCCACGCACCGGTGCCGCGGCCACGGGAGACGGACGCCCGCGGCACCGGGCTCCCGCGCGTCAGGCGGTGCTTCCCGTCGCGCCCGGGGCCGCGAAGGCGCGACGGAGTTCGGCGGCGGGGCCGCCCGGATCACCGGCGGGCAGGCGCGCGGCCAGGTAGCCGTCCGGGCGGATCAGGAAGGCCGCTCCCGCGCCCGTCCCCGCGTCCGCGCCGTCGCGTGCGCCGTCGCCCGGGGCGTAGGCCGCCCGGAACGCCCCGGCGGCGTCCCGGACGTACGGGAGCCGCAGACCGTCCGGCCGGGAGTCCGCCCCGGCGGCCAGGACCACGTGGACGTCGAGGAGGCCGTGGGCCGCCGAACGCGCGGCGGCCGCGGTCCCGTGGAGTCGTTCCGCCGGTGTTCCCGCGTCGGCGTACAGCAGCAGGGCGTGCCGGGGGCTGCGCAGCAGGTCGAACAGGCGCTGCGGGAAGGCGGTCAGCGGCCGCTCCAGCCCGCCGCAGTCCGGCGCCCGGTCACCGGCGAGGGGGCCGTGGCCGCCGCCGGGGTCCCCGGCCCCGCCGCCGGGCGGGGTCAGCGGTCCGCCGCGGTAGCCGACCAGCAGTTGGGCCTCCCGGAGCAGCAGGGTGGTCAGGTCGTCCGGGTCGGCGTCGAAGCCCGCCCGGGCGTGGCGCACCGTGCGTCCGACGACCTCCTCGCCCACCGCGTGGCGTTCCGCGTGGTAGCTGTCGAGCAGTCCGTCGGCGGCGATCCCCCGGACCGCGAGGGCGAGCTTCCAGGCCAGGTTGTACGCGTCCTGGACCCCGGTGTTCATGCCCTGGGCACCGGTGGGCGGGTGG
The DNA here is from genome assembly GCF_042726075.1 of Kitasatospora sp. NPDC127035. NCBI lineage: Bacteria > Bacillati > Actinomycetota > Actinomycetes > Kitasatosporales > Streptomycetaceae > Kitasatospora > Kitasatospora sp. NPDC127035. The sequence goes on along the minus strand of NZ_JBHXDN010000008.1, from coordinate 91,053 downwards.
ATGTGGGCCGCGTCGCCGGCGAGGAGGAGCCGGCCCTCCCGGTAGCGGTCGGCCAGCCGGTGGCTGATCCGGAAGACCGACGACCAGCGCAGCGCGGTGGCCGTGGTGGGCTGCGGCGACAACCGGTCGAGCACGGCCTGGATGTGCCGCAACTCCGGTGCGCGGCCGCGTTCGAGACCGTGAGCGACCTCTCCGGACGGCGCGGAGGCCAGCTCGGGCGGGACGAGCATCGACATCCGGTACCGCCGTCGGCCCGGCAGCGGTATGCAGACCAGCAGGTCGTCGGCGACCCCGTCGGCGTCCAGGTGGGTGGCGCGCACGCCGTAGCCGTCGGGGAGGTCCCAGTCGACCTCGACGTCGCCCAGCATGTACTGCTCGGGGAAGGCGTCGCCCTCGAAGGCGATCCCGGCCGCACGGCGCACCCGGCTGTGCGCGCCGTCGCAGCCGACGACGTACCGCGCCGCCGCCTCCCGCGGCCCGTCCGGCGTGGCGAGCGAGACGCGGACGTGGTCGTCGCGCTGCTCCAGGTCCAGCAGTTCGGTGCCGCGCTCGACGGTCGTCCCGTAGCCGGCGAGGTGGTCGGTGAGCAGCCGCTCCGTGGTGTACTGCGGGAGCGCGGCGAAGCGGTACGGCACGTCGGCGGGCAGGTCGAGGTCGATCCGCGGGCCGGGATCGCCGTTCACGAAAATCAACTGGCCCCGCATCGGCACGGCTTCGTCGAGGACCTCGCGGACCAGCCCCATGGCGTCCCAGACCTCCAGGGTACGGGGCTGGATGCCGACCGCCTTGGCGTACGGCTGCGGGGCGGGCAGACGGTCGACGATCCGGCACTCGACGCCGCGGCGGCGAAGCTCCGCGGCGGCCGTCAGTCCGACCGGCCCCGCCCCCACGACCAGTACCTCGGTGTCACCCATGACCACTCCTCGGTGCCGGGAGCACACCCGTCCGTGGTTCCAGGCTGCCCCGCCCGCACGCCGACGCGCCACTCGGCCCGGCGCCGCGGCCGTCCGGCCCCCGCCGGCGGCCCACCGGCCCGGCCGGCCCCGGGCGCCCCCGGCGGGCCCGGCCGGTCCGGGACCGCGGAGGGTTTCCGTCGTGTCACGAAACCACCACAGCCGGACCCGGCGTGCGCCGCTCCTGCCAGAATCGTGACCGCGGACCGGCTACCAGGGGGAAGCATGGACCACACGCAGTCGGACCCGGCGACGGACGACGGCACGGCAGCCGGGCCCCCCGAGCCCGGCCCACCGACCGCGGGGCGGCACACCACCAGTACGCACTTCGTCGGCATCGGTGTGGCCGCGTACCGGGAGGGACTGCCGGACCTGCCCTCGCCGGTCCGGGACGTGACCCGCCTCGCCGCCGCGCTCCGCAAGGTGTGGCAGGGGCCCGCGGCCCGTACCGGCCACACCTTCTCGACCACCCTGCGCACCGACCCGACCTCCCGGGACATCGCCGAGCTGCTCGCCGGCCCGGCGCTGCCGCCGCACAAGATCCCGGGCCCGGCCCGGTCGTCCTACCTGTTCGTCCTGTGGAGCGGCCACGGTGACCTGGCCGGTGACCGGCTGCTGCTGGCGACGGCCGACACCGCCGTCACCGCCTCCGGGTGGGACCCGGCGGTCGAGGCCCGGAGTCTGGTCGCGTGGGCGGCCGCCGCCGGCGCCCGGCAGCTCCTGCTGGTGGTCAACTGCTGCTTCGCCGGGGCCGTCACCGGGCTGGAGGAGGTCGCCGGCCGGATCGCCAACGCGGTCGACGAGGCCGAAGGCGCACGGGACTTCCTCTGGATCGGGCTGCTCGCCGGCGCCGACACCGGACAGCGTGCCGCGGACGCCCTGATGACCCACCACCTGCGACGGGTCCTGGAGAAGGGTCCGGCCGAAGCGCGCCGCGGCCGGGCCCCCTGGCTCGCCGGCCAGCCCATGGTGTCCGCGCAGGACGTCGTCGACGAGCTGATGGACGGCTGGTCGCAGGACGTGGGGCCGTACTCCGCCCAACGACCGGTGTTCCGCCCCAACCTGCAACGGCCCGACATGCGCCACCGCGACCGGACCGAGTGGATCGAGATGTTCCCCAATCCCCTGTACCGGCCCGGCACCGGCCCTCAGGTGGTCCAGCACCTGCTGGAGGCGGCGCGCGGCTCCGGCGTCCTCCCCGCCCAGTTGCTGTTCAGCGGACGGCGGACGGAGGTGGAGCTGGTGGTCGGCCGGGTCCGGTCGGGAGTGCCCGGGCTGCATGTCGTCACCGGCCCCGCCGGCACGGGGAAGTCGGCGATCGTCGGACGCGTCGTCAGCCTGTCCGACCCCGCGGAACGGGACCGGGTGCTCGCCGGGGACCAGGACCCCGGCCATGCCGACCCCGGAGCCGGCTCGGTGCACGCCAACGTGCACGCCCGTGGGCGTTCGGCCGAGGACCTCGCCGCCGAGCTGGACGACCAGCTGATCGGCGCCGGGATCATCGACGCCGCCGACGACGGGGAGCCCCGCACCTGCACGGCCCTGGTCGCCGCGGTCCAGGCCGCCCGCACCACGAGGAGGCCGCGCGACGACGGGAACGACGGGAGCGGTGCCGGTTGCCCGGTGATCGTCTTCGACGGCCTCGACGAGGCCCGGACGAGGCGGACCCGGACCGCCAACGACACCTGGCGCCGCGACGCGTTCGACATCGCCGAGCGGCTCGTCCTCCCGCTCGCCGAGACCGCCACCGTCGTCGTGTCGACCCGCGACCTGCCCCGGGACGACGGGCCCGGCGAGGATCTGCTGCGCCTCCTCTGCGGCGCGCGCCCGCCCGCCCTGGACCTGGCGGCCGAGGAGTACCTCGCCGGGGCGGAGGAGGCCGTCCGGGGCTACGTCCGGCGCCGGCTCACCGGACTGCCCGGACACCCGGCCGCCGGGCCGGGCGGCGCGGCAGGACCGGACGGCCCGCTGTCGGTCGCCGACGCCGACCGGGTCGCCGACCACGTCCTCGCCTCCGTACCGGCCGACCGTACGGGCGTGTTCCTGCTCGCCCGCGTCATCACCGACCAGCTGGCCGCGCGACTCACCGGTACCGTCCCCTCCGGCCGCGCGCCGGGCGACGCGACCGACGCGGACAGCGCCGGTGACCGCACGGCGGCCCGGCCGGACTGGCTGGACCGGCTCAGCGGCAGCCTGGAGGAGGCCGTCCGACGCGACCTCGCCGACGTCGCCGCCCCCACCCGCGAGGCTCTCGCCGCCGACCCGCCCGCCCACGCCCGGCTCCTGCTCACCGCACTCACCTGGGCCCTGGGCGCCGGCTTCCCCGAGGCCGAGTGGCTGAGCGTGGCGAGCGCGATGGCCCGCCAGCGCGAGCTGCTGGCCCCCGACGACCGCTACCGGACCGAGGACGCCGACTGGCTCCTCGGCGCCCTCGGCCGCCACGTCACCCAGGACGTCCTGGACGATCCTGCGGGAGGGGTCGGCCCCGCCGTCTACCGCATCGCCCACCAGAGCGTCGTCGACCTGCTGCACCCGCCGTTCAGCCCGACCCGGGCGGCCCCCTTCGACACCGCCGCGCAGGAGGTGTTCGACGCGCTGTTCGCCGAGGCCCGCGACCGGATGGCGGACGGTCGGTCGCTGATCGAGGCCCGCTACCTCTGGCTGCGGCTCAGCGACCACGCGGCCCGGGCCGGCGAGGACGGCGTGGCCGGGATCGCCGCGCTCGGTGAGATCACCGAGAACCTGATCAGCCTGGCCGTCACCGCCGGCACGGTGGCGGAGCAACTGCTCGACCACGGCTTCGGGGACCGCGCCGCGGCGATGTACGACCTCGCGATCGGCAGCTGGCGGGCCGTCGCGGCGTCGGACCCGTACCCGGGAGTCCGCGGAGCGCTCGCCGAGACACTGGAGAACGCCGCGTCCGGTGTCCTCATCGGCGGCGGCGCCCCCACCGCCTACCTCGCGCTCATCCAGGAGGCCCGCGACCACTTCGAGTTCGTCGTGGCCGAACTCGGACTGTCGGCCGCGGGGAGCGACCTCGCCCGGGTCCTCGCCAAGGAGGCGGACCTGTGGACGACCATCGACCCCCCGCAGGGCCGCGAGCCGGCCGAGAAGGCGCTCCGGCTCACCCTGCACCGGTCCGCGGCCGACCTGCGGCTGATCGCCCTCGCCGCCAAGATCGCGGTGGAACAGTCCTGTGGCACACCGGAGAACGCCCTGAGCGCGCTGCGGGAGGTCCTGGAGCTGACCCGGCTCGGAGGCCGGCCGTCGGACGACCCGGCGACCGTGCCCCCGGCGACCTCCGAAACGCCGACCGGCGCCCCCGAGCCCCACGGGGCCGGCGAACTCCTGGACGACGACGTGGAGGCCCCCGACCCACAGACCACCGTCGTGCTGAACCAGGCCGCGACCGTCCTGTACCGGCTCGGCCGGTTCGCCGAGGCGGAGACGGCACTGACCCGGGCCGTCGCGGGCTGGCGGGCCATGGCCCGCACGACGCCGGAACGCGTCCGGTGGCCGATGGGTGACACCCTCGGCGTCCTGGCCGGCGTCAGGTGCGCGCGCGGTGACGCCCGGCGGGCCGTCGAGGCCGGGCGGGAGGCGGTCGAGCTGCTCGACGTGCCCCACCGCGACGAGGGGGCGAACGTCCTCCTGCTGGCCAAGGCCGAGGCCAACCTCGCCGAGGCCTACGCCCTCGACGGCTCCGCCCGCGAGGCGATCACCGTGGCCACCAGCGCCGTCGGACGGCTGCGCCCGCTCGCCCCGGACCAGCCGGGCGCGGCGGTGATCCTGACGGTCGCGCTGTTCAATCTCGCCGGCGGGTACGCCATCCACTCCGGGACCTCCACCGCGGCGTCGACGAGCACCGAGGGGCTCCACCTCGTCCCCCTGGCACTCGCCGACGAGGCCATGGACCTGCTGGACACCCTGGTCGGAGCGGATCCGGTGCGCTTCACCTCGGACTGGCTGACCGGGGCCGGCAGCTACCTGGCGGTCTGTCTGACCCTGGGGAGGCCGGAGGACGCCCTGCCCCGTCTGGACCTCGTCCTGGAGACCGCCCGGCGCCGGTACACCGGCGAGGGCGACCCGGACCCGGCCGTCTTCGTCAAGGCCCTGCGCCACGTCGGCGAGGTGCTGGAGGACGGCCGTCCGCGCGGCGACGGAGCCGAGGACACCGCCCGGCGGCACACGATGCTGGTCCGGGCCGTCTCCTGCACGGAGGAGGCCGTCGAGGTGCTGCGGAGCTGGGCCGAGCGGGAACCCGACGCCGTCGCCGACCTCTGCGAGGCCCGGTTGGACCTGGCCCGTCTGCTCCGCCTGCTGGCGGCCGAGTGGCAGGAGACCCGGCCCGGCGACGCCGAACGGGCCGAGGGCCTGGAGACCGAGACGCTGGAACGTCTCCGTACCGCCCGGGCAGCCGAGCCCGACCGGTACGCCGACCAGTTCGCCGCGGCCCTCGACTCCCGCGCCCGCCGGGTCCCGCGGGAAGAGGCCGTCGACCTGCGCGGCCAGGCGTTCGAGCTGCTGCTCGGGCTGGTCCGGGCCGACTCCTTCGACGACACCACCCAGCGCACCCACGCCGTGGCGGGCCGGCTCGCCGCCGACCTCGACGCGCTCGGCCGAGGTGCCGAGGCGGCGGTCGTCTGGGAACGCCTGGCCGCGCAGCCGTCGCCGTTCGCCTTCACGGCCCGGTTCCGTCAGGAGGGCTGGGACACCGCCGCCTGCGTCGCCTACCTCGTGGAAGCCTTCGCCGCACCCGGGCTCACCGACCAGCTCACCCTGGAACTCCTGCTGGCGGCGCAGCAGTTGCGAGTCGACGACCCGGAGGAGTTCGACCGGCGCTGGCTCGAACTCTCCGGCGAACCGCCGCCGCCCGGCATCACCGAACCCGTCGACCTCGACCAGGTCTCCCTCCTCGAAGTCTGGCTGCTCCAGCCCACCCTGGAGGCTCAGCACGACGTCCTCACCCGACATCCTGAGCTGCTGGGCCCGGAACTCGACGAGGTCGTCGCCGACCTGCCGGACGTCATGGCCCGCCCCCTCGCACCCGGCGTCGCCCCGCTGCCGATCCCGGTACTGCGCGGGCTCCGGTGGCTGGCCCGCACCTACGGCGTGGCCGAGAGCGCGGCGGACGCCGTCCGGGCGCGGATCGAGCGGTTCCTGACCGCGCCCCCCGCCGAGCAGTTCGCGATCATGGAGGAGGACGGCCCGTTCCTCGTCGGAGTCGCCGACACCCTGCTCCCCGAGGAGCCGAACTTCTGGCTCGCGGAGCCGGGCCTCGTCATCGCCTGGTGCCTGATCGCACTGGAGCGTACGGAACACCCCGGCCCCGACCCGGGGTGGCGGCGACGCGCAGCCGCGGAACTCGCCGATCCCGGCGGCCTGATCGATCTCAGCCGCGAGTCGCTGCTCGGCGCCGTGGACGGCCGGCCGGCCTTCGCGCTCGCCATGATCGCCCACCACACGGCGGACGACGAGTTCTACGGCGGCGTCGCCCTGCTCTTCGCCGCCATGGGAGGGATCCTGGCCGGCGTGTGGGCGCCCGACACCTGGGCAGCCGCCTTCACCGACGCCTTCCGCACGCTCCCCCCGGAAGCCGCCGCCGTCATCCGGTCCGACCTGCGCGCGCTGGCCGCGTCGGACCCACGGTTCGCCGCACTGGCCGAGGTCGAAGGCGAGACAGGCAGCGGAGCCGCCGGCGGCGTCGAGGGGGACCGATGACGAATGCGGGCACCGCGCCGAACGGCCGCCCCGGCCCCGCACCACAGCCGTCCGGCCCGCCCGGCACCCCCTCCGCCGCCCTGGACCAGCAGTGCCTGATCGGGTACGTCTTCACCCCCGCCGACGCCCCGGGGCTGGCCCGGATGGCCGAGCTGTGGGCCGACGCCGTCCGGCACTGGCCCCTGACCGCCGGACCGACCGGCACACCGGCCGTCCGACCGGGCGTCCCACCCGCCGTCCCACCCGCCGACCTCCCGGCCGCCGACGGCGTGCTGTGCCTCGCCCCGGCCCGGCCCGGCACACCGGGCCTGCATCAGATGCTGCTCCGCCGCTACCGCGACCGGCTCTGCCTGGCCGTCACCCTCTCCCCGCCCCACGGCGACTGGACGGCGCTGTACGAGCAGTGGCGCCGGGCCGTCCCGGGAGACCACCCCGCCGAACTCGGGCAGGCCGTCGTCCTCACCGCCGTCACCCCCCTCGCCGGCCCGCCGACCGCGCCTCCGCCGGCCACCACCCCTTCGCCGTCCGCAGCGGCCGCCGCAGGCGCCCTCCACGACGCCGTCCTCGCCGCCCTGCCCGGCACCCCGCCGACGGCCCTCGCCGTCACCCCCGGCCCGCTGCCGGTGTTCGAACCCCCGCCCCGCGGTACCGTCTCCGCGCCACGCGTGCTCGCCGTCCTCTGCGCCCCGGGCCAGGAGGCCGAACTCGACGGCTGGACCTGGAGCGACGGCACGGCCGCACTCACCCCGCTCGCCCGGTACCTCCTGCACGCGGCCGGTCTCCGCCGCCTCACCACCGCGCTCGACACCCGGCAAACCCGGGCCGACACCGTCGCCGCCGACCTCGAACGCGCCATCGCCGCCCTGCACGCCCTGCTCGACGGGCCGTCCACCGACGACCTCGTCCCGCACGGCCGCCGCCTGCTCGTCCGCACCCGGACCGAGCTGCTCAGCCTGGTCACACTGCGGACCAGGCTCGCCCAGGACGCCCGCGACGCCGAGATCGTCGCCCACAACCTCCGGGTAGCCCTCGGCGCCCGGCACACACCGGGGCAGGACACCACCGACTACGGCTTCGGGGCCGACCTCGCGACCGCCGCCCGCCTCGCCCACCGCGCCCAGGACGGCGCCGCCTGGCTCGCCTCCGTGGAGGAGCGCACCCAACTGATCGTCGCCGCCGCCGAGACCGCCGTGGCCGAACAGCTCCGGCTGCGGTCCGAGCGGGAGTCCCGCCGGTTCGAGCAGGTCACCCGGCGGAACACCGCGATCGTCGGCTCCCTCCTCATGCTCCTCGCCGCCGTCCAGTCGCTCCAGTACGCCGTCCCGCTGCCGGGCCGCCTCAAGCCCGCCGTCATCGCCCTGCTGGCCGCCCTCGCCCTCCAGCTCTCCCTCACCACCCCACCGGGAGTCCCCCGGCGGACCCGCTACTCCGTCGTGGCACTCGCCGTCACGGCCGGCACCCTCGCCTGGTGCGCCGAGGGCCTCGGCGGCGCCCTCCTGCACGCCGCCGTCAGCCCGGGCCGCAGCCTCGCCGTCGCCCTCGGCGCCGCGCTCTGCGCCACGGCCGCCGAACTCCTGCGCCGACGCGGCCGGTCGTCACGGCCGCCCGGTTCCTCTACTCTCGGCCCATGACGGCCAACCCTCCCACCCCGCTCGCCACCCGCATCGGACCAGAACTGGCCGAGGAAGCCGAGGAGTTGCTCGACCTCGTACGCCTCTGGCAGCTCCGCGCCTGGGCCGAGGTCGACGGCCTCCTCGCGGAGGTCGAGGCGGCCGTCGCCGCCGGCGACCGCGTGACCGTCGGCCGCCTCCTCAACGCCCTGCGCACCAAGGCTCCGGAGATGGCCGTCCAGGAGGTCAACGACCTCCGCCCGATCTCCGCCGACAGCGCCGAACGCATCGACCGCATCCTCGTCAACGACACCACCCCGGACAACCCCGCTCCCCCACCCCCGGCCGCCTGACCCCGGCCGCCCCCGCCCCGCTCCCGCCGGCCCCGCGTTCACGAGGCCGCCGCGACCGTCGCCGGCCGGTACGAGGCACTCCGCCGCCACCGTGCCGCCGGATCGGCGCGCCGGTCGGCAGGGGCCGCCCGTGACCCGTTCGGCGGAAACCCGAATGCATCATCTGGCAAGCAGCAGAAGGCTTTTGAGCCTACGGTGCGGTTCGAGGGGGCTTCCAGACGAGAGGTGAGCACTGCCATGGCAGGAAAGTTCGAGCTGTACACGGACGAGAGCGGCATGCACCGGTTCCGGCTCAAGGCGAGCAACGGCACCGTCGTGGTGACGGGCGACCCGCAGGAGAACCGGGACGACTGCATCAAGAGCATCGAGTCCCTCCGGAAGCTCGCTCCCTACGCGGAGCTGAAGGAGGCGGCCGCCCGGCCGGCCTGAGCGCCCCGGTAGGCCCCTCGGCGGGCGGGGACGCGGGTCGGCGGGACAAATCGCCGACCCGCGTTCGTTTGTACGACAGATCCCTTTGGCCACGTGCACGCCGGACCCGGACAGAACTCAGGCATGCGTGTCGTCATCGTCACCGAATCCTTTCCCCCCGAGGTCAACGGCGTCGCCCACAGCGTGCTGCGGACCGCCGAGCACCTGCTCCGCCGGGGCCACCAGCCGCTCGTCGTCACTCCGGCGCCCGCACGCGGCGCGCAGAGCCCGTCACACACCTTCGGTGCCGGTCCGGCCATGGCCGACCTCCCCGTGGTGCGGGTCCCGTCCGTCCCCCTTCCCGGCTACCCCCAGGTCCGGATCGCACTGCCCAGCCGCCGGCTGGCCGCCGCGATCCGGGGTCACCGGCCGGACCTGGTGCACCTGGCCAGCCCGTTCGTGCTCGGCGCGCGCGGCGCACAGGTCGCCACCCGGCTCGGCCTGCCGGTCGTCGCCGTCTACCAGACCGACCTGGCCGGGTACGCGCACGCCTACCGGGCCGGGCGCGGACTCGGCGAGGCCGCCGCCTGGCACCGGATCCGCTCCATCCACGGCCTCGCCTCCCGGACGCTCGCGCCGTCCACCCCCGCCGCGCAGGACCTCACCGCGCACGGCGTCGCCCGGGTCCAGCTCTGGCCGCGCGGCGTCGACTCGGCCCGCTTCCACCCGCGCCACCGCGACGAGGCCCTGCACCGGGCGCTCGCCCCCGGCGGCGAGGTCCTGGTCGGGTACGTCGGGCGGCTCGCGCCGGAGAAGCGGGTCGACCTGCTGGCCCGGACCTCGGCCCTGCCGGGGGTACGGGTCGTGATCATCGGCGACGGACCGTCCGCGCCGGGGCTGAAGGCCGCCATGCCCGGTGCGGTGTTCCTCGGCCGGCGCACCGGGGAGGAGCTGGCCCGCTGCTTCGCCACGCTGGACGTGTTCGTGCACACCGGGCCGCTGGAGACCTTCTGCCAGACCATCCAGGAAGCGATGGCCAGCGGGGTCCCGGTGGTCGGCCCGGCCGCCGGTGGACCGCTGGACCTCGTCGCGCACCACCGCACCGGCCTGCTCGTCCCGCCCCGGGACGGCGCGGCGGTCGCACGGGCGGTGACCGCCCTCGCCGAGGACGCCGAGCTACGGGCCGCGTACGGCCGGGCGGGGCGGGCCGAGGTGACCGCCCGCACCTGGGAGGCGGTCGGGGACATGCTGCTGCGGCACTACGCGGAGGTGCTGGCGGAGCACCACGGGGCGACGGCGGCGACGGCATCCACGCCGGAGCCGGTAGCCGTGCCGGTGCCGGTGCCCGCAGCCGTGCCCCTACCGGTAGCCGTGCCGGTTCCGGTGCCGGTGCCGGTGCCGGTGCCGGGGAGCGTGCAGGCCGCTGCACCCCGGGCGGACACCACCGGCCGGAACGGCCTGCACGCCGTCCAGGAGACCGCCGACGCCGCCGGGAGCGCCGCGGGAACCCGCGCGCACGCCACCCGGGACGCGGCCGGCACTCCGGTCACGGAGGAGCTGACGGCATGACCGCCGGACCGCTGCGCATCGTCCGGGTGGCGAACTTCGTCACCCCCGTCTCCGGCGGGCTGCGGACCGCACTGCGCCACCTCGGCGCGGGCTACCGGGCCGCCGGGCACGCACCGGTGCTGGTCGTCCCCGGCGAGCGGCGAGCCACGGAGGAGGGCGAACAGGGACTGGTCGTCACCCTCCCCGGACGGGTCCTGCCCGGCAGCGGCGGCTACCGCCTGCTCACCGACCGGCGCGCGGTCGCCACCGAACTGGAACGGCTCGCACCCGACCGGCTGGAGGTCTCCGACCGGACCACCCTGCGCTGGACGGGCTCCTGGGCACGACGGCACGGCGTCCGATCGGCGATGGTCTCGCACGAGAGTGCCGCCGGACTGCTGCGCACCTGGGGCCTGCCCGGCCCGGTCGCCGGCGCGGCGGCCGACCGGCTCAACGGCCGCACCGCCGGGTCGTACGACACGGTGATCTGCACGACGGACTGGGCCGCCGCCGAGTTCCGCCGCCTCGGCGTCCGGAACGTGGCCCGCGCGCCGCTCGGCGTGGACCTCGCCGCCCTGTGCCCGCCGGGCGCCGACGAACGGGCCGAGGAACGGGCCCGGTACGCGACACCTGGCGAGGTGCTGCTGGTGCTCTGTTCGCGGCTCTCCCCCGAGAAGCGTCCCGAGCACGCGCTCGACGCCCTCGCCGAGCTGCGCGCGCGTGGCCTGCCCGCCGTCCTCGCGGTGGCCGGCGCCGGACCGCTCAGGTCGCGGCTGGCCGCCCGGGCCGCCCGTGACCGGCTGCCCGTGCACTTCCTCGGGCACCTCGCCGGGCGCGACGCGGTCGCCCGCCTGCTCGGCTGTGCGGACGTGGTCATCGCCCCCGGGCCGGTGGAGACCTTCGGGCTGGCGGCGATGGAGGCGCTGGCCTGCGGCACGCCGGTGGTCGTCAACCGCTGCTCCGCCCTGCCGGAGCTGGTCGGCCCGGCCGGGGTGGCCGCCGAACCCACGGGCGCCGGGTACGCCGACGGAGTGCACGACCTCCTCGCGCGCCCCGAAGCGGCCCGGCGCGCCGCCGCCCGCGCCCAGGCCGAGCGGTACGGCTGGCCCGCCGCCGTGGCCGCCTTCCTGGCCGCTCACGGTGCATCCGGCACACCGGGCGCACCACATGCATCCGGCGCATCCGGCGCACCGGGGACCCACGACGCGGGATAGAAGAAGCCCACGGGCCGCACGCAGGAAGGTGCAGGACCGGCGCGGAGCAGGAGGGCGGCCCCCGTCCTCCCGCTCCGGCGAACGCGCATGCGCATGCGCTGGACGGAACGGCCGGGCCGGAGGGCCCGGGAAGGTGTGGGAGGTGCGATGAACACGATCGCGGCGGTGGACGAGGGAGACGGCACCGTTCCGGGTGCCGCTCACGGGGCGACACGGGCGAGTGCACGACGGACCGGCGAACCGGTCCGGTTCGTGGCACTCGGGGATTCACTCACCGAAGGGATCGGCGACCCGATCGCCGACGGATGGCGCGGCTGGGCGGCGCTGCTCGCCCGGTCACTGGCCCCGCCGCACACGGGTGTCGAGTTCACCAACCTCGCACGGAGCGGCGCACTCACCACCGACCTGACGGCCGAGCAGCTGCCGACGGCCCTGGCGCTGCGTCCGCAGCTGGCGGCCGTGGTCGCCGGCGGCAACGACACCCTGCGGTCCGGCTTCGACGTCGCACGGACCGCGCGGGCGCTCGACGCCGTCCTCGGCCGGCTCACGGACGGCGGCGCGCAGGTGCTCACCGCCTGCCTGCCCGACCCGGGCACGCTGCTGCGGCTGCCGCCTCCGCTCGCCCGGCCGCTGGCCCGGCGGATGCGGGCGGTGAACGCGGTGGTGCACGCCCTCTCCGTCCGCCACGGGAGCGTCCACCTGCACATCGCCGACCTGCCCTGGAGCGCCGAGCGGCAGTTGCTCAGCGTCGACCGGCTGCACCCCAGTGCCGAGGGCCACCACCTGATCGCCCGGGGCTTCCACGGCCTGCTCGCGGACGCCGGGCGCCCGCTCGGTCCGGCCCCCGTCCCGGAGCCGGTCGAACCGCCGCCGGGCACGCTGGCCGACCTCTGGTGGATGGCCACCCGGGGCACCCGCTGGGTCGTGGACCGCAGCACGGACCTGCTCCCGGGCCTGCTGGCGCTGGCCGCCGTCGAGGGCTCCGCCCGCCTCCGGGGCACCACCTGCCGTCAGGACGAGCTGATGGCCCGTGCCACGACCGCCGCCCTCACCTCCCTCCCGCCCGTCACCTCCCTCGGGCGGGCGGCCGGCTCCGAGCAGGACGGCGGGGGCCGCCTCCCGTCCGGCAATTGATCTTGTGCTGCGGTCGGGGCCGGGCCACCATGTGGTGCACCAGGACGCGGCCGACCGAGGTCACGCCCGCCTCCGCGAATCGGGTGACCCGTTGTCAGGTGTGGATTCCACCGGTCCCGGGAAGCTTCGCTGGTCCGGCCGACTCGGCCGGCAGCCCGCCTCGCTCCGCGAGGTCGACGGCCGGCACCTGCTGCAGATCGGCGACAGGTCCACCCTGCTCGACGCCCGCACCGGCGTCCGGCACCGGAGCAGCCTGCTGAGCAGGCGCATCATCGTGCACCACCCGGACCGGGCCCCCTTCGTCCACCGCTACCGGCTCCCGTGGATGCTGCAGCTGGCCCCGCTCTGGGAGACCGCGTACGACCGCTGGTCCGCCGAGGCCGACGACCCGGGCCTGACCCTGATCGAGCTGCTGGGCGGGGCGGACGACTGGGACTAGCCGAGCAACCCGGATCGGCCAGCTGCCCGGCCGGTCGTCGACGGACCGGCTCCGGCCGCTCCTCCGGATCCGGGGAACCGTCGGGGGCGGTCGGGGTGTCGGGGTAGGCAGGACGGCAGAGGGAGCGGAACGTTGACGGAGCGTACGGGGCATGCGGGGCGCGAGTTGTTGGCGGCGGCCGGGGTGTTGTTCCCCGACCGGCGGGGGCGGGTGCTGGTGGTCCGGCTGCCGTACGACCGGGAGCACCCGGTGGCCGTACCCGGCGGGGGCTGGGAGCCGCAGGACCGTTCGCCGCGCCACACGGCAGCCCGGGAGATCGCGGAGGAGCTGGGGTTCACGCCCCGCCTCGGGCCCCTGGCCTGCCTCGACTGGACGCTCGACCACTCCCGTCCGCCGATCGCCGCCCACCTCTACTGGGCCGACCCGCTGACGCCGGAACAGGCGGCGGCGATCAGGCCGGACCGGGCCGAGGTCGGCGGCTGGGCGTGGCTGACCCCCGAGGAGGCGGGCCACGCGCTGCCACCCCGGCTCTCCCGGCGGGTGACGGCGTGCCTGCGGGCGCCGCGCTCGGCCGCGCCGCTGGAGCTGGAGGACAGCCTTCCGGCCGGGCACACCCTCGACCACCTGGCGGCGGGACCGCCGCCCGCGTACACGGGACTGGCAGGACTGCGGCTGGAGGGAGCGGAATCGCCGGACGTCGCGGCGAGGGCCCCCGGGCCCGTCGCGCCCCCGCTGGACCGGGAGGCCTACATCGCCACCCGGCCACGGATCCGGGCCAAGGCGCGGACGGTGTTCACGGACCGGGCGGGCCGGGTCCTGCTGGTGCGGCTGCGGCCGTGGGACGGCCCGAAAGGCAAGGTGCCGTACTGGGTGCTGCCGGGCGGCGGCGTCGAGGCGGACCGGGAACTGCCGCGCGCCGCGGCCCGCCGGGAGGTCCGCGAGGAGCTGGGGTGGGCGTGCGAGCCGGGCCGGCTGCTGGCCGTGGACTGGCTCCCCGGCCGGGACGCGGACCCGGCGAGCACCCGGGACACCGCCGTGCTGGTGTACGTCTTCGACGGTGGCACGGTGACCGAGGAGCGGCTGGCCTCGATCGCCCTGGCCGAGGACGAGCTGGTCGAGTGGCGGCTCTGCGATCCGGCCGAGGCGCGGGCGCTGCTGTCGGCCTCGTCGTGGGCCAGGACCTCGGCCGCGCTGGCCGCCCGCGGGCGGCCGGGCGGACCGGCCGAGCTGGTCGGCGGTCGACCGGCGCACTGAGCGCCGGGGCACGCGGAAGCGGCCGGACGGCCGGCGCACCGGGGTGACGGGCCGGGTGGCGGCCCGGCCGACGGGACGGCGGGCCGGCCGACCGACGGGACGAGCGGCGGGACCGGTGGCGAGACAGGTGGCGGGCCGCCGGTCCACACTGGTCGCATGCAGAACGGGATCGGAGCACGGCAGGCGATCGAGGACGCCCTGGCCGGCCGCCGGGTGGCGTCGGTCAGCGGCGGCGGACGGCTCGACCTCACCCTCGACGGTCCGGTGACCGTCCGGGTGGCGCACGAGTTCCGCTTCTCCGCGCCGTCGGAGGTGGAGCACTTCTACCCGGAACTCACCGTCCACCCCACCGGCGCGCTGCTCGGCCTGGTGGGCCGGACCGTCGACGGGGCCCGCGTGACCATGGCCGGAGGGCTGGAGCTGGTCTTCGACGGGGTCGGCACGCTGTCCGTCCCGCCGCACGCCCTGCTCGCGCCCTGGCGCGTGTTCACGCCCGAGGGCGCGGTCTGCACCGGTCTGCCCGGCGGCGAGGTCGCGTGGTCGGAGGACGGCAGGACCGGCTGAGCCCGCCCGGGCAGGCCCGAGCACGCCCGGCACCTGCTGTCCCGAGGCAGCCGACCGGGCGGCCTTCCCCGAGTGGCCCTCGGCCCGGAGCGGCCGTCCGGGGTGAACGGTCGACCCGTCAGTCCTGGGCGACGGCCGGGTCCATCCAGATCACCTCCCAGAGGTGCCCGTCGAGGTCGGCGAAGGTGCGCCCGTACATGAACCCACCCTGTTCGGTGGCCTCACGCGGCTCCACGGCTCCCGCGGCGACCGCCTTGTCCACCAGCGCGTCGACCTCGGCGCGGCTGTCGACACCGAGCGCCAGGATCGTCTGGGCGGTCGCGGAGGTGTCCGGGATCTCCTTCTCGGAGAAGGACTTGAAGAACGGCTCGGTCAGCAGCATCGCGAAGATGGAGTCGCTGATGACCAGACAACCGGCCTTCTCGTCGGTGAACTTCGGGTTGAAGGCGTAGTCCATCGACGTGAAGAACTCGATGGACCTGGCGAGGTCCTTCACGGGGAGGTTGACGAAGATCTTGGTCGACATTGCACGGGCCTTTCTCGTCACGACGTCCGTCTCGACGGCCGTTCTGCTGAACGAACCTCAGCCTTGCAGACGGCACCGACACCCGGCCCGGACCCCGCGCCGCGCGTCGCGGGGTCCGTCGCCCGTACAGAGGCCTGAGCGGTCGGAGGCCGGTCAGACCTCCAGGTCCGCCTCGATCTTCGTCAGCTGGTGGCGGGCCATCGCCAGGTTGGCCCGGCCCTTGTCCAGGGCCAGGTAGAGGAAGAGCCCGTTGCCGCTGCGGCCGGTGAGCGGGCGGATCAGGTGGTACTGGCTGCTGAGCGTGATGAGGATGTCCTCGATCCCGTCCTTCAGGCCCAGCATGTCCATGGTGCGCATCTTCGCCCGGACCACGTCCGTGTTCCCTGCGGCCGCGACGTTGAGGTCGATGCCACCGGCTCCGTCGAGGGTGGCCAGGGCCATCCCGCTGTTGTAGTCGACGAGGGCGGCGCCGATGGCGCCTTCGATCACGGTGAGGGCCTGCTTGAGCGCGCCTGCGGCGTCCGTCATGTCGGTTCTCCGGTTCGGTGGTGGGGTTTCAGGTCGGACAGGTCAAGAGGGTGGAGCGGTCGAGAAGGTGGAGCAGGCCGAGAAGGTGGAGCGGTCGTGAGGGAGGAGCAGGTCGAGAAGGTGGTCGGGTCGTCGGGTGTCCGGTGCTGCGTGCCGCCGGTCAGAAGGCCGCTTCCCTGGACTCCCGCACCTCCTTGGGCGCGAGGGTGTCGTCGAGGAGCGCGGCGATGCGCTGGGCGGAACGGCGGGCCTCCAGGTGCAACCGGCCCACGTTCGCGTCCGGGTGGGCGAGGAGCGTGAGGACGCAGCTTCCGCCGGCCGCGTACGTGGCGACGTAGCCGTGCTCGCCCCGGACGAGTGACTCCCGGAAGTCGCCCTGGCCGGTGCTGTCGGCGAGCCGCTGGGCCAGGCCGAGCGAGGCGGCGGTCATCGCCGCCAGGCTCGACGGCTCGGTCCCGTGGGTGTCGTGCGCGACGAGCTGGCCGTCGACACCGGCCACCAGACCGCCCGCGAGGTGTGGTACCCGATGCCTGAGGGCGCGGAGTTCGGCGAGCAGTTCGGTCTCCAAGGCGATCAGTTGTCTCCTTCCGACACGCTGCTTGAGCGCCCGCCTCATGGCCGTGAGGGCGGGGTCGCGGGCGGAGAGTGGTTCAAAGTCGGGCCTCCAGAAGGGTTCTGACCCGGATCAGCAACGCGATGTCCGGATCGGGGGCGGTCAGCGGGTGGGCTGCCGGGGTCGAAGGTCGGGCGGAGGCGGCGGAGGCGGCAGCGACGGACGCCGCGTAGGCGGCCGGGGCCAGCGCGGCCAGCGCCGCACCGGGTACCCGCCGGTGCAGACCGCCGGACGCGGACGGTTCCCCCGGGGCGTCCCCGCTCCCCGACCCGGCCCCGCTCCCGACCCCGGGGTCGGAGCCGGCAGCGACACCGGCACCGGAGCCGGGCTCGGACTCGGCCCCGGGCCCGAGCAGCAGTCCTGCGGCGGCCAGCCGGCGGACGTCCACCGTGGTGGCGAACGCCGAGCGGCCGAGCAGCCGCGCCAGCTCCGCCGGGGTTCTTCGGCCGTCCGCGTGGTCGAGCAGGTCGCGCTGGTAGCGGCTCGGCGGGCGGATCCGGCGCGCGTGGCGGCCGGGGGCGGCGGGGAGCCGTGCGGCCGGACGGACCGGCGCGGTGTCGAGCTGGGGCCACGGCCAGATGCGGTCCAGCAGGATCCGCCGGCGTTCGGCCTCCCGGCGGAGCCGGGGGACGCCCACGGCCGCCACGGGGCCGAGCCAGTGCCGCACACCCGGTGCGAAGGTCCGGAAGGCGAGGGCGGCCGGGGCGTCCAGGAGGAAGCAGGCCGCGTCGTAGAGGGCGCCGAGGTGACAGAGCTCCAACTCGCCGCGGGTGAGCCGGCCCTGTTCGACCAGGGCCTCGCCGACCCCGGCATACGGGCCGGACCGGCGGACCTCCTCCTGCCAGGCGGCGGGGGTGAGCCGGCCGCAGGCGGTGAGCAGGGTGGCGAGGTCGGGTGTCCGGTCGGACTCGGCGTGGGTGACCAGGCCGTCGACGAGGTAGACGGTGCCCGCGGGCCCGCGCAGGGCACCGGTGGCGTGCTCGGCGGCCAGCCGTTCGACAACCGCGCCGGGCGTCCAGCCGGGGTGCACGGGAAGGGGTGCGGCGCCGGGAGCGGACACCGGTGCGGCGCCGGGAGCGGGCACCGCGGCAGGGCCGGGACCGGGCGCCGGTGCGGGGCCGGAGGAGGGAGCGGGGCCGGGGCCGGAGGAGGCGGTACGGGCCGCGGGGACGGAGCCGAGGGCGACGGCCTCGGCCGGAACCGTCGGCCGCCCGGCGGGTGGCCGAAAGCCGACGACCGTCCCGCCCGCCGTCGCCAGGTCACTCGTCCGGAAGTTCGTCATCCGAGCACCAGTTCCTCGGCGAGCGACTGGAGACGGTAGCGGGCGCCGGCGAGATTGCCCTCGCTGCGGTCCAGCCAGAGGTGCAGGACCAACCGGCTGTCGAAGACGGTGTCGATGAAGCACAGCAGGTGGTAACTGCGGCCTGCGGTCACGATAATGTCCTGGAGCGGCGCCTTCGAGTCCTCCGAGCCGGTGAAGGTCGGGCTCTCAACAGCCGCTCGTACCAGGTCGGTTGCCTCCGCGGCCGACGTATCATGGTCGCCGGTGGGGCTGACGCCGACGCTGCCCAGTGCGAGGCCGCTGCTCCAGTCGACGAGACTGGCGGCGCGGGCTCCTGCGATCGCCATCGCCTCGGTCAGGCATTCGTCGATACCCGGCACTCGGGCTCCTTCGGAGGGTTCGGGGAGGCTTCGGGGAGGGGTCCGGGACGGCCCCGCCGAGGTGGCTTCGCAGGCCGGAGGGTGTCGGGGAGGGTTCCGGGCAGCCGGGCGCACGCACCTCCGGGCCGCGCGGCACCGGCCGGACCGCCACGACCAGTGGCGGGTTCGACACGGAAGGCTACTGCCGGAATCTGTACGACGAACATTCCAATGGCATATTCACACCATTAGGGCCGACTTTCGGCCAACCTTTGACGGACCGTCAGCCCGCAGTTCACCGCAAAGCCGCAGACCGGGAGAGTGCGCTCGCGAAGGGCCGCCGATCCACCTGGAGCGCGACCTTGGCGGGTTGTCACCGCCGCCGACGGGTTTCGGCCGGGCCGTGCGATAGGACCGATCCGCACAACGACGAAGCGGCCGCCCCCTCGGAGAGGGGACGACCGCTTCGGATGGAGCGCCAGGCCCGGGTTGAACGGACTCTCCCTACTGAAAGTAGGACGTGCTCCGGTAGCACCACTGACGCCTGCTCGGGAGGCCGCTCCTCGCTTCGCGAAGATCGTTTCCTCTCGACGGGTTGAACACTAGCAGGACATCACGCCTGGTCAGAAATCGAACGGCAGGGGCCCTCGGGGTCGGCACCGCACTCTCGTACAGCTCGTGCGTGAACGGTTCGGCGGACGGGGCCGCGGCCGGCAGACGGATGATCCCGGGGCGCTCGGCGAAAGTGTCACGGCAGGCGTGCGCAGGGGTGCGCAGCGCGTCCTCCCACGGCCGATGCCGGACGCACTGCTCGCCGATGGTGAGGACGAGGTCGGCGCGCACCAGGGCGACGATCTCCGCCCGGCCGGCGACGTGGTCGTCCGGCGCGGGCGCGACGGACGGACCGAGACCGTCGACCTGGCCGGCGGCGCCCTACTGCCCTGGGGGGCGACGGCCACGCCCACCGCCACCGGCACCACCACCGCCGGGCACTGCTCGGCGGCGCGGTGGTCCGGCTGCCGGGCTTCCACTCGGCAGACCTCGGGCCGGGATCGTCCGCGCCCTGCTGGTGCTCGCCCTCGCCGTGCCGACCAGGGGCGGGGCGTTCGGCGACTCCTTAGTGGTGGCCGCCGCCACCGACGACCCGGCCGGGGTGTTCTCCACCGCCATGACGGATGACGTCGGCGGCCGGACGACGGACGCGCAGCGGGTCCTGATCGTCACCAGCCGGCCGGCCGCGCGGCTCGCCTGCCGGCTCACCTCACCCGAGGTGAACCGGCCCCTGGTGTCGATCGGCCCGATGGCCCTCCTGACCGGCGTCGGCCTCGCACCGAGGAGGCGGGCCCACCGGCCGGAGGTGTACGCCCGGCGCGGCGGCAGCAGGGTGGTCGCAGCCTGATCCGGCCCGACCGAAGGGGGAAGTGCCGCGCTCCGCCCGTCCGTTGAGCCGCCGACGCGGTGGGCAGCGGACGTCGGTGGGCGTACGATCGAAGGGCGACGACCACTCGACCGGCCACGCAGTGGCCCTCTCCGTGGCGGCCACGCGGCGACCGCCTCCGGGTGTGTCGGGGGAGGGTTCCCGCTGTGCGCACTCCGCCCGGAACGGCCGGACTCGCGCCGGTGACGGCTCCCGGCGGGCGGGCGCTCCGCCCGGGCGCGCGCGACAGACCGGATCCGCGGGCCTGCGGGCCCGGCGCCGCACCCGACGACGTGATCGGCAGCGGGCCCGACGTCCGGCCCGACGACGGAGGAGGAGTAGCAGCGCATGTCAGTCTTCACCACCCCCACAACCGGGGCTCACGGCGATCACCAGGCCATCGAGACGATCCCCGTGGGCCAGACCCCGCACAGTGTGGCGGCGAGCCGGGACGGTCGCCGCGTCTACGTCACCAGCTTCCTGGACGGGACGGTGACCGCCGTCGACACTCCGGCGAACACCGTGGCCACGACCTTCCCCGCCGCCGTCGGCCCCTACGGCGTGGCCGTCGCGGCCGACGGCGCGCGCGTGTTCGTCGCCGAGAACAGCTCGACCTTCATCCACGTGTTCGAGGCCGCCACCGGCGACCAGGCCGTCTCCACCGGCTTCGGCACCCGCCCGTACGGCCTGGCGATCACCGCCGACGGATCGCGACTGCTGATCGCCAACGCCATCGACGACCAGGTCCTGGTCTCCGACACCCTCACCAAGACCCGCGGGATCCTCACCGGTGTGGACTTCCCGGTCGCCCTGGCCGTGAGCCCGGACGGCCGCCTCCTCTACGCCAGCAACTACTTCCGGGACTCGGTCACCGTGATCGACGCCACCGGCATCCCGACGCTGGAGGAGACGGTGCCCGCCGACGTCGTGGCGACCGTCCCGGTCCGGCGGGGACCGTACGGGCTGGCGGTCAGTCCGGACGGCGGGCGGCTCTTCGTGGCCCACTTCCCGTTCGACACCGTCTCGGTGGTCGACACCACCACCCACACGGTCACCGGCACGATCCCCGTCCCGGGCGGCCCGCGCGGCGCTGCGACCAGTCCGGACGGGTCGAGGCTCTACGTCACCAACTACTTCGACCGGACACTGTCGGTGATCGCGGTCTGAGACTCGCCGGCCGGACCACCGGCGCGGCGGCGCAGCGGCACTGTCGGTACGTCAGGATATGGTCCCCTCTCAAGATCCCGTACCGGAGAGCCGGTTCGAAGATCCGTTCCACTCTTCAAGGGGGAGCCCGGCCATGGGCAGCACCGACAGCGGCGCGTACGAGGGATTCACGGCCGAGGAGCGGGCCGCGATGAAGGACCACGCCAAGGAGATGAAGACGGCCGCGCGCCGCGGCTCCCGCGCCGACAAGGCGGCGGAGGCCGAGCGGGACGTGCTCGCGAAGATCGCCGAGATGCGGGACTCGGACCGGATCATGGCCGAACGCGTCCACGCCGTCGTCGCCGCCAACGCCCCGACCCTCGCACCGAAGCTCTGGTACGGGATGCCCGCCTACGCGCTGGACGGCAAGGTGGTCTGTTTCTTCCAGAGCGCCGAGAAGTTCAAGGCGCGCTACGCGACGCTCGGGTTCAGCGACCTGGCGCAGCTCGACGAGGGCCCCATGTGGCCGGCGGCCTTCGCCCTGACCGAGGTGACGCCCGAGGTGGAGGCGCGGATCGCCGACCTCGTCAAGCGATCGGTGAGCTGAGCCCCCCTCGGCGAGCACCCGGCCCGGCCCCGACCCGACGGCACCGCCCGGCCCCGGCCCGACGGCACCGGCCGGGGCCGGCTCCGGGGCGCGCGCCGCTCGCAGTCTTTTCGCTCGCATGTTCGATTACGGCGTACGCTGGGCTCATGCGCAGCACGCTCCACCTCCAGCCCTCCCTGTTCGACGATCCCGGCCGGGCCGGGACCGCCCTCGGGCCGCTGTCGGGCGTTCGGCGGACGGTGCTGGGCGCGGGGGCGTGGCTGGACCTGCTGCCGGGGTGGCTCCGCGGGGCGGACCAGCTGTTCGAACACCTGGCCGCGAAGGTGCCGTGGCGGGCCGAGCGGCGCGAGATGTACGAGCGGACCGTCGACGTGCCCCGGCTGCTCGCCTCCTACGGGGAGGAGGACGCACCGCCGCACCCCGTGCTCGGGGAGGCGCGGGCGACGCTCGGCGCGCACTACGCGGACGAGCTCGGCGAGCCGTTCAGCACGCTCGGGCTCTGCTACTACCGGGACGGGCGGGACAGCGTGGCCTGGCACGGCGACCGGATCGGGCGGGGCGCGCACGTGGACACCATGGTCGCGATCCTCTCGATCGGCGAACCGCGGGCGCTGCTGCTGCGGCCCCGGGGCGGTGGCGGGCCGGTGGTGCGGCACCCGGTCGGGCACGGGGACCTGCTGGTGATGGGCGGTTCCTGCCAGCGGACCTGGGAGCACGCGGTACCGAAGACGGCGCGGCCGGTGGGGCCGCGGATCAGCATCCAGTTCCGGCCGCGCGGGGTGCTCTGACGGGCCCGGGGGCGACCTGACGGACGCGCGGGGGCGCTGCGACGAGCGCGGATCGGTCCGAGGGGGCGCGGACCGGTTGCCGGGCGCCGGGCGGAAGCAGAGGCTGGCCCCAGGGGCCCGGGTGGTTCCGGCGGCGAGGAGGGCGGCATGCCGAAGGCGGGCAGGTACCGCGACGGCGTCCCCTGCTGGGTCGAGCTGGGGACCCCGGACCTCCCGCGGGCCCGGCGGTTCTACGGCGCGCTGTTCGGGTGGGAGTACGTCGGGCTGCCCGGGTACACGGTGGCGACGCTGCGCGGGGCACAGGTCGCGGGGCTGGTCCGGCGGCCGGCGGGCGAGGAACGCTCGTGGACCACGTACCTCGCGGTGACGGACGTCGGACGGGCGGCCGAGGAGGTCCGGACGGCCGGCGGGCGCGTCGTCCGAGAGCCGTTCGAGAGACCCGAGCAGGGGTGGGCGGCCGTCGTCGCCGACCCGACCGGCGCGGTGTTCGGGCTCCGGCAGGGGCTGCTCTGGCAGGGGGCGGGTCTGGTCGACGAACCGTCCGCGTTCAGCTGGAGCGAACAGCTCTCCCCCGACCCGGCCACGGCCCGGACCTTCTACCGGCGGGTCTTCGGGTACGAGTACGGGTCGGGCGCGGACGGCGGCACGGTGTTCCGGGTCGGCGGAGCCGTGGCCGGCGGCATCGGCGGCGGCCACGGGGCCGACGCCGACCGGACGGGCCGGACGGGCCCGACGGGCCGCGCAAGCGGGAGCGGGAGCGGCGGGACGGGCCTGGGGGCGGCCGGTCCGCCGCCCGTCTGGAGCGTCCACTTCGGCACGGACGACACCGACCGCGCGGCCGAGCGGGTGCGCGAGCTGGGCGGGGAGGTGCTGGCGGGACCGCACCCGACACCGTTCGGACGGCGGGCGGCGGTCCGGGACGACGGCGGGGCGGAGTTCACGCTGATCGGCCTCCCGTCCGCAGAGGGGACCCTGGCCGCGTAGGAGGGCGGAACGCCCGGTGCCGCCGCAGCATCCCCGGAGCGACTCAGGGGAACGGGGAACTGCTGGCCCGGCGGCGGGCCGTCGAGCCGGCGGTAGCCGAGTTCGTGCAGGCCGGCGGCGAGCGCGGGGGCGTCGGCGGCCGGAACGAACCAGTCGATGTCCTCGTGGTCGCGGGTGAGCTCGCCGAGGAAGAAGTCCATCGCCCAGCCGCCGCGCAGCCGGACACGAGTGCCGAGACGGCGGGCGAGGCCCACCGTCTCGGCGATCTGGGCGAGTTGCCCGTCGGCGCGTTCCCTGTTCATGGACCCCACCTCCATGATCGGGACGCTACACCCGCCGCAGCCTCTCCCCCGCGGCACCGGCCCTCGCGGGCTAGTCCTTCACAGCGCCGGCCAGCCCGGAGACCAGCTTGCGCTGCACCGCGATGAAGAAGATCAGGACCGGCACGGTCATCAGCGTCGAGGCCGCCATGATGCCGCCCCAGTCGTTCTCGTCCGGTTTGAAGAAGACCAGCAGCGCGGAGGGGAGGGTCTGGTTCTCGGTCGCGCTGATGATGAAGGTCTTGGCGAAGACGAAGTCGTTCCACGCCGCGATGAAGGAGAACACGCTGGTCGCGGCCAGGCCCGGGGCCACCAGCGGCAGCAGGATCCGCCAGAGGATCCGGCTCCGGCTCGCACCGTCGATCTGCGCGGCCTCCTCGATGGAGACCGGCACCGCGGCGACGAAGCCGCGCATCATCCAGATCCCGAAGGGCAGCGAGAACGCCAGCTGCACCAGGATCAGCGAGGCCAGGGTGTTGAGTCCGACGCCCGGCGCCAGCCGCCCCGCGTCGCGGAACATGAAGAACAGCGGGATGGTGAG
Source organism: Kitasatospora sp. NPDC127035 (assembly GCF_042726075.1). Taxonomy (NCBI): domain Bacteria; kingdom Bacillati; phylum Actinomycetota; class Actinomycetes; order Kitasatosporales; family Streptomycetaceae; genus Kitasatospora; species Kitasatospora sp. NPDC127035. Next base: position 66,744 of record NZ_JBHXDN010000008.1, on the reverse strand, counting down.
CGCCTCGACCGGGATCATCTGGGCGATCAGGAACATCACCATGATGGTGGTGCGGAACCTGAACCGGAACCTCGTCACGGCGACCGCCGCGAGGAAGACCACCAGGGCCGACAGCACCACCACCGACAGCGCGATGATCAGGCTGTTGACGAAGTACCGGCCGAACCCGTCGACGCTGAGCACCTGGCGGAAGCTCTCCAGCGTCGGGTGCGCGGTCCACGGTCGGGGGTCGAGCGACTGCACCTCGCCCTTCGGCTTGAACGCCGAGAGCACCATCCAGAAGATCGGGAAGGCGGTGACCACGGCCACCAGGATCGCGAGGGAGTTGGCGGCGAGCCGCCTGCGGCCACGGGTGTTCACAGTTCATTCCCCGTCCGTCGCAGCGAGCGGATGTAGAGGACCGTCGGGATCACCAGGATCAGCAGCATGATCACGCCGATGGCCGCGCCGAGTCCGTACTGGGAGGACGCGAACGCCTTCTGGTAGGCGTACACGTTGAGGACGAGGTTCTGGCCGGCGATTCCGCCGCCCTCGGTCATGACGTAGATCTGGGTGAAGACCTTGAAGTCCCAGATGACCGACTGGATCACCACGATGGTCAGGATCGGCCGGAGCATCGGGGCGGTGATCCGGCGGAAGGTGGCCCAGGTGCCGGCGCCGTCCAGCGCCGCGGCCTCCAGGATCTCGGTCGGGATCGCCTTGATGCCCGCGTAGAGCGTCACCATGACGAACGGGAAGGAGTGCCAGACCACCACGGCGCCCACGATCAGGAACGCGGTCCACTTGTCGTAGAACCAGTTGAACTCGTGGAAGCCGTTCAGACCGATGCTGACCAGGGTCTTGTTGACCAGACCGAGGTTGGTGTCGAAGAGGAAGCTCCACACCGTCGAACCGGTCATCGCCGGCGCCGCCCAGGCCGCCATGGCGGCGGTGGTCAGGACCAGTCGGGAGATCCGGCCCACCCTGGTGAGCAGCACCGCGAGGGTGGCGCCGACCGCCAGGGTGGCGACCACACAGAACGCGGCGAAGCCGATCGTCTGCGTCAGCACCGACCAGAACTGCCCGTCACCGAGGATCTTCTGGTAGTTGCCGAGCCCGACGAAGCTGGTCGGCACACCGCCGGAGGCCTGGGCCTGACCGAAGTCCAGCACCGACAGCAGACCGAGCTGGTAGATCGGGTACGCCACCAGGGGGATCATGATGATCGCGGCCGGCAGCAGGAGCAGCAGCGGGGGGCGGCGCCGGCCGCGCGGGGGCGCGGCCGGGCCGGTGCCCCGGCGCCGCCCGCTCGGGGAGGGCGGCGCCGCCGGGGCGGTCGTGGTGGGTGCGGACACGTACGGGACCTGCTCTCTTGCGGGGGCCGGCGATCAGCGGGCCGCGAAGGCCGACGTGATCTGCGTGGCGGCGTCGCCCGAGGCCTTCGCCACGTCCGCCTTGCCGGTGACGATCTGCTGGAGCATCGTCGGGATGACGGCCTGCGCGTCGATCTGCGCCCATCCCTGGTCCAGCGGCACGAACTTGGTACCGGCCGCGATGGTGTCGGTGAACGGCTTCAGGAAGGCGTCCTTGGCGGCGACCTTGGCGTTGACCGGCTTCAGCGTCGGCAGGTTGCCCATCGCGTCGTACATCTGCTCCTGGTACGCGGGGCTCGCCAGCAGCTCTGCGAACTCGACGGCCAGGGTGCGGTGCTTGGCCGCCTTCATCACGCCGAGGTTGTTGCCGCCGGCGAACGCCGGGGCGATCGAACCGGGCTTCTCGCCGGGCAGCGGGACGACCCCGTACTTGCCGTTGACCGGGCCCGCGTCGACCTTGCTGCGGCTGGAGTTGGGCAGGATCGCCATCGCGGACTTGCCGGCCGCGAAGAGGTCGACGGTCTTGCCGCCGGTGAGGTCGGCGCACTGCTGGACCGGGCAGCCGCTCTCGCCGAAGAGGTCGGTGTAGCGCTTGATGCCGGCCTGCGAGGCGGACGAGTTGATCGTCGGCTTGTAGGTGGTGCCCTCCTTGGCGGCGATGTCGCCGCCCGCGTCCCAGACGAAGGGGAGCGCGCCGAAGGTGTACTTGCCGCCGACCGCGATGCCGAAGGTGTCCGGGTGCGCGGCGTGGATCTTCTGGGTGGCCGCGACCAGCTCGGCGTAGGACGTCGGGGCCGCGAGGCCGGCCTCGGTGAAAAGGTCGGTGCGGAAGTAGAGCGCCCGCACGGCGACCCACCAGGGCAGGCCGTAGGTCTTGCCGTCGAGCACCGCGGTCTTGGCGATCGCCGGGTCGAGGTCGCCCTTGTCCTTCCACTTGTCGAGGTCGGCGCCGATCTCGGCGAGGCCGCCGGCCGCGACGTACCCGGGGAGGTCGGTGTTGCCGAACTCGACCAGGTCCGGGGCGCTGTTCGGGTCGTTGAACGCGCCCTTCATCTTGGCGGCGCGGGCCGAGGCGTCGGTGTCGATGTAGCTGACACTGACGGTGACGCCCTGGTGGGAGGCCTGGAACTCGGCGACGGCCTTGCTGACGACCGCTTCCTTCGCGGCGTTGCCGGCCTCGTTGTACAGCCAGACCTGCAGGGTGCCGGTCTTGTCGTCGGCCGCCTTGTCACCGGCCGGCAACGCGGTACCGGGCGAACAGGCGGCGGCGGCGAGACACGTGGCGGCGAGGACGGTGGCCGCGGCGGCCCGTCTGACGATTCGCATGGGTGGAGACCTCCCCTCCCGACAGTTGCCGCCGAGACGTGCGCCGCTGGGGACGGGCGCGTCGAAGCAGGCCCTGACCGGGGCCGATGGTGGGTGCGTGAACGCATTGATGTGGGGGTACGGCAGAGCGACCGCTCGGGTGGGCTACGTCGCCTGCTCGATGCCAGGGACGTTAGGCGCGGGCGCTCACGGCCAACAAGAGGCCGTTCGGGAAGTTTTGCAATGCACAACGGTGTATCGAAAAAGCGGTAAGCGAGGTGCGGGAGGGTACGGTTCGACAACCGCCGCAGTCCGGTGGCGGAACGAGAGGGGAACGGACCGATGACGGAGAAGGCGGTCAGCGCGGCCGGCACGAGCGCGGGCCCGGCAGCCGGCGCGACCGCGGGCGGCACGGCCACCGGCGCGGAGAAGCCGAAGAAGACCACGGGCGAGCGGAACCAGTCCTCCTCCCTGCGTCGCGCGCTGTCCGTCCTCGGCTACGTCCGCGACCACGGCGACGGCCGCGGCGTCCCGCTCACCCAGCTCGCCGAGGCTCTCGACCTCAACAAGTCGACGGTCCTGCGGCTGACCGGCCCGCTGCTGGACGAGCACCTCCTCGACCGCGACCGGGAGACCGGCTGGTTCCGGCTCGGCCACGGCTCGCTCCGACTCGGCCAGGCCTACCTCTCCACCCTCGACCTGCGCAGCGTCGCCGCCGAACACCTGCGCCGCCTCCAGCGGGAGGCCGGCGAGACCGTCCACCTGACCGTCTGGCAGGCGCCCGGCATCGTCTACCTCGACAAGGTCGAGGACGAGACCAACGTCCGGATGGCCTCCCGGGTCGGCAGTCGGGCCCCCGCCTACTGCACCGCCACCGGAAAGGCGATCCTGGCGTGGCTGCCCGAGGAGGCGGTCACCGAGGTCGTCGCCGCCGGACTGCGCCCCGTCACCGCCTGGACCATCTCCGACGAGACCCACCTGCGCGCCGACCTCGCCCGGATCCGCGCCCGCGGCTACTCGATCGACGACCGCGAGAACGAGCCCGAGGTCCGCTGCGTCGCCGCCCCGATCTTCGACCACACCGGCGAGGTGACCGCCGCCCTCTCGGTCTCCGGCCTCACCTCACGGATGACCGCCGCCCGGGTCCGCGCCCTCGGCCCGGTCGTCGCCCAGGTCGGCCTGCGCATCTCCCGCGAACTCGGCTCCGACCGCGCGGTGACCTGACCGGCGCGGCCCGCCCGGGCGGCCCCGGTGAACGCGAACGGGGCCCGGCACCTTCTCAGGTACCGGACCCCGTCCGACGTGGAGCGCCAGGCCCGGGTTGCACGGACTCTCCCTACTGAAAGTAGGACGTGCTCTGGTAGCACCACTGACGCCTGACGAGAGATCATCTCCCTCGCGACAGGAAGAACAGTACCAGGTCAGAGCCGGTGCACCACAACCCGACCGCCCACCCGCCGACCCCGCGAAACGCGAACGAGGCCCGGCACCCTCTCAGGTACCGGACCCCGTCCGACGTGGAGCGCCAGGCCCGGGTTGCACGGACTCTCCCTACTGAAAGTAGGACGTGCTCTGGTAGCACCACTGACGCCTGACGAGAGATCATCTCCCTCGCGACAGGAAGAACAGTACCAGGTCAGAGCCGGTGCACCACAACCCGACCGCCCACCCGCCGACCCCGCGAAACGCGAACGAGGCCCGGCACCCTCTCAGGTACCGGACCCCGTCCGACGTGGAGCGCCAGGCCCGGGTTGCACGGACTCTCCCTACTGAAAGTAGGACGTGCTCTGGTAGCACCACTGACGCCTGACGAGAGATCATCTCCCTCG
>NZ_JBHXDN010000008.1:0-62159 GCF_042726075.1 Kitasatospora sp. NPDC127035 | reverse complement strand
CGGGTTGCACGGACTCTCCCTACTGAAAGTAGGACGTGCTCTGGTAGCACCACTGACGCCTGACGAGAGATCATCTCCCTCGCGACAGGAAGAACACTACCAGCCCGGAACGGCCGTCCGAACCACGGGAGAACCCCGGACGGCCTCCCGGAGCACCCCGGGGGGTCGGTCAGGCGGTGAGACCGAACCGGCGGCCGGGACGCCGGTCACGGGGCCGCGGACGCCGGCGGGGGTGCGGACGCCGCAGGGCCGCGAGGACGGCGAAGGCGAGGGCTGCGGCGGTGAAGAGGAGGAGGTGGCCGGCCTCCGGGGCGGGGCCGGCCCACCCGAGGGTGCCCCGGCGGTGTTCGACGAACCCGTTGTGGAAGAGCCAGGCGGCCAGGCCGACCAACGGGGCGGCGGACGGGCGCGAGTAGCGGCCGACGGCGGCGCACAGCACCGCGTAGCCGGCGAGCGCGACCCAGGTGGCGCGGAGCTCGCCGAGCACGGCGAGGAGCGGGACGAGTGCGGCGGAGGCGGTCAGGGCGACCGCGCCGGACATCGCGGGCCGGAGGCGGGTGCTCATGCCGTCACCGGCATCCGGACGCGGTGGTGGCGCCGGAGCGCCTCCAGCTCGCGCTGGAGCGGCGGCTTCGGGACGGCCAGCACCGGGCAGGCCGCGTGCCGGACGCAGTAGGCGGTGACCGACGGGCGCAGCGCGCGGGCGAGCGCGCCCCGGCTGCCGGCGCCGAGGACGAGCAGGTCGCCGGGCCGGTCGGCGCAGCGGACCAGAGCCTGCCCGGTCTCGCCCCGGACGGCCACGCCGCGCAGCCGGACGCCCGCCGGGGTGCCGCCGAAGGCCTGGTCGAGGGCCTCGCGCAGACGGGCCGCGGCGGCGTCGCGGCAGGCGGTGAGCAGCGGCGGGCACGGGGAGCGGCGGTAGCCGAACTCGCCGCCGACGGGGGTCCAGCAGTGCACCGCGAGGACCTCGGCGTCGAGGCGGCGGGCCTCGGCGACGGCTCGGTGCAGGGCGGCGAGGCTGCCGAGCGAGCCGCTGAGTCCGACCACGATCCGGCCCCGGCCGCCGTCGCCCTGCCCGCCGTGCTGCTCGTCGCTCTCCTGCCCGTTCCACGGGTCGATCGGGAGGTCGATCGGCTCGTCCGCGTGGGTGCTGGCGCCGCTGTCCGCCATGGCCCTGTCCGTCCTTCCGGCTGGCTGTTCACTGGTGTGGTGCTCAGCTCCAGACAATCCCCGGCGGAGGGGGGAAGGGCCGTTCGTTGACGGAGCCCTGACGCGCGGGGCGCCGGTTCGTACGGGTTCCTGACGCGGGCGGCGGCGGCGCGGGCCCGGGAACGGGTCAGGCGCCGGGCCCGTCCGCCTCCCACAGGTCGGCGAACATCTTGTCCAGGTGCTCCTCGCCGATCGGCGGCACCGGCAGCGGGTGGGTGGCCCGGGTGCGGAAACCGTCGAGCAGCAGGGCGAGGTAGCGGCGCCAGAGGTCGGGACGGAGGTCGGTGGCGGCGGGCAGCGCGCGGCAGAGCGGGCCGAGCATGAAGAGCAGGTCCATGGTGACGACGTCGGTCCGCATGGTGCCCTGCTGCTGTGCGCGGGCGACCAGCACGCCGACCGTCTCGGCGTTGCGCCGACTGATCTCGATCATCCCGGGGACGGTGGGGATGGCCTGGGTGACCAGGTCGTTGATGCCCCGGTCGGCGGCGACCAGTTCGAAGATCCGCTCGAAGTAGCGCTCGACGGCGCCCCAGGCGTCCTCGTCGGCCAGCGCCTGCGCACCGGCGTCGCCGAGCAGCGTCGCGGCGTCCGCGAACACCTCGGCGACGAGGGCCTCCCGGGTCGGGAAGTGCCGGTACAGCGTGGCGTTGCCGACGCCCGCCTCCTTGGCGATCTGGTCGAGCGGCACGTCCAGCCCGTGCCGGGCGAACAGGTCGCGGGCGGTGGTCAGCAGCAGATCGCGGTTGCGCTGCGCATCGCGCCGCAACCGCACCGGGGGGTTCGCGCCGCCTGCGCCGCTCGCTGCCATCCCCCGACCCTAGCAACCTGGGCGTTTTCCGCCGGAAACGCCGCCCGCCACCCGGCCGGCCGGCACCCCGGCGACGGACCCGGGCGACAGACCGCCGTGGCGGACCCGGCGACGGACCGCGCCGGTACGGCGGCGGCGTACGGGGGGCGTCCGGTGGAAGAACAGGTGGCGGTCGGAGCCGTGGCCGACCTGCGGTGACCTGCGGGGGCCCCGCCCCTCCGGCCGGCCGGGGCCGGCGCCGTCCTTCCGGGAGCCCACGGGCCTGCGGAGGATCCTGGAGAAAGGTCCGACTCGTCGACCTCACAAGGGAGTTGCCCGCATGATCCGCCTCGCCTACCGGACGCTCTCGGCCTTGGCGCTGAGCTCCGCCCTGGTCCTCGCGGCCACCCCGTCAGCCCTCGCCGACCCGCCCCAGCCGATCCCCGTGCCCCCGCCCGCCGCCACCGACATCGTCGGCGTCGGCGCCCAGGTCACGGAGTCGCTCTTCAACCAGCTCTCCACCGACTACAACGCCTCCCTCACCGCCGCCGGCAACACCACCTCGCCCCGCCTCTACAGCTGGGACTCGGTCGGGGCGAACCTCATCACCCCCAAGGCGGGATCGTCCCCGCTGGTCCGCCCGATGTTCTCCAGTGCGGGCATCACGGCGGTGAACGCCACCACGAGCAGCACCGTCGACTTCGCCCGCAGCACCCGCGGCCCGAGCGTCAACGACCCGGCGTCCACCCTCTTCGTCAACCTGGCGAAGGACGCCGTGAGCTGGGCCGCGCCGACCGGCGGCCACGCCCCGAACAGTCTGACCGCCGCCCAGCTGCGCGGCATCTACGAGTGCCACACCACCAACTGGCGGCAGATCGACTCGGCGCTGCCCGACGCCCCCATCAAGCCGGCACTGCCCATCTACAACTACGAGCACATCACGGACGCCGCGTCGATGTTCCTGGCCGGGATCCAGCAGACCAGCGGGCCGAGCTACGTGAGGATCGGGGACTGCGTCACCCTCATCCGGGAGGAGAACAGCGGCACGGGCGCCTTCCTGCACGACCCGGACGTAGTCGTCCCGTACTCCGTCGGCCGCTACATCGGCCAGACCTACGGCGGCCACGCCACCCCGACCGACAACCCGGGCGCGCTCGTCCCGCGCGCGATCGGCGGTGTCCCGGTGGTGAACCCGTCCAGCCACACCCTCCACGCCACGTTCGCCGCCTCGTACTTCGCCTACCGGCTCCGGGTCGCCCTCCGGGAGGCGGAGTGGAACGCCGGTGACGCGCACGCCCGGGCGCTCCGCGAGATCTTCTCGCCGAACGGCTGGATCTGCTGGTCCGGCGCGTCGAGGATCCGCAGTCACGGCTTCCTCGCGTTTCCCCCCGGGGCCTGCGGCTCGACGGAGCACAGCTGACGGCCGGGGCCGCCCGGCCCCGCCGCGCACACCACCCGACGGCAGCCCCGGGCGGCGTACGGGGGGCGTCCGGTGGAAGAACAGGTGGCGGTCGGAGCGGGCGGGGACCGGGGGTGACCTGCGGGGACGTCCACCCCCCAGAAGCCTGGGATCTTCCGGGCCACGGACCGGCACACCGATGATCCCGGTGGCCCGACCGCCCGCCCCCGAAAGGGAGTTCACCTCGTGCACCGTCTCACCGCCCGGGTCGCCCCGGCCCTCGCACTGGCCGCCGCGCTCGCCCTCGCCTCCGCCGCCCCGGCGCTCGCCGACCCGCCCCAGCCGATCCCCGTGCCCCCGCCCGCCGCCACCGACATCGTCGGCGTCGGCGCCCAGGTCACGGAGTCGCTCTTCAACCAGTTCTCCACCGACTACAACGCCTCCCTCACCGCCGCCGGCAACACCACCTCGCCCCGCCTCTACAGCTGGGACTCCACCGGGACGACCCTCATCACCCCCAAGTCGGGATCGTCCTCGCTGGTCCGCCCCGACCGGTCCAACGCGGGAATCATCGCGCTGGCCTCCACCACCAGCGGCACGCTGGACTTCGCCCGCAGCACCCGGGGCCCGAAGGTCGACGACAGCGTGAACACGCTGTTCGTCGCCATGGCCAAGGACGCCGTCAGCTGGGCCGCCCCGGCCGGCGGCCACGCCCCGGCCAACCTCACCACCGCGCAGCTGCGCGCCATCTACACCTGCACCCTCACCAACTGGCGGCAGATCGACCCGGCGCTGCCCGACGCCACCATCCGCCCGATGCTGGCCGGCCACCTCCTGGTGACCCGGTCGGGGGTGGACGGCGCCTCCATGGACTCCTCCGGGTTCTTCCTTCAGGCCCTCGACTACTACTCCGCGATCGTGGGGGACCCCTGGACGGACCACTCGTGCGTCGGTGTCGTCGAACGGGAGAACCAGGGCACCGACGCGGTCCTGCACGACCCGGACGTGATCGTCCCGTACTCCGTCGGCCGCTACGTCGGCCAGGTCTACGGCGGCTATTCCACCCCGACCGACAACCCGGGGGTGCTCGTGCCACGCTCGGTCAACAACGTCCAACCGGTCAACCCCACGACCCACACCATCAGCGCGCCCTACTCGGCTTCGGCGTACGGGCGAGTCCTCTACAACACCGTCCGCCAGTCCGAGTGGAACGCCTTGGACGCGCACGGTGTCGCGCTGCGCGCCATCTTCGGCCCGTCCGGCTGGATCTGCCGGAGCGGCACCGGCGCCGCCGACATCCGCCTGCACGGCTTCCTCCCGCTACCGGGCCCCGCATGCGGCTCGCACACCCACAACTGACCGACCGCGGGCCCCGGACGCGTACTGCGTCCGGGGCCCGCGGCGGTTCTCCGGGCGCGTCCCGGGCCGGCCGCGCCGTCAGCGCCGGGCGCCGGGCCGGAGCCAGACCACCCAGGTGAGCGCCGCGCAGAACAGGTAGGCGGCGAGGAAGGCCAGGTAGGCGGCGTCGCCGTTGCGGCTGGAGAGGAAGGACTGGCGGAAGGCCAGGTTGACGAGCACCCCGCCGAAGGCACCGATCGCACCGGCCAGGCCGATCAGGGCGGCGGTGCGGCGCCGGCCCGCGGCCTCCGTGGCGACCGGATCGGCACCGGCGGCGACGGCGGCGCGGGAGCGGCCCTCGTAGTGGGCCGGAATCATCTTGTACGTCGAGCCGTTGCCGATGCCGCTCAGCACGAAGAGCGCGATGAACCCCGCGAGGAAGAGCGGCAGCGAGCCCGCCCGGGAGGCGGACAGCACCACGGCGGTGCCGGCGCCCATGGCGACGAAGGTGACCAGGGTGACCACGGCGCCGCCCCAGCGGTCGGCGAGCCGGCCACCGACCGGGCGCAGCAGGGAGCCGAGCAGCGGGCCGAGGAAGGTGAGCGCGGCGGCCTTGACCGGGGTGTCGAAGCGGTCGTGGAACTGCACCTGGAGGACCTGCCCGAAGGCGAAGCCGAAGCCGATGAACGAGCCGAAGGTGCCGATGTAGAGGGTCGAGACGGCCCAGCCGTACGGGTCTCGCGCGACTTCGCGCAACGAGCGGTCGGCGGAGCGCGGGGTGGCGGGCAGGTTGTCCATCCGCCGCCAGGCGCCGACGGCGGCGAGGACGATCAGCGGGAGGTAGAGCAGCGGCAGCAGGCGGGGGTGGCCGGCGCCGGCGGTCGCGAGGACGAGCAGGCCGAGGAGCTGGACGGCGGGGACGCCGAGGTTGCCGCCGCCGGCGTTGACGCCGAGCGCCCAGCCCTTGAGGCGGTGCGGGTAGAAGGCGTTGATGTTGGCCATCGAGGAGGCGAAGTTGCCGCCTCCGACGCCGGCGACGCAGGCCACCGCGAGCAGGGTGCCGTAGGAGACGCCGGGGGTGAGGACCAGCGCGGCGAGCACGGTGGGCACGAGCAGCAGCAGGGCGCTGATCACGGTCCAGGTGCGGCCGCCGAAGCGGGCGACGGCGTACGTGTAGGGGAGGCGGAGCGCGGCGCCGAGTGCGGTGGGCAGGGCGGTGAGGGTGAACTTCCCGGCCGGGTCGATGTGGTACTCCGGCCCGAGGAAGAGGACCAGGACCGACCAGAGGCTCCAGACCGAGAAGCCGATGTGCTCGGAGGCCACGGAGTAGACGAGGTTGCGGCGGGCCGTCCGGGCGCCGGTGCGCTCCCAGAACTCGGTGTCCTCCGGGTCCCAGTGGGTGAGGGTGGGGGCACCGGCTCTGCCGGCGCGGGCGGGCGGGGTTTCGACGGCGGTGCTCATGCCTGGTCCTCCCGGATTATGGGGGCGGTGCTCGGGGCGGTCTGCGGAACGGTTGGCGAGTCGGTCTGCGAGTCGGTCTGCGGGTCGGTGCCCCGGGCGGGGCGCGGGGCGGTGCCCGGGGCGGTGTGCTCGGCGGTGGTGCGGACGGGCCAGCGCCGGAGGACGGCGGGGCTGCCGTCGGGGGCGGTGTCCTCGTCGAGGCAGCGGCCGTCGGTGAGGTCGAAGACCTGCTTGTACATCGGCGAGGCGAGGGTGGGCCGGTCGCCGCGGCTGCCGAGCAGGCCGCGGGAGAGGACGTACGCGCCGCTGAACGGGTCGCGGTTGTCGACGGCGTGCAGGGCGCCGGCGCGGTCGAGGAAGAGGGCCACCTGCGCGTCGTTGCCGTCGTCGGCCGCGGCGAGGAGGACGGCGACGCCGCGGCCGGGCTGCAGGTCGTCGAGGGTACAGACGGGCTGCCAGCGGTTGCCGTCGTGGATCTCCACGGTCACTTGGCGAGCACCTCCAGTCGGGGACCGGCCACCAGGACCGGGGTGGGGGCGTAGACGGGGGCGGTGAGGACGTGGCCGTCCTCGTCGGGGCGGGCGGGGCGGATCTGGCCGCGTTCGGGGACGAAGGTGACGGCCGGGTCGGGCGTGCCGGGGGCGTTGACGAAGGAGGCGAACCGGCGAAGGCGGTCCGGGTCGGCCAGGGTGGCGGCCCACTCGTCCTGATAGGAATCGACGTGACGGTCCATCAGCTGGTCGAGCTCGGCGGCGATGCCGAGCGAGTCGTCGAGGACGACCGCACGCAGGTGGTCCAGACCTCCCTCCAGCCGTTCCAGCCAGACGGAGGTGCGCTCCAGGCGGTCGGCCGTGCGGATGTAGAACATCAGGTACCGGTCGATGGTGCGGATCAGGGTATCGCGGTCCAGATCGGCGGCGAGCAGGTCGGCATGGCGGGGGGTCATGCCGCCGTTGCCGCCGACGTAGAGGTTCCAGCCGGCGGACGTGGCGATGATGCCGAAGTCCTTGCTCTGGGCCTCGGCGCACTCGCGGGCGCAGCCGGAGACCGCCGACTTGAGCTTGTGCGGGGAGCGCAGTCCGCGGTACCGGAGCTCCAGCTCGATGGCGAGGGCCACGGAGTCCTGGACGCCGTACCGGCACCAGGTCTCTCCGACGCAGGACTTCACGGTGCGCAGCGCCTTGCCGTAGGCGTGCCCGGACTCGAAGCCGGCGTCGACCAGGCGGCGCCAGATGGCGGGGAGTTGGTCGACGCCGGCGCCGAAGAGGTCGATCCGCTGGCCGCCGGTGATCTTGGTGTAGAGGCCGAAGTCGCGGGCCACCTCGCCGATCGCGATCAGACCGTCCGGGGTGATCTCGCCGCCGGGCACGCGCGGAACGACCGAGTAGGAGCCGTTGCGCTGGAGGTTGGCGAGGAAGTGGTCGTTGGAGTCCTGGAGCGCGGCCTGCTCGCCGTCCAGGATGTGGCCGTTGGAGAGGCTGGCGAGGATGGAGGCGACGGTCGGCTTGCAGATGTCGCAGCCCTCGCCGCTGCCGTGGCGGTCGATCAGCCCGGAGAACGTGGTGAGGCCGGTGACCAGCGCGATCTCGTACAACTCGGCGCGGGTCTGCGGGAAGTGCTCGCAGAGACCGGTCTGCGGGGCGGTGCCGGCGGCGGTCAGCTCCTCGGTGACCACGGTGCTCAGCTGCTTGAGGCAGCTGCCGCAGCCGGTGCCGGCCCGGGTGCACTTCTTGACGGCGGCGACGGTCTCGCAGCCCTGGTCGCGGACGGCGGTGCGGACGGCGCCCTGGGTGACGTTGTGGCAGGAGCAGAGCACCGCGTCGTCGGGCAGCGCGATCGGGCCGGCGGCGGCGAACCCCGCGGGCAGGACGAGTTGCTCGGGCGGCGTGGTGAGCGGCTTGCCGGCCGTCGCGAGCGGGCGCAGGACGCCGTAGGACTCGGTGTCACCGACCAGGACCCCGCCGAGCAGGGCCCCGTCCCGGCCGATCACCAGCTTGCGGTACACGCCGAGCCGGCTGTCGCTGTACAGCACGTCGAGGGCGCCGTCGGCGGTGCCGTGCGGGTCGCCGAAGCTGGCCACGTCGACGCCGAGCAGCTTGAGCTTGGTGGAGGTGTCGGCGCCGGTGAAGCCCGCGCCGGGGCGGCCGGCGAGTTCGCGGGCGGCGGTCTCGGCCATCTGGTAGCCCGGGGCGACCAGCCCGTAGACCCGGCCGTCGGCGGCCTGGGCGCACTCGCCGATCGCCAGCACGGCCGGGTCCTCGGTGCGGCAGCGCTCGTCGACGACGACGCCGCCGCGCGGGCCGACCGGGAGGCCGCAGTCGCGGGCGAGCTGGTCACGCGGGCGGACACCCGCGGAGAACACCACCAGGTCGGCGACGAGTTCGCGGCCGTCGGAGAGCGTCAGGGCCCGGACCCGGTCGTCGGGACCGGTGGCGACGCCGCTCGCGCCGGCGGCGGTGTGGACGGTGACGCCGAGGTCCTCGATCTTGCGGCGGAGCAGCTCGCCGCCGCCCTCGTCGACCTGGACGGCCATCAGCCGGGGTGCGAACTCGACCACGTGGGTGGCGAGCCCCATCGCCCGGAGCGCGCCGGCCGCCTCCAGTCCGAGCAGTCCGCCGCCGACCACCACACCGGTCGCGGCGGCCGCGGCGGCGGCCCTGATCTCCTCCACGTCCTCGACGGTGCGGTAGACGTGGCAGCCGTCGGCGTCGTGGCCGGGCACCGGCGGCACGAAGGGGACCGAACCGGTGGCCAGTACCAGGGCGTCGTACCGGAGCAGGTGCCCGGACCGGGTGGTGACGGTGCGGGCGGCCCGGTCGACGGCGGTGACCGGGTCGCCGAGGCGCAGGTCGATGCCGTGCTCGGTGAGGAAGCCGGGCGGGCAGAGACCGAGGTCCTCGACGGTGCGGCCGTCGAACAGTGCGCCGAGGTGGACGCGGTCGTAGGCGGGGCGGGGCTCCTCGGCGAGCACGGTGACCCGCCAGCGGTCGGCGCCCGGCTGCTCGGTCCAGGACTCCAGGAAGCGCTGGCCGACCATGCCGTGGCCGACCAGGACGAGGTCCCGCGGCCGGTCGGGCGTGTGCGACGTCATGGCGTGACTCCTCGGGGTGGTGCGGGAAAGGGTGACGGGGGAACCGGCGGGACCGGGGGAACCTGGCAGGGCCGGGGCGGTCGGGACATCGGTCAGGCAGCGGGCGGCGGCCGGGGGTCGGGGTCCGGCGGTCAGGGGTCGGGCCCGGCCGCTCATCCGGGCGCGGGTCCGGAGCCCGCGGTGAGCAGGTGCAGCGGGTGGCCGGTGAGCGGGTCGTCGCGGGCCCAGGCGTCGGCGAGGGCGTCGAGACCGGCCAGATCGCCGAACAGGATGGCCCCGACCAGCCGGTCGCCCCGCAGCACGAGCTTCTTGTAGCTGCCCCGGGTGGCGTCGGTGAGCCGGAGGACGTCGAGCCCCTCGTCGCCCGTCTCGTCGACGGCGCCGAAGGCCGCGTACTCCAGGCCGGCGGCGCTCAGCCGCACCGACGGGCGGGAGCCGGTGTAGCGGGCGCCCGGGTCGGCGCCGGAGAGCCGCAGGGCGAGGACGTCGGCCTGGTCCCAGGCGGGGATGGCCGATCCCTGGACGGCGCCCCGGTGTTCGGCGCAGTCGCCGATGGCGGACACGTGCGGTGCGCCGGCCGCGAGGCGGTCGTCGACCAGCACTCCGGTGCCCACCGGCAGACCGGCGGCGTGGGCCAGCGCGGTCCGCGGCCGGGTGCCGCAGGCGAGCACCACCAGGTCGCAGTCGAGCCGGTAGCCGTTGGCCAGCTCCACGGCGGCGACCCGGCCGTCGGGGGCGACGACCGTGCGGGCCCGGTTGCCGGGGTAGGTCGCGACACCCAGCCCGTCGAGCCGGGCGCGGAGCGCCGCGCCCGCCTCCGCGTCGAGCTGACGCTCGATCAGATGCGGTCCCTGGTGGACGATCTCGGTCCGGACACCGAGTGCGGCCAGCGCACGGGCGGCGCTCACACCGAGCACACCGCCACCGACGACCACGGCCCGGCGGGCGGTGACGGCGTCCTCGGCGAGCCGGGTGCAGTCGTCCAGGGAACGGAGGGTGTGCACGCCCTCGGTGAGTCCGGCCCCGTCGACGCGGCGCAGGCCCCGGACGGGCGGCAGCACGGGGTTGGAGCCGGTGGCCAGCACCAGTTCGTCCCAGGGCTCCACCGTCCCGTCGGCGAGGCCGAGCGTCCGGGCGTCCGGGTCGAAGGTCACCGCCTCGCAGCCGGCGCGGAGCCGGGCGGCGCCCAGCGGCAGGGCGATCGCCTCGGCGTCGTACCGTCCGGTGAGCACGTCGGCCAGCAGCACCCGGTTGTAGGGGGTGCGCGGTTCGGCGGCGTAGACGGTGACGGTGCCGGCGCCGCCGAGCGCGGTGTACCGCTCGGCGAAGCGGGCGCCCGCCATGCCGCCCCCGACCACGGCGATCCTTCGCTCCGTACGCATCACGCCACCGCCCATGCCGTGTCGTCCGGCCGGCGCGCCCCGGGCCGCGTCGCCCGTCCCGCCCGTGCCTCCTGCATCGGCCGCGTCTCCTGGTCGGGACGCCCTTCCTGCTCCGGCCGCCCTTCCTGCCCCGGCCGCGGCCGGGCCGCGGGTTCGACCCGCACCGCGCACGTCTTGAACTCCGGCATCCGGGAGACCGGGTCGAGCGCGGGGTTGGTCAGGCTGTTGGCCCGCCCGGCCCCGGGCCAGTGGAACGGCATGAACACGGTGTCCGGCCGGATCGTGTCGGTCACCCGGGCCGGCGCCACCGCCCGGCCCCGCCGGCTGACCACCGCGACCGGATCGCCGTCGGCGATGCCGAGCCGGGCGGCCAGCCGGGGGTGCAGCTCGACGAACGGCCCGGGAGCGGCGGCGTTCAGCTCGGCGACCCGCCGGGTCTGCGCCCCGCTCTGGTACTGGGCGAGCACCCGGCCGGTGGTGAGGTGCAGCGGGTACTCCCCGTCGGGCTCCTCCCCCGCCGGACGGTGGGTCACGGCAGCGAACCGGGCGCGGCCGTCCGGGGTGGCGAACCGGTCCAGGAAGAGCCTCGGCGTGCCCGGGTGCCCGGCGTCGGGGCAGGGCCAGAAGACGCCGTTCTCCGCCGCGATCCGCCGGTAGCTGATGCCCGCGTAATCCGCGTCCCCGCCCGCCGAGGCACGCCGCAGTTCGTCGAAGACCTGCTCGGCGTCGTCCGGGAAGCCGGCCTCCACGCCCAGCCGGGCGGCGAGTTCGCGCAACAGCCACAGTTCGCTGCGCACCCCCTCGGGCGGGTCCACGGCCCGGCGGCGCAGGATCACCCGGCCCTCCAGGTTGGTGGTGGTGCCGTCCTCCTCGGCCCACTGGGTGACCGGCAGCACGACGTCGGCCAGCCGGGCCGTCTCGGAGAGCACCGGATCGGCGACGACCAGCAGGTCGAGGCCGCGCAGCCGGGAGGTGACGTGGGCGGCGTTCGGCGCGGAGACCACCGGGTTGGAGCCCATCAGCAGCAGCGCCCGCGCCCCGCCCGGCTGCCCGAGGCCGTCCAGCAGCTCGTACGCGGAGCGGCCGGACCTCGGCAGGGCCTCCGGATCGATGCCCCACACCCCGGCGACGTGTGCGCGGTCGGCCGGGTCCTCGATGGAACGGTAGCCGGGGAGCTGGTCCGCCTTCTGGCCGTGCTCCCGGCCGCCCTGCCCGTTGCCCTGGCCGGTCAGGCAGCCGTAACCCGCGTACCGGCGGCCCGCGTTGCCGGTGGCGAGGCAGAGGTCGATCCAGGCGCCGACGGTGTCCGTCCCCTTGCTCTGCTGCTCCGGTCCGCGGGCGGTGAGCACCATGCCGGTCGCGGCGCGCCCGAACAGCCGGGCCGTCCGGCGGAGCAGGTCCACCGGGACGCCCGTGAGCCGTTCCACCCGGTCCGGCCAGTGCGCCATGGCGGCCTCCCGGGCCCGGTCGAAGCCGGTGGTCCGGGCGGCGACGAAGTCCTCGTCCACCAGCCCGTCGGCGATCACCAGGTGGAGCAGTCCGAGGGCGAGCGCGAGGTCGCCGCCGGGGCGCGGCTGGAGGTGCAGGTCGGCCAGTTCGGCGGTCCGGGTGCGGCGCGGGTCGACGACGATCAGCGTGCCGCCGTTCTCCCGGATCTCGCGGAAGTAGCGGAGCGCGGGCGGCATCGTCTCGGCCGGATTGCCGCCGACGAGGATCAGGCAGCCGGTGTGCGGGACGTCGGCCAGCGGGAAGGGCAGCCCCCGGTCCAGCCCGAACGCCCGGCGGTGCGCGGCCGCGGCGGAGGACATGCAGAACCGGCCGTTGTAGTCGATGTTGGCCGTCCCCAGCACCACCCGGGCGAACTTGCCCAGCTGGTACGCCTTCTCGTTGGTCAGCCCCCCGCCGCCGAACACCCCGACCGCGTCCGCCCCGTGCCGCTCCTGGACGGCGGCGAGGCCCGTCGCCACCCGGTCGAGGGCCTCCGCCCAGCCCGCCGAGCGCAGCGGCCCGCCCGGCCGGTCGCGCAGCAGCGGTCCGGTCAGCCGGACGCCGACCGCCAGCACGGCGGGCGCGGAGCGGCCCTTGCCGCAGAGCGCACCCCGGTTGACCGGGAAGTCGGCGCGCTCCAGCACCTCGGCGGGCGCCTCCCCCGGGCCGGCGTCCGTGGCACGCAGCCGCATCCCGCACTGGAGCGAGCAGTACGGGCAGTGGGTGTCCGTGGCATCGGCGGCGCCGGCTCCGCCCGCGGCGTCGGCAGCCCCGGCAGCCCCGGCAGCGTCGGCAGCGACGGACACGTCGGACGCGTCGCGAACGGAGGCGGTGGAGTCGGCGGAGGAGGGGGTGGGGGTACGGGTGGAGGCGGAGCCGGCGGGGGTGGCGGGGGTCATGGCAAGAAATGTGACCGCCGGTCGTTTCGCGACAGGGTCCGCCGTGTTGCACGCGCGGTACACGTCCCTCACGCCCGCCGGCACCCGTGGTGCGCCCCAGGACATCCGCCGTAACCGGAGCAGCCCTTTCACTAACGCGCAGGTGACCGGCGGGCAATCGGCCCGTAACGCGCGGACCGCACCCTTTCGGCCATGGCAACAACCACCCTCACCGGATCGCGCCCCACCCCGCGGCCCGGACCCCTCACCGGCTTCACCATCGGGGTGACCGCCGCACGCCGCCGCGACGAGCTGGTGGCACTACTCACCCGGCGTGGTGCCCAGGTGGTGGAGGCACCGGCCCTGCGGATCATGCCGCTCGCCGACGACCTCGCCCTGCGCCAGGCCACCGAACAGTGCCTGGCCGCCCCGCTCGACTACGTCGTCGCCACCACCGGCGTCGGCTGGCGCGGCTGGATGAGCGCCGCCGAGGGCTGGGGCCGGGGCGCCGCCCTCGCCGAGGCCTGCCGACACGCCGTCGTCCTCACGCGCGGCCCCAAGGCCACCGGCGCGGTCCGCGCCAGCGGCCTCGGTGAGGGCTTCTCTCCCGGTTCCGAGGCCACCGACGAACTGCTCACCTGGCTGCTCGCCCGACCGCTGGCCGGCAGCCGGATCGCCGTCCAGGAGCACGGTGTCCGGCTGCACGCCTTCGCGGCGGCGCTGCGCGAACGCGGCGCCGAGGTGATCTCCGTCCCGGTCTACCGCTGGGCACCGCCGGACGACCCCGCACCGATCCGGCGGCTGGTCGAGCAGACCGTCCGCCGCCAGGTCCACGCCCTCGCCTTCACCAGCGCCCCCGCCGTCACCGCCTTCGTCGAGACGGCCGCCGCCGACGGCCTGCGCGAACCGCTGCTGGACGCGCTGCGCGGGGACGTCCTGCCGGTCTGCGTGGGCGCGCTCTGCGCCCGGCCGTTCGCCGAACTGGGCCTGCCCGCCGTGTTCCCCGAGCGCGGACGGCTCGGCTCACTGGTCCGCCTGCTCGCGGAGACCCTCCCGGGCCGGGGCCGCCGCGAGTTCGTCCTGGGCGGAAGGACCCTGACGCTCCAGGGGAACGCCGTCCTGGTCGACGGTGAGAGCCACTGGCTCAGCCCCCGCGGCGCGGCCGTGCTGCGCGCCCTCGCGGAGCGCCCGGGCCACGTCCTCAGCCGCGCGGACCTGCTGCGGACGGCCTGGGCCGACGCGGTCGCCGACGAGCACGCCGTCGAGGCGGCCGTCGGCCGGCTGCGGACGGCGCTCGGACCGCACGCCCGGCTGATCCGTACCGTGCCGAAGCGCGGCTACCGTCTGGCGGCGGACTGATGGCCGCCCGGCTCCACCCCGCCACCGCGCCCGGCCGGTCCGGCAGCGCCGGGGGTTCAGGCTCCGGCTGCGCCGTCTGCGCCGCCGGTCCGTCGGTGGCCGACCCGGCCGAGCAGCGCGCGCCTGCGGACGAACCCCCGGTCCTGCTCGCCGTCGCACACGGCAGCCGGTCCGCCGAAGGGGTCGCCACCGGCCGTGCGCTGCTCGGCCGGGTCCGCGAGCTGCGGCCCGAACTCGACGTCCGCTGCTGCTTCCTGGACCTCGCCCGCCCCTCGCTGCCGGAAGCGCTCGACGCACTGCGCGGACGGCCCGCCGTCCTGGTCCCGCTGCTGCTGGGAGCCGGCTACCACCTGCGCGTCGACCTCCCCGGTGCGCTCGCCGCCGCCGGGCTGGCGCACCTCCCGCTCGCCCCCGCGCTCGGCCCGCACCCCCTGCTCGCCGCCGCGCTCGCCGACCGGCTCACCGACAGCGGCCGCCCGGCGGGCGCCGGTCCGGTCGTCCTCGCGGCGGCCGGCTCCTCCGATCCCGCCGCCAACGCGGACACCGCGCAGATGGCCCGGATGCTGGCCGACCGCCTCGCCGACGGCCGGCCCGTCGTCCCCGCCTACCTCTCGGCCGCCCACCCCACCCCCCAGCAGGCGGTGACCGCCCTGCACGCCGCCGGCCACCGGCACGTCGCCGTCGCCACCTACCTGCTCGCCCCGGGCTTCTTCGCCACCCGCGCCGCCGCCACCCCCGCGCGCTGGACCGGTGCGCCCCTCGGCACCCACGACGGCCTCGCCCGCCTCGTCGCCGAACGCTACGACCGGGCACGCGCCGGTCAGGCACTCTCCGACCGGGCGCTCGCCGACCGGTCCGGGAACGACCGGGCCCGTCCCGACCGGGCCCACGCCGCCCGGGTTCACCCCGCCCGGATCCACGCCGACCGGAGCACCATGGCCGGAGCAGGCTGACCACCGGCAGCGGCCGTCAGGCCCGGCGGCGGCGGTGGTACGCGAAGGTGAGGGCCAGGATCAGCGGGCCCCCCAGCACGAACAGCCCGCTGACCACCACGGAAAGCGCCCGCCACCAGCCGTTGGCGAAGCCGACGTCCGAGAAGCCCGCGAGCCCGAAGGTGGTGAGCACCCAGTCGACCGTCAACAGGGTGAAGCCCAACCCCGTCACCTCGGTGCTCGTCATGTGCCCAGCCTCCGCGTCCGCCGACCGTCGCGAATCGTGCGGACGCCCGATCCCTTTCCCCCGCGCGGGGGAGCACCGGCCTGCGCCCGGCGCCTCTCCTCTCCCCTCCTTCCCTTCCGCCTCCTCCCCCTCTCTTCCTCCTCTCTTCCTCCCGTCCGCCGGCGAAGCTGTCGGACTGCTCACACCCACCCGCCAATCCCCCTGCGCCCGCCGCCCTCCGCCTAGGGTGATCTTCGTCGGTGCGGGCGGATCGGACGATGGGGTGGACCAGGTGGGAGTTTCACTGACGGCGCGTCAGCTGGTCGAGCTGCTCGTGGACCCCGGGAGCCACCTGGACTGGGACGAGCCGGCGGACACGGAGCCCGCGGACGCCGAGTACCGGGCGAGCCTCGCCCGGGCACGCCGGCGGACCGGACTGGACGAGGCGGTCCTCACCGGCACCGGCCGGATCGGCGGACAGACCGTCGCCCTGATCGCGTCCGAGTTCGGCTTCCTCGGGGGGTCGATCGGGGTCGCCACGGCCGAACGGATCACCCGGGCCGTGGAGCGGGCGACCGCCGAGCGGCTGCCCGTGGTCGCTCTGCCGGTCTCCGGTGGGACGAGGATGCAGGAGGGGTCGGCCGCCTTCCTCTGCATGCTGCGGATCACCGCCGCCGTCCAGGCGCACCGCGCGGCGGGCATCCCGTACCTCACCTATCTGCGCAACCCCACCATGGGCGGGGTGTTCGCCTCCTGGGGCACGCTCGGGCAGCTGGTGTTCGCCGAGCCGGGGGCCCGGCTCGGCTTCCTCGGGCCGCGCGTCTACGAGGAGCTGCGGGGTGTGGAGCTGCCCGCCGACGTGCAGCGCGCCGAGACCCTGGCCGACCGCGGCCTGGTGGACGCGGTGGTGGCGCCGGAGGAGTTGCGCGAGGTGCTGCGGCGCTCGCTCTCCGTGCTGACCCGCGTGGCGCCGGTCGGCGGACCCGGAGAGCCGCTCGGATCCGATGAGCCCGCCGGACCCGCCCGACCCGGCGGGTCCGGCGGGTCCGGCGGGTCCGGCGAACGGCCCGACGCCTGGGAGGCCGTCCGGCGGACCCGCCGCCCCGACCGACCGGGCACCCGCGAGCTGCTCCGTCGAACGGCCGAGGAGCTGGTGCTGCTGGACGTACCGGGCGGCCGGGACGGCGCACTGGTGCGCGCGCTCGCCGTCCTGGAAGGGCGGCCGGTGCTGGTGGTCGGGCAGCAGCGGCAGGCCGGCGACCGCGAGCGGCCGTTCACCGCGGCCGACCTGCGCGCCGTCCGCCGGACCGCCGGGCTCGCCGAGCAGCTCGGGATGCCCCTGGTCACGGTGGTCGACACGGCCGGGGCCGAGCTCTCCGCCCAGGCCGAACTGGACGGCATCGCGGTGGAGATCGCGCACTGCCTGACCACCCTGCTCTCGCTGCGCACGCCGGTGCTGTCGGTGCTGCTCGGCCAGGGCTCGGGCGGCGGCGCGCTGGCCCTGCTGCCGGCCGACCGGGTACTCGCCGCCGGGAACGCCTGGCTGGCGCCGCTCCCGCCGGAGGGCGCGTCGGCGATCGTCCACCGGGACGGCGCGCACGCCGCCGAACTGGCCCGGGCCCAGGGCATCGGCGCGTACGACCTGGCCGCGGTGGGCCTGGTGGACGTGGTCGTGCCGGAGCTTCCGGACGCCGCCGAGGAGCCGGCGGCGTTCTGCGAACGGCTCGGACGGGCCGTCGGCGTCGCGCTCGGCGAGCTGTCACGGCTGTCGGCGGCGGAGCGGTCGGCCGCCCGCGCCCTGCGGCACCGGCGACTGGGGGACGCGATCGCCCCGTGAGACCGGTTTCCGGCGCCGTGCCTGCGCATCCGGTACCCGCGCCTGTGGCGCCGCTCTCAGATCGTCTGTACCCGTGGTGGCGGCGGCGCGCCGGTCGGTGACGGCGCCGGGAGCCGGTCCGGTGAGTGCGCTCACAGGGATTCGACGGCCACGACGGTCGATAGTGCCCGCGCCGTCCGGCGACGACTGCTCTGAGCGGCCCCGCCCGGTCCGGACATCGGTGCAGCTCAGCGGGCATTGCGGCGCGTCGTCACCGCGCCGCCTTCGATTCGCGGCACCGCCCGCCGCTACGACGGTGCGTCGTATCCGGGGGGTCTTGGCGGGCGCCCTCCGCGTCTGGCAACAATGGCTCAGTCGTCAGCCGCACCCGGTACCTGTCCCACCGGGAGCGGCTTTCCGCAGACTTTTCGCCGGGCACGCCCCGCGACCGTTTCGGCCCCTGTCCGGCCGCGGTCGGGGCGGGGCGTGCACCGGCCCAACCTGATTGAGGTCTTGTTCTTCATGCCCGCTTTCAAGCTTCGTATGCGCACTTCTGCCGCTCTTCTTGCCGGTGCCGCCGGTCTGACCGCCCTGGGCGCCGGCCTGGTGCCCGCCACCGCCTCGGCCGCGACCGCGTCCCCGCAGGCCATCGCCGCCCAGATCGTGCCGGCCGGCCAGCTCGCCGCGTTCAAGCAGATCATCTCCCACGAGTCCAGCTGGAACGTGACCGCGACCAACCCCAGCTCGGGCGCGTACGGCCTGGCGCAGGCGCTGCCGGGTTCGAAGATGGCGACGCACGGCTCCGACTGGAAGACCAACCCCACCACCCAGATCAAGTGGGCGCTGGACTACATGAACACCCGCTACGGCAGCCCGAACGCCGCCTGGTCGTTCTGGCAGACCCACCACTGGTACTAAACCGACCCCACCCGTCTCCACCGACGGCATCCGGACCGCCTGTCCCCCCTCACCCCGGGGTCGGACAGGGATCACCGGGGTGACCGAAGGGCCCGGCCGCGCGCGATCCGCGCGGCCGGGCCCTTCGGGCGTTCCCGCCGGGCGTGTTCCGGCTCGCACGGGCCCGCGCACCGGGCCCGCCCCCGTTCGGCAGGAGCCCGTCCGGTCGGCGGACCGGTCGGATATATTCGGGCCGAGACAAAGTCCCGCCCGCTCGGGCCCCGCCCGGCCCCGCCCGAGGAGCATCCGGTGACCCAGCCCCCGCGCGCCACGCCGCGCACCACGTCACGGACCGCACCGCGCACCCCCGCGACCGCGACCACACAGACCGTGGCGCAGGTCAACCAGACCGTACTGCTGGAGGTACTGCGCCGGCACGGCTCGCTCTCCCGGCAGCGGCTCGCGGCGGAGAGCGGCCTCTCCACCGCGACCGTGCACCGCCTGGTCGAGGTGCTGCGGACGGCCGGACTGGTGATCGTGGAGACCGAACGGGCGCCGTCCAGCGGGGGGCGGCCGCCGCAACTCGTCCGCTACAACGCCGGTGCGCAGACCGTGCTCGCCGTGGCGATGCGGCCGCGCCGGATCGTCGGCGTGGTCGCCGACCTGCACGGCACCGTGCTGCACGAGACCGAGCACCACTGGACCGGCCTCGGCCCCGACCGGAGCCGCGAGCCGTCCGCCGAGGACCTCACCGGGCCGCTGCTGGCCCTGGTCGACGGCCTGCGCACGTGGGCCGGCCGGCACGCCGGCGCCCCGCGCGCCCTGGTGGTCGGAGTGCCCGGCGTGGTCCGGGACCGGACGGGGCTGGTGGAGTTCGCGCCGGCGCTGGACTGGCCCGGGATGCGGCTGCGCGCACTGCTCCAGGAGCGGTTGGGCATCCCGGTGGCGGTCGAGAGCAACGTCGACCTGGTCGCGCTGGCCGTCCGGCACAGCGAGGCCGGTGCGGGGGTGAGCGACCTCGCGGCGGTGGTGGTCGGGATCGAGGTCGGCGCCGGGATCGTGCTCGGTGGCCGCCTGCACCGGGGGCGGCTCGGCTCGGCGGGCGCGCTCGGCCACCTGATGACCGACCGGCGGGCGCTGGACCGGCCGCTCGGCCGGACCGGCGACACCCAGTCACGGATCGGCGACCACGCCGTCGACCGGCGGATCACCGAGGCGGGGCTGACCGTCACCGGCACCTCGGCCGAGCGGGTCGCCGAACTGTTCCGGCTGGCCCGGGAGGGGGAGCCGGCCGCGGTCCGGCTGGTGGACGAGTTCACCGACGACCTGGCCCTGCTGGTGGCCAATCTGACCAGCGTGCTCGGGCCCGAACTCGTCGCGCTGGGCGGCCGGTTGTTCTGGGAGAGCGGGGGCGAGATGCTGCCCGCGATCGAGTCCCGCCTGCAGGGCCGGGTCCCGGTCCTGCCGCGCCTGATGGTGGTGCACTCGACCACCACCGAGCTGGTCGGCGCCGCCGCGTCCGCCGTCCGCCTCGCCGACGGGGCGACGTTCATCACCCGCTGAACCGCCGGGCCGGCCTCGCCCCGCCGGCCCGCCCAGGGCCGCCACCCCCCGCACCGCCCCTCGGACCCGCCGCACGGCCCCGAATCCGCGCCTCCCCCTTCCCGCACGCGCCCGCGTGCGCCCTCCCGGGCCTTCCGCCACCCCTCCAGCGCCTCCCCGCGTCCCACTATTTCTCAGTGTGATAGAAACTCTCCGTGGGCACTCGACCAAGGGAGACCCGAATGTTCGCGGCCGCCTTCGCGATGGACCCCGTCCGCTTCCCCGACGTGTACGGACCCGAGGCTCGCGCCCGGGTGGTCGCGCGGGCGGAGACGGTCGAGGACCCGGCCGGCCCCGGTGGGGTCTGGAGCGCCGAACGGCTCGCCGCCGACCCGGACGCGCTGCGCGACGTCGAGGTGCTGTTCACCGGCTGGGGCGGCCCCGTCCTCGACGCGGCGGCGCTCGCCCGGATGCCCCGGCTCGCGCTGGTGCTGTACGGCGCGGGCTCGGTGCGCCGGATCGTGACCGAGGAGTTCTGGGCCACCGGCATCCCGCTCGTCACCGCCGCCCACGCCAACGCCCTGCCGGTCGCCGAGTTCACCGTCGCCCAGATCGTCTACGCGCTCAAGGACGGCTGGCGGCACGTGCTCGCCGCCCGCGCCGCCCGCGCACCGATCCGCGTCGGCCGCGCCCCGGGTGCGTACGGCGCCACCGTCGGCGTCCTGTCGCTGGGCGCGACCGGCCGCCTGGTCTGCGAACGGCTGCGCGACTACGACGTGCGGGTGGTCGCCCACGACCCGTACGCCGCACCCCCGCCGGGGGTGGCGGCCGTCGGCCTGGAGGAACTCTTCGCCACGGCGGACGTGGTGACCGTCCACACGCCGCTCACCGAGGAGACCAGGGGGCTGGTCGGCCGGTCCCTGATCGCCGCCATGAAGCCCGGCGCGACGCTCGTCAACACCGCACGCGGCGCCGTCCTCGACCAACCCGCCCTGCTGGACGTGCTCGCCGAACGACCGGACCTGTTCGCCGTACTGGACGTCACCGACCCCGAGCCTCCGCCGCCCGGCTCGCCGCTGTTCACCCTGCCGAACGTCGTGGTCACCCCGCACCTGGCCGGCAGTCAGGCCCTGGAGCGCCGGCGCCTCGGCGACCTGGTGGTCGGGGAGTTCGAGCGCTGGACGCTCGGCGAGCCGCTGCTCCGGGCGCTCGACCGCCGCACCTACGAGCGGATGGCCTGACCGTGACCGACCGCCCCGCCGACGACCGCCCCGCCGACGACCGACCTGTGGACGACCGACCTGTGGACGACCGGCCGAACGTCCTGGTGGTCCTGACGGACCAGCAGACCGCCGGGGCGATGAGCGCCACCGGCAATCCGCACCTCGCCACCCCGCACATGGACGCCCTGGCCGCCGCCGGCACCCGGTACCGCCAGGCGTACTGCGCCCAACCGCTCTGCGCACCGTCCCGGGCGAGCCTGCTCACCGGGCAACTGCCCAGCAGCCTCGGGGTCACCGGGAACGAGGGCGGCGCGGAGCCGGTGCTCGGCCGGCTGTTCGCCGACGCCGGCTACGACTGCGGCTACGGCGGCAAGTGGCACCTGCCCGAACTCGACCTGCCCGACGGGCACGGCTTCCGCCGCATCCACCCGGCCGGGGACGACGCCGGACTGGCCCGCGCCGCCGCCGCGTTCGTCCGCGAGCGGCGCGACCGGCCGTTCCTGCTGGTCGCGTCGTTCCTGGAACCGCACGGCATCTGCGAATGGGCGCGCGGCCAGGACCCGAAGACCGGGCCGCTGCCCGCCCCGCCGCCCGCCGAGGACTGCCCGCCACTGCCCGCCAACTTCCCGCCCGCCCCGTACGAGGCCCGGCTGCCCCGGCTGGCCCAGCGGGCCTGGGCGCACACCCACCCCACCGAGGAGTGGAGCGAGGACGACTGGCGGCGGTACCGGTACGCGTACTACGCACTGGTCGAACGGGTGGACGCGCACCTCGGAACGGTCCTGTCCGCGCTCCGCGAACCGGCCGACGGGCCGGAGCAGCGGCAGGAGGGACGCCGGGAGACGGTGGTGGTGTTCAGCTCCGACCACGGCGACGGCGCGGGCGCGCACCGGTGGAACCAGAAGTGGGCCCTGTACGAGGAGTCGGTGCGGGTGCCCTTCCTGGTCAGCGGCCCCGGCGCCGCGGCGGGTGCCGTCAGCGACCGGCTGGTCTCCACCGGCCTGGACCTCGTCCCGACGCTCTGCGACCTGGCGGGCGTCACCCCGCCGCCCGGCCTGCCGGGGCGCAGCGTCCGCGCCCCGGAACCCCGGGAGACGGTCGTGGTGGAGACGCGCTGGGAGCTGCCCGGCTTCAACAACGCGCTGGGCCGGATGGTCCGGGACCCGCGGCACAAGTACGTCTGCTACGCCTGGGGCGACCACCGGGAGCAGCTCTTCGACCTCACCGCCGATCCCGGCGAGATGGTCAACCTGGCCGTGGACGCGCGGCACGCGGCGCTGCTCGACCGGTTCCGCTCCCTGCTCGCCGTGCACTGCGCCCGTTCCGGCGATCCGTTCGCGCGCTTCCTCCCGGCGCCGCGGGCGGGTTGACGGTCCGCCGCCCGGGAGGGCCCGGACCGCTCGTCAGGGGATGCGTCAGGCCGTGTCGCCGTCCAGCCCCAGCAGTTCGCGGGTCCGGCGGTACTTGGCCGCCAGCCGTTCGGCGGTCGCCGAGTCCAGGCTCGCCAGCCGGGCCGGGTCGGAGTTGTGCGCGAGGTCGGCCTGCTTGACCAGCAGGGCGCCGGGGGTGGCCAGGATGCGCGCGGTGTACCCCTCCAGCGGTTCGCCGGGGCGCTTGGTGAGCGCGTCCACGATCGCCTTGGTGGCGTCGGTGAGGGCGGCCCCGGCCAGCCAGTCACCGGTCAGCGCGTCGTCCTCGATCGCGTCGTGCAGCCAGCCCGCCGCGATCTGCTCGTCACTGCCGCCGCGCACCGCGACGCCGTTCGCCACCGCCGCCAGGTGCTCGGTGTACGGGTGACCGTTCTTGTCGGTCTGCCCCGCGTGGGCGCTCCGCGCGATCCGTTCGACCTCGGCCAGGCTCAGGTACTCCACAGCGCCATCCTAGGGCCTGCCGCCGCCGGCCGGGTCCCGGGACCCTCCTGGTCAGCCCCGCACCGCCGCCTGGTTGACTTCCGGTCCGGCGGCCCGCCGTGGGCCACCGCGACCGCACCCGCCGGTGCCGCCGGTGCCGCCGGTGCCGACCCTGCCGAGGACTCCATGCCCAGCCTGCCTCCGCTGATCTCCGGCTTCGCCCCGATCTGGGCGCTCACCGGGGTGGGCTACCTGCTCGGTCGGAGCGGGCTGCTGGGGGGCCAGGCGGAGCAGGTGCTGAACCGGTTCGTCTTCCACGCGGCCATGCCTGCGGCACTGTTCCTGATGATCGCCCGGACCCCGCTGGACCGGTTCGCCAATCCGTCGATGGCGGCGTTCGCCGCGGGCACGGCGGTGGCGGGCGGGCTGGGGCTGCTGGCCTCGCAGCGGCTGTTCGGGCGGGGCCTGCCGGAGCGGACGGTCGGCGGCATGGCGGCGGGCTACGTCAACTCGGCCAACCTGGGCATCCCGGTGGCGGTGCAGGTGCTCGGCGACGCCTCGTTCGTGGGGCCGGTGGTGCTGTTCCAGATCCTGGTGGTCACCCCGGTCGTGCTGACCGTCCTGGACTCGGGGCGCGCCGGGCTGCGGGCAGCGCTCACCCTGCCGCTGCGCAACCCGATCCTGCTGGCGGTGGCCCTCGGCGCCGTGCTGTCGGCGACCGGTTGGCGACCGCCCGCCGAGCTGAATCGTTCCTGCGAGCTGCTCGGCGGTGCGGCCGTGCCGACCGCGCTCGTGGCACTCGGCCTCTCGCTGTGCCACCGGCCGGCGGTCACCGGCGCCGCCCGGTACGCGGAGGTCGGGGTGGCGGTGCTGACGAAGACCGTCGTCCAGCCGCTGGCCGCCTACGCGGTCGGGGCGTTCGTCCTCCACCTGTCGGCCCACCAGCTGCTCACCGTGGTCCTGTTCTCCGCGCTGCCGACCGCGCAGAACGTCTTCGTGTACGCCCGCGAGTACGGTCGCGGCGCGGCACTGGCGCGGGACGCGGTGCTCTGCTCCACCCTGGTGTCGATGGCGACGCTGTCGCTGGCCGCGTGGGCGCTCGGCCCGGCCTGAGGCCCCGGGCCGGGGCGGGCCCCCGACCCCGCCCCGGCCCCGGACACCGGCCCCCCGACACCGCTGTCCGGGCGCCCGCACCTGCCGCGTGGGCGGTCAGCGGTCCCGTACGGCGATCAGCTCGCGTCCGCGCAGCGTGTACAGCACGCCACCGTCGTCGGCCGCGACCCGGGCGCCGCTGTACCACTCGGCGTCCACCTGGACCAGCACGGTGGCGGCCAGCGTCTCCGGGTCGAGCCGGAACAGCGTCCGCTCGCTGATCCCGTACAGCCGGTCGTCCACCACCAGCAGGCGCGGGTTGGCGGACGTGATCGCGCGCAGGTCGGCGCGGGCACCGATCACCGGCGCGGGCGCGCCGCCGCCGGGGCGCCGCCGCGCCGTCCGCAGGTCGACGGAGAACACCTGCCCGTTCACGGTGATGCCGAACAGCCACCGGCCGTGGACCGCCAGGCTGCTGATGCCGGAGCCGAGGTTCGTGCCGATCCGCCAGAGCTCGCGCCCCGCCTCGGGGTCCCAGGCGGCGAGGTCGCCGCGCGGACCGGTGGTCTTGGCGTTGTCGCCGCCGAGGAACGCCTGCCCGTGGCCCACCGCCACCGCGCGGACCAGCTGCTCGGACCCGAGCGGGTCGACGTGCACGGTGGGCCGGCCGCTGCCGGGCCGGTAGGTGACGAAGGACCCGCCGCCGGTGGTGTCGGCCTGCACCCCGAGCAGCAGCAGCCCGTGCTCCTCGTCCCAGCGGATCGTCTGCGGCCGGTTCTGCTCCTGCGGGAGGACGGCCTCCTGCACCGGCTCCGTGTCCTCCCACGGGTTGTACCGCCAGATGCCCTGCGAGGAGTAGACGCCCAGGTAGAGGGTGTCGTCGTCGAGGATCACGGTGTCCTTGGCCTCGCCGGGCACCGGGAGCTTGCGCACCGTTCCCGCGCGCAGGTCGTGCAGCGCGATCGAGCCGTTGCCGCCGACGTAGACGCGGCCGTTCCGGGCCGCCAGCGACATGCCGAGCTGAGCCTCGGCCGGCGCTCCGGCGGCCACCAGGTCGGTGGTGGTGACGGCGGCCGTGGAGGTGGAGAGGGTCCACGCGGTGCCGCCCTCGGTGACGCCCACCAGGGTGTAGCCGAGCCGGCCGAGGCCCCAGGAGTTGCCGTCCGGGACGGGCACGGCGAACTGTTCCAGGGTCCCGGCCGCGAGCCGGTACCGCCAGACGACGCCCTGCTCGGTGGAGGTGAACCAGACGGTGTCGCCCAGGCGCTGGAAGTTGGTGATGCTCTTGGTGCCGGGCACCGGGAACGACCGCAGCACCGTGTGGGTGGCGGGGTCCAGGAAGGCGACGTGGGCCGGCTTGCCCTCGGTGGAGACGGCCAGCAGGTCGTCCCCGAGCGCGGTGATCTGCCGGATGATCGTGTCGGCCGCCAGCTCGGGCGGGGTGATGTCGGCGATCCGGCCGGTGGCCCGCTCGACCGCGAACAGGCTGGCGAGGGTGGCCCCGCCGCCGCCCGCCAGGTTGCTGCCGACACCCAGGTAGGCGTGGGTGGCGGTGGCCTCGACCGCCCGGCCCTGGGTGGCGCCCGGCGCGGGCGAGGCGACCTCCGTGAGCACGCCGGTCGCCGGGTCGTACGCGTACAGGCCGGGGCCGGCCGCGCGGCCCTTCTGCCGTCCGGTGGCGTACACCACGCCGTCGGGGGCGACCGCGACGTCCCGGACGTCGGCGCCGGGCACGTTGACGAGGCCGCGCACGCTGCCGTCGGCCGGGTCGAGGCGGTAGAGGTTGACGGCCTTCGGCGCGTCGGTGACGCCCAGGTAGAGGCGGCCCCCGTGGGCGGCGGAGCCCTGCACGAAGTTGCCGGTCGGCAGGGTGGCGGTCGCGGTGACCCGCCCGGTCGGCACGTGGTAGCCGACCACCTTGGCGGGCGCCAGGTTCCGCGAGCCGATCCAGAGCGTCTCGCCCAGCAGGGTGGCGCTCATCAGCGGGAAGTCGGCGTTCCCCGGGCCGAGGCCGGTCACCTCGGGGGCGCGGGGCGAGCGCGGCGCGGCGGCGGCGGGGCCGACACCGAGTGCGGTCAGGGCGGTCACCGTACCGGCGCCGAGGAGGAGTTGGCGGCGGGAGGGGCTGGCGGACGTCATGGTGCTCCTAGGAGGGGGCGGCGGGGATGTGCGCGGCGGGCGGCACGGGGTGCAGGCGGGCGGACAGGCAGGCGGGGCGAACCGGAAGGCGGCGCGCGTCAGTGCGCGGCGGCGGCCAGCAGCTGCCTGGTGTACGGGTGCGCGGGCGCGGTGAACAGCTCGGCGGAGGGGGCGTGTTCGACGACCCGGCCGTGACGCATCACCAGCACCTCGTCACAGAGGTGGCGGACGAGCGCGAGGTCGTGCGAGATGAACACCAGCCCGACGCCGGTCCGTCGGCGCAGATCGAGGAGGAGGTTGAGGATCTGGGCCTGGACGGACACGTCCAGGGCCGAGGTCGGCTCGTCCGCCACCAACACCTCCGGGCCGACCGCGAGCGCCCGGGCGATCGCGACGCGCTGGCGCTGCCCGCCGGACAGCTGGTGCGGCCGGGAGTCGAGCAACCCCGCCGGGAGTCCGACCAGTTCGCGCAACTCATCGACGCGCGAGAGCGGCAGGCCGTGGGTCAGCAGCGGCTCGGTGAGCGCCTGGCGGATCGTCATGCGCGGGCTCAGCGAGGCGTAGGGGTCCTGGAAGACGAACTGGACGCGACGGCGCAGCGCGCGCTCCTCCTCCGGGGCGACCTCCGCCCAGGAGCGTCCGCCGACCCGGACGGTCCCGTGCTGCGGGCGGAGCAGCCCCAGCAGGGCGCGGGCCAGCGTCGACTTGCCCGAGCCGGACTCGCCGATCACCCCGACCGCCCGGCCCGGCGCCGCCGTGAGGCTGACGCCCTCCAGCGCCGGCGCTCCCCGGCGGCCACGGCCGTAGCGGACGGTGAGGTTCTCGGCGACCAGCACCGGCTCCGCCGCGACGGGAGCGTCCCCGGCGGGGCTGGTCGCCGCGGCGGCGGCCCGGTCGTCGGCGGCCGGGCCCGCCCCCGGCGGGTCGGTCCGCCCCTGTCCCTGACCCTGCTCCTTCTCTCGTCCCTGCTCGTGCTCCGCTTCGTGCTCCGGCCCCTCCTCCGGCACCGGCACATGGCAGGCGAGACCGCGGTCCCCCACGACCTCCCATGCGGGCACCTCCTCGGCGCACCGCGCGGTGGCGGCGGCACACCGCGGCGCGAAGGCGCAGCCGGGCAGCGGTTCGCCCGCGGCGGGCGGGCGGCCGCCGATCACGGCGAGCGGGCGGCCGGGCGGGCCGTCCAGCCGGGGGACGGCGGCCAGCAGCCCGGCCGTGTAGCGGTGTCGCGGGCTCGCCAGCAGGGCCTTGGCCGGGGCTCGTTCGGCGATCCGTCCGGCGTACATGACCTGGACCGTGTCGCAGGTCCGGGCGACCACCCCGAGGTCGTGGGTGATCAGCAGGACCGCGGTGCCGGTCTCGTCGCGGAGCCGGACCAGGAGGTCGAGGATGCCGGCCTGCGTGGTGGGGTCGAGGGCGGTGGTGGGCTCGTCGGCGATCAGCAGGTCGGGCCGGTTGGTCATCGCCATGGCGATCAGGACCCGCTGGCGCATCCCGCCGGAGAACTCGTGCGGGCGGTCGCGGAAGCGGCGCTCCGGCTCCGGGATGCCGACCAGGTCGAGGAGTTCGAGCGCACGGGCCCGGGCCGCGGCCCGGGAGGATCCGTGCACCCGGGCGGCCTCGGCGAGTTGGCGGCCGATGGGCATCCGGGGGTTGAGGTAGGCGAGCGGGTCCTGGAACACCATGCCGATCCGGCGGCCGCGGACGGCCCGCATGCCGGGTTCGGGGAGGGTGAGGAGGTCGGTGCCGTCTAGGCGGACCGTCCCGGCCGTGGTCCGGCAGCCGGGCGGGAGCATCCGGTTGGCGGCGAGCGCGGTGAGGGTCTTGCCGGAGCCGGACTCGCCGACGAGGCCCAGGATCTCGCCGGGCCGGAGGGTGAAGTCCACGCCGTGGACGACCTGGTGGGGCCCGGCGGCGACCCGCAGGCCGGACACCTCCAGCAGCGGCGCCCCCGGGCCGGTGCGGCCGACGTCGTCGACGGCGGCGGTCGGGCCTGCACCGGCGGTCGGGCCGCCACCGGTGGTGCGGGCGGTCTCGGTGGGCGCGGTCACCGCAGTTTCTCCCGGTTGAACGAGTCGGCGAGCAGGGTCAGCCCGAACACCAGCAGACCGAGCAGCAGGACGGGCGCGAGGGCGTAACCGGGGTGCAGGAAGAGGTACTTGCTACCGGTGTTGATCATCGTGCCGAGCGAGGGGGTGGGCGGCTGGATGCCGAAGCCGAGGACGCTCAGCCCGCCCTCGATCTTGGCCGCGTGCGCCATCGCGACGGCGAGCAGTGCGGTGGCGGCGTCGGTGACGTTGGGCAGCACGTACCGGCGGAGGGTCCGCCCGCGCGGTACGCCGAGCACCCGGGCGGCCACCACGTGGTCACGGGCGAGCTGGGCCAGCAGGGCGGCGCGTGCCTGGCGGCCGAAGACGGGCAGGGCGCTGAGCACGATGGTGACGACCACACTGCCCAGGCCGGGCCGGACGATCAGCGCGATGGCCAGGCCGAGCAGCAGCCCGTGGAAGCCGAGCAGCAGGTCGAAGAGCCGCTGGACGGCCTCGCCGAGCAGGCGGTTGAGCCCGCCCGCCAGGCCGAGCAGGGTGCCCAGCACGGCGGCGACGGGAACGGCCAGCAGGCAGACCAGCAGCTCGATCCGGACCCCGTACAGCGCGCGGACCAGCAGGTCGCGGCCGACCTCGTCGGTGCCCAGCGGATGGTCCCAGGAGGGCCCGGCCAGTGCCTCGCGGCTCTGCTGGTACGGGTCCGCGGAGAGCAGCAGCGGGCCGAGCAGGCCGAGCAGCACCACCAGGGCGACCAGCGCCGCCCCGGTCCGGCCCCGCCTGCCCCGCAGTGCGGCGGGCAGCGCGGGCAGGGCCGGCAGTCGGCGACGCCCGGTGCTCCGGCCTGCGGGAGTGCTGTCGGCCGCGGTGGCCGCCCCTCCGGTCCCGGCGGTTCCCGCCTCGGCCGGGGTCCCGGCGGTGGTGTCCTGGGTCTCGGCGGTGGTGCTCATCGGGCCTCCCCGGTGCCGGCGCGGGCGATCCGCGGGTCGAGGCGACCGACCAGCAGCTCGGAACCGAGCTGGACGGTGACGGCCACCGCGACGGCGAGCATGATCAGGGTCTGGGCGACGGGGTAGTCCCGCTGGTTGATGGCGTCGAGCAGCAGTTGGCCGAGACCGTGCCGGGCGAAGAGCTGCTCGGCGACGACGGCTCCGCCGAGGAGTTCCCCGAGGTTGAGCCCGAACTCGACGCAGAACGGCGCCAGGCTGTTGGGCACCACGTGGCGCAGCAGGATGCGCCGGGGCGGCGCACCCTTGGCGACCGCGGTGAGCACGAACTCCTCCTGCCGGGTGCGGCGGATCTCGGTGGCGAGCAGCCGGGCGAGGACCACCGACCCGGGCAGGGCCAGCGCCACGGCGGGCAGCGCCAGGTACTGCACGGCCAGGTCCGGCGCGGTGAGGAGGTCCTTCTCGCCGCCGGCCGGCAGGACGCGGAGCAGGACCGCGAAGACGAAGACGAACAGCACGGCGGTGACGTAGACCGGCAGGGCCAGCACCGCGGTGGTGAGCGGGTCGAGCACCCGGGCCAGCCGGCCGCGCCGCTCGGCGGCCAGCGCGGCCCCCAGCAGCAGGCCGAGCACGAGCATCAGCAGACCTGCGGCGAAGGCGAGTTGGAGGGTCGAGCCGAGGCTCTGGCCGATCATCCTGGTGACCGGCTCGCGGTAGTGGAAGGAGAGTCCGGGGTCGCCGACGAGCAGTCCTCGCAGCCAGGTCAGGTACTGGACGGGCAGTGGCCGGTCCACGCCGAGCTGGCGGCTGAGGTGGTCGCGCTGCTCCTGGTCCGCCTCGGCCCCGAGGGCGGCGGAGACCGGGTCGCCGGGAGCCAGGTGGAGCAGCAGGAAGACGGCCACCGAGGCGAGCCAGAGGGTGGCCAGCGCTCCGGCGGCCTTTCTGGTCCAGTACGGCACGGGGGTTCTCCGGGTGGTCGGGCCATGCGGGCGGGCCGGGTGGTTCACCGGCCCCGGGCGGTGGGGGTCGCCCGGGGCCGGCGGCCGGCGGGGCGGGGCGGTTCGTCGGGCCGGGGCGGCGCCGGGATCCGGCCGGTCGGGGCGGACCGGGCCGGACCTGGCGGAGCCGGACGGGGCGGGACCGGACGGGACCGGACGGGGCGGGACCGGGAGTCAGCCGGCCCGGCGGGTGTCGGTCAGCTTCAGGTAGCCGAGCGCGCTGGTGGACACGTCGTGCACCGAGGAGGCGAAGGCGTACGTCTCCCAGGCGTGTGCGAGCGTGATGTGGAAGGACTGCGCCAGCAGGTACTCGGACAGCTCGTGGTTGACGTCGGCCCGGGCCTGCTCGTCGGCGGCGGCGAACGCGCGGGCCTGCAGCTCCGCGTAGGCGGGGTCGGTGACGTGCGACGTGTTCTTGCCGACCTGGAGCGGCCCCGAGACCGTGATGCCGCTCAGCGGCGAGACGCTGACCATGCCGTGGTTGGCCACGAACAGGCCCTCCAGGGTGCCCTGCTGGATCTTCGGCTGGATCGCCGCGTTGTCCAGCAGCTGCACGTCGACGCCGAAGCCCGCCTGCTCCAGGTCGTACTTCACCAGCTCGACGAGCGAGGTGAAGATCGGCGAGTTGGCGGCGGTGAGCGGCACCCGGACGCCCTCCGCGCCGGCCTCCCGGAGCAGGCCCCGGGCCTTCTCCGGATCGTGCCGGTAGCGGGTGACCTGGTCCGGGGTGACCCCCGGGGTGTTGGACGGCCAGGGCAGGCTGCTGGCCTCGGCGTGGCCGCCGTAGACCTGGGCGACGATCCGCTCGCGGTCCACCGCGTACTGCAGCGCCTGGCGGACCCGGATGTCGTCGAAGGGCTTGGAGGCGACGTTCACCCCGAGGAACGCCTGCTGGTAGGAGGCCTTGGCGGACTGCACGGTGAAGCCGGGGTTGCCGGCCAGCACCTTGAGGTCGCGGCCGGGGACGGCGCCGATCAGGTGGGCCTGACCGGACTGCAGCGCGGACAGACCGGCCTGGCTGCTCGTCACCGACCGGACGGTGATCCGCTCGAACCGGGGCCGTCCGCTCTGCCAGTAGCGGTCGTAGCGGGTGAGGTCGAGCTGGTTGCCCCCCTTGAACTCCTGCCAGGTGAACGGGCCGGTGCCGTTGACCTTGTCGGAGGCCCTGCCCTCGACGTAGCTCCGGGCGTCGACGACGGGGTTGAAGGCGAGCGCGTCGAACAGGTTGCTGGTGGGCTTGGAGAGGGTGAGGGTGACCTCGCCCCGCGCACTGGCCTTCACGTCGGCCAGGCGCTCCAGCAGCGGCTTGACCTGGGAGCTCTTGGTGGCTCCGACCAGCGAGTACACGACGTCGTCGGCGTCGAGCCCGCGTCCGTCGTGGAACGTGACGTCCTCGCGCAGCTTGAGCACCAGCTTCAGCCGGTCGGCGCTCCACTCCCAGGAGGTGGCGAGCCAGGGCACCGGCTGGAGGGTCTTCGGGTCGAGGTCGACCAGCCGGTCCAGGACGAGGTTGACGAACGCCGGGGTGTCCGGGCCCCGGTGGAGCAGCTGGGTCGGGTCGGGTGCGCTGCCGTACACGATCTGCAGGTCGGGTGCGGAGGCGGTGGCGGACGCGCCCGCGGCGCCGCCGGGTGACGGGTCGGTGGCCGAGCGGCAGCCCGCCGCCAGCAGGGCCGCTCCGGCGCTCAGGCCGAGAAAGCCTCTTCGGGCCAGGCCGGGGTGGCGGGCCGCTTCGCTCATGGTGCTGCTACCTCTTGGTGGTTGGGTTCGGGGTGGCCCGCGGCACGGGGCCGCGGGCCGACGGGGCGGGGAACTCCCCCACCCGCCTCAGTACTTGGTGACGACCACGCTGTCGCTGTAGAGCACCACGTCGGGTCCGCCGGTCGGGTAGGAGATGCCCTTGGCCGGGTTCCAGTTGGCGCGGTAGATGCCGGTCTTGAAGTAGGGCGCCTGGTTCTGGTGGTAGTTGTTGAGCCCGCTGTGCGTGCCGACCTGGACGCCGTCGCGGAGCACGGTGATCGAGCCCGGCGTGGTGGCGGTGGACCAGGTGACGTCGAAGGCCCACTGGTTCCAGTGCCCGAACTGCACGGCGCCGAGCGGGATCACGGCCTCCTGCACGGTGGACGGGTCGGTCAGCCAGTGCACCTTCAGCCGCCAGTTGCCGTCCTTGACGGTGAGGGCGATCGGCGGCTTGGTGTCACTGCCGTCGGCGAGCGGGTAGCCGTGCCACTGGGCGACGATGGTCTCGGTGGAGGTGCGCACCCAGTCGGCGGGCAGGTAGTCGGCGAAGGCGAAGCGGTAGCCGCCCCAGCCGAGGGCGTTGACGGCGACCTCGGAGCGGTAGGACTGCCCGTCGTTGGGCACGCTGAACCGGCCGGCCAGGCCCGAACCGCCGGCGGGCCCGCCGGTGACGGTGATGCTGCCGTTGCCGTCGATCCGCTGACGGGTCCAGTTGGCGACGGTGCCGGACTCGAAGTCGTCCGAGAACACGGTGGTGGCAGCGGTGGTGGTGGCGGTGACGGCGGTGGCGGTTCCGGCGGTCGTGCCCGCGACGGCCGCCGGGGCGGCGAGGGTGCCGGTCAGCAGCGCGGCGGCGAGGGCGGTGCCGGCGAGCCGGCGTGCGGTGGGGCGGGACGGGGCCATGGGGATCGTGCTCCTCGGGACGTACGGGTTCGGGTGACGGTGACCGGGGCGGCCGGCCGACGACGGCTTCAGGCGTCAGCCGGCCCGTCGACAGGA
Organism: Kitasatospora sp. NPDC127035; assembly: GCF_042726075.1. Classification (NCBI taxonomy): domain Bacteria; kingdom Bacillati; phylum Actinomycetota; class Actinomycetes; order Kitasatosporales; family Streptomycetaceae; genus Kitasatospora; species Kitasatospora sp. NPDC127035. The sequence goes on along the minus strand of NZ_JBHXDN010000008.1, from coordinate 29,324 downwards.
GGCCGCCGCCGACCCGGCACGGCCCGTCCGCCCGGCGCCCGCGGCCCGCCCGACCCAGGTCGGGCTCGACCACGCCCACTGGTCGTTCAGCTGCCGGACCCGTACGTGGTAGAAGTCGCCGTCGCCGCCCGGCCGTTCGTCGATCAGGTCCAGCTCGGCCGTGAGCTCCCCGGCCGGCACCGCCCGGTCGAACCGGAAGGCCCCGGAGACGAACCCGCCGATGAACCCGGTCCGCGGCCCCTCGCGCAGCTCCCCGACGGCGTACGAGGTCTCGACCCCGTTGACGACGGCCGTCAGCCTGGTCCGGTCGTCGCCGGCGACCGCGAGCGAGAAGCCCTGGGTGGCGTCGGTCGCGGTGTTGGGGTTGCCCTCGGTCACGGTCCGCAGCCGCAGCTCGCCCGGGCCGGTGCGCCACCAGTCGGACGGGCGGTACGACGCGGGCTCGGCCGCGGCCGGGGCGACCGTCTCCGAACCGCGCAACCGGGGCTGGACGTCGAGCAGTTCGCCGCCCTCGACCCGCAGCGTGACGTCCCAGTGGACGGGCGTCTCGCGCTTGCCCCAGCCGACGGCGAAGCCCAGCGTGCCGTCGAACGCGGCGGACCGGGCGGCGGCGCCCAGCAGCTCGGGCCGGGAGACCCGGTGGATCGGCACGCCGTTGCGGACCACCTCGACGTGGTCGAGCGCGTCCCGGCCCTGCACGGTGACCCGGATCCGGCGGCGGTCGGCCGACGCGGTCTCGGCCCCCATCGGCGCCCCGTTCACGGAGGCCGCGAGCAGGATGCGGTCCCCGGTGATCGCGTAGGTGCTCCGCCGCTCGATCGCGTCCCAGATCGCCGGCCGGGTCAGTTCCGGCGCCCAGACGGCGAGCCGGCCGTGACCGTGGCTGCCGGGGAAGGCGCTGTGGTGGTCGGTGGAGCCGATCAGCCCGAACCGGTGGCCGAGCCGCAGCCCGTGCACGGCGGTCCCGGTGGTGTCGCGCGGGCCCATGGTGTGCAGGTAGGTGCGCGGCGCGTCGTCGGACTCGGCGCAGCCGTGCATCGACATCATCTCCACCACCGGGGCGAACTCCTCGGTGTAGGTGTCCCAGTTGATGCCGCGCCGCCCGGTGCCGTAGCCGATGTGGTGCGGAAGCGCCCAGGTCCGCACGCCCTCGGCCGCGAGGGCGCGCAGCCGGGCTCGCAGTTCCTCCAGGCCGGCGGCGCGGATGATCTCGCCGCGCGGGCCGTCGAAGTACACGCAGTGGTCCCCGTGGGCGAGGCTGTGCCACTCGAAGGACTGGAAGGTGACGAACCGGCCGTCCTCGTGGGCGGCGGCGGTCACCTCCTGGACGTGCTCCCAGCGGTCGGCGAGCCGGGCGAAGCCCTGGGTGTGGTAGTCGACCAGCGAGGCCAGCTCGGGGGTCCGCTCGGGGAGGTCGTGCCACCAGCCGTGGCCGGTGACGCTGGCGAAGTCGAGCTGGAGGCGGGCGTTGGCGTACGCGTCCTCGATCGGGCCGTGGCCGTAGCTGATGCCGCAGTGGTTGTGGATGTCGCCGACGTACAGGCCGAGACCGCCGTAGCCGGGCGCGTCGGTGGTGGGGGCTGTCATCGGGTCGGGCTTCCTCTACGGTGCGCGGCGAGCGATCGCCGCAAGATGTTTGATCGACTGTGAGAAGAAGTCTTTCCCGATCTTCCGGTGATGGTCAAGACCAGGCCGACCTGCGTTGCCCGATCGCCACAGGGGGAAACACAGGCTTCACAGAAGCCCGGCAGGCAGAAAGAGCCCCTTGCTGACCAGCGACATGCCGCCCGCCTCGGGACACCGTCTCGAAACTTTCTATCGATCTGATAGAAACTGCCGAAGCACCCCGCCGCCTTCCGTGAGGACGACCGCCAGCCATGCCGACCACCGCCCCGCGCACCCTGCCCGCCCCGCCCGACCTCAGCGACTCCGTCCTCGTCCGCGCACCCGAGCGCCCCCTGCCCGGCTACTGGGCCGGCTGCCCGGGCATCCGCTACGAGGCCGACCGCGACCGCTTCCTGCTCACCTACCGCGAGCGCCGCCCGCGCGGCACCGACGGCCAGGACCGGGGCTGGCGCTGCGCGGTGGCCGAGAGCGGGGACGGCGTCGAGTTCCACGACGTCTGGTCGGTCGAGCGCGCCGAGCTGGACTCGCCGTCGATGGAGCGCTTCGCCCTGCTCCCCCGCGACGACGGCTACCTGCTCCACCTCAGCTACGTCGACCCGGCCGACAACCGCTGGCGGATCGACGCCGTCCGGGCCGGCGCACCGGACTCCTTCGACCTCGCCACCCGCACCCCGGTCCTCACCGCCGCCGGCACCGGCACCGAGGGCGTCAAGGACCCCTACCTGCTCGAACTCGACGGCACGGTAGAGATGTTCAGCACCGTCTCGCGCACCCGCGCCTTCACCGCCGAGGAGCAGGAGCTCGCCCACGCCGACGCCGACATCCACACCACCGGCCTCACCGTCCAGCCGACCGCGCGCGCCGGCTCGCCCGACGGACTGCGGTTCACCGCCCCTCCCGGCCGGGCCGCCGAGGTCCTGGACGTCGGCCCGCCCGGCGCCTGGGACGCCTACGAGGCCCGGATCACCGCCGTCCTCCCGGACGGGCGGGGCGGCTGGCTCGCGCTCTACGACGGCTCGGCCGACGCCGCCGGCAACTACGAGGAGCGCTGCGGCCTCGCCGTCTCCACCGACCTGCGGGAGTGGCACCGGCTGACCACCGACGGGCCCTGGTTGGACGTCCGCTACGCCGACGTGGTCGCCGCCCGGGGGCGCTGGTACCTGTACTACGAGCAGACCCGGCCGGACGGCGCGCACGAGCTGCGAGTGGCGGTCCTGGACGAGTTCGCCGGGCTCCGGCCGTAGCCGGGACGCGCCCCGCCGACGGCCTCGTCGGCTCGCATCCGTCCGGACCGTCCGGGACCGGGGGACCATGAACCTCAAGCACAAGATCGCGAAGGGCGCTGTTGCCGTCACAGTGGCGGCAGCCGCCACGTTCGGCCTTGCAGCCACCGCGAGCGCCACCCCGAACGCTCCGGCCGTCCAGGCTTCCGGCTCCCAGCGCGTCCTCGCGGTGAACAACCTCGGGCTGAACACCACACAGGCCCAGAACGTTCAGCACTGGCTGCGGGGGTACTGGGGCTACGGCGGCGCGCTCGACGGCCTCGCGGGCACCGAGACCGTCAAGGCGCTGCAGCGTCTGCCGAAGGACAGCTGGGGCTACACCGGCGCGATCGACGGCATCGCGGGCTCGGGCACGCAGACGGCGTTCAGGACCTTCGCCAACAGGATCTACTGATCCCGACCCGTGGGAGGACGGCCCGCCGGGGAACCGGCGGGCCGTTCGTCCGCAGAGCGCCCGCCCGGGGGTTCGCACCGGCAACGCGCACCGGGTCCGCGCTCGATGTCGCCGGTCGCCCCTGCGTCCGACTCGACCGACGCACCTGGCTCTGTCCGGACGGCAGCTCCGTACGCTCCGCCACTGCGGATCCGTAGCCCCCTCGCGGGCACGCCGGGTCGCGGCCGCGACCGACCGGTTGCCGCCGGCAGGCCGGCGTCACCGGGCCCGGGCCGTCGCCACCACGTCGGTCATCGCCGTCAGGAACCGCTGCGCCACCGCCAGCTCCGCCTCCCCGAAGCCGCCCATCGCGGTCACCAGATCGGCGATGAGCCCGCCGAAGAAGGCCTGCCCGAGCTCCGTCGCCCGGTCCTCCACCACCAGCCGGACCTTGCGACGGTCCTCCGGATCGCGCTCGCGCCGGATCAGGCCGAGCCGCACCAGACGGTCGACCAGACCGGTCGTCCCCGCCGAGTTCAGCCGCAACGCCTCACCGAGCCGCCCGGGAGTGACCACCGAACCGGCCCGCGCGGCGTCGAGCAGGTGGACCAGCGCCCGCAGGTCGGTCGGGTGCAGCCCGTGCCGCGCGGCGAACTCGGCGCCGAAGAGGTCGAGTTCGACGGTCAGTCCGCGCAACAGATGGACCAGCTCCATCGGCAGCCGAGATTGCTCCACCCCGTGTCCTTTCCCTGACGGTCCCCCGGACGTATTGTCTCGCTGAGCGAGATACACGCTCGGCGAGCGACTCCATCATCCACCGGGGGAGATCATGTCCGCACGCACATCCGCCGACCCGGCCGTCGAACCCGGCCACGCCGCCTTCCTCACCGCCTACGACGAGGCCCTCGCCCGCTGGCCCGTCCCGGCCGAGGCGCTCACCGTCCGGACGCCCCACGGCGCCACCCGCGTCAACGCCTGCGGCCCGCGCGACGGCCGCCCCCTCGTCCTGTTGCACGGCGGCGGCTCCACCTCGACCTGCTGGACCGCCGTCGTCGCCGCACTCACCGGGGCCGGCCACCGGGTCCTCGCCGTCGACCTGATCGGAGACCCGGGCCGCAGCGTCCTCGGCGGCTCGCCGCTCGGCGGCGTCCCCGGCCTGCTGAGCTGGCTGGACGCCGTCCTCGACGGGCTCGACGTGGCCGCCGCCGACGTCGTCGGCCACTCCTACGGCGCGTGGATCGCCCTCCGCCACGCCCTGCACGCCCCCGGCCGGGTCGGCCGCCTCGCCCTCCTCGATCCCACCCAGTGCTTCGCCGGCTTCCGCCCCGGCTACCTGCTGCGGGCCCTTCCCCTCCTCGCGCCCCCGCGCACGGCCGCCAGGGCCCGCTCCTACCTGGACTGGGAGAGCGGCGGGACCGCCCTCGACCCGGCCTGGCGCGAGCTGTACGCACTCGGGTACGCCGGCTTCCCCGCCGCCCGGCCGGTCACCGGCCCGCGCCCGACCACCGACCAGCTGCGCGGGCTCACCGCGCCCGTCCTCGCCCTGTTCGCCGAACGGAGCCGGACCCACGACGCCGCCGCGGTGGCCGAACGCGCCCGCCGGACCCTCCGTTCCGCCACGGTCGCGGTCCTCCCCGGAACGTCCCACCACACCCTGCTGACCGCCCGGCCGGACGAACTGAACCGGCGGCTCACGGCCTTCCTCGCCACCGGCCCCTGACCGCGCGGCCGCGCGGCCCGGGGCTACCCGCGTCGCACCAGCCCCGCGATCAGCGCACCCAGCGCCACCTCCAGCTCCCCGCACCGCTCGCCCACGCCGACGTACCCCGTCTCGGCCAGCACCCGCCCGAGAGCCGGCAGCCGCGTCGCGTCCGCCCCCTCGTACGCGGCGCGGCGCTGGCTCGGTTCCCGCGGCGGGCTGACGGGGTGCTCGGAGAGCAGTTCGCCGAGGACCAGCTGCCAGCAGGAACGGAACGCCGGCATCGCGCGCCCGGGCGGGAGTCCGGCGGCCATCAGGTCGGCGAGGCAGGCGTCGTTGAAGGGCAGCGCGTTCTCGGCCACCAGCTCGCCCCGGATCAGGATGTGCAGCACCCAGGCGTGGCCGGCCATGTAGTCGTGGGCGTCGACCAGCCGGCGCAGCAGCCGGGCCTCCGGGCCGGCACCCGCCACGCCGACCGGCAGGCCCTCGGCGATCTCCTCCAAGGCGGCGAGCAGCAGCGCCTCACGGTCGGTCACGTGCCGGTAGAGGGAGGCGGGCGCGGTGCCGAGCTCGGTGGCGACGGCGCGCATGGTGAGCGCGTCGATCCCGTCGCGCTCGATCACCCGGCGCCCGGCGGCGACCACGCCGGCGGTGGTCAGACCGGGGCGCGGGCGCTTGCGCCCGTACCGGCCGCGCTCCCCCGCGACCTGCCCGGCCACCTCTGCGGCCCCCTGCGCCGCGGCGGCGGGTGCGGTCCCCGAGCCCGCCCGGCGCGGGACCTCGGGTGCGGTCTCCGGTGCGCTCCCCGGGGCAGTCGCGGGCGCGGCCTGCGGTGCGGCCTCGCGCACGGCGTCCGCCTCACGTCCGCCGGCGCCCGGCCGACTGGTCTCTTCTGACACTCCGCCATCCTGCCATGGCTCCGCCAACCCGCTCCTCCACCGGGTCGTTTGCACTCGACATCGAGTAAGGCTTACCTTACGCGAACAACGTTCGCATCGGAGGTCGTCATGCCCGAAGCCGCGCCACCCACCCCGTCCCGGGCCACTCCCGGGACGTCACCCGGCCCGACGCCGGTCCACGCCCAGGACCCGGCCCAGGACCCCGCCCCGGAGTCGCCGCCCACCCCGCGCGCCCCGCACGGGGAGCACGCCCGGCACGCCAGGCCGGGCCTCGTCCTCGCCACCGTCTGCCTCTGTCAGCTGATGGTCACGCTCGACGCCAGCATCGTGAACATCGCGCTTCCCGCCATGAGCGAGGCCCTCGGCTTCGTCGACAGCGCGCTGCCCTGGGTGGTCAACGCCTACGCGCTGGCGTTCGGCGGGCTGCTGCTGCTCGGCGGCCGGATCGCCGACCTGGTCGGGCACCGCCGCGCGGTGCTCTCCGGTCTGGTGCTGTTCGGGATCGCCTCGGTGCTCGGCGGGTTCGCCCAGACGCCCACCCAGCTGGTCGCCGCCCGCGCCGGACAGGGCGTCGCGGCCGCGGTACTGGCCCCGATCGGCCTCACCCTGATCATGGTGACCTTCGCCGAGGGACCGGCCCGGGCCCGTGCGCTGGGCATCTGGTCGATGGTGACCGCCGGTGGCAGCGCGCTCGGCGTGCTGCTGGGCGGGGTACTCACCGACCTGCTCGACTGGCGCTGGGTGTTCTTCGTCAACGCCCCGATCGTGCTGGTCGGCGTCGCCCTGGCAGCACGCTCGGTGCCGGCCTTCCGCCCACCGCGCGCCGGCCGCCCGGACGTACTCGGCGCGGTCCTCGGCACCGGTGCGATGACCGCCCTGGTCTACGGGCTGATGGAGACCGACCGGCACCCGTGGGGCTCGGCCCGCACCCTCGGCACGATCGCCGCCGCCGTTCTGCTCGGCCTCGCCTTCCTGTTCTGGGAATCCCGGTTCGCACAGGCGCCGATCGTCCGGCTGGGCGTGCTCCGGGCCCGTACGGCCTGGGTGGCGAGCACGGTCGTCACGCTGCTCGGAGCGGCCATGCTGGTCGGCTTCTACTTCTGCTCGCTGCACCTGCAGAACGTCCTGCACTACGGCCCGCTCGCGGCCGGAGCCGCGTTCCTGCCGTTCTGCGCCGGAACGGCGGCGGGCAGCATGATCGCGGGCCGGCTCACCGCCCGCTTCGGTGGACGGGCCACCCTCACCGGCGGCCTGCTGCTCGGGGGCCTCGGCATGCTCTGGTTCGCCGGACTCGGCGTGGACTCCGGCTACCTCACCGCCTTCGTCGGCCCCTCCCTCGTGGCCAGCGTCGGCGTCGGCATCTGCATGGTCTCCAACACCGCGATGGGCACCTCCGGCGTCGACCCGCGGGAAGCCGGCCTGGTCAGCGGACTCCTCAACGCCGGACGCCAGTGCGGCGGGAGCATCGGCCTCGCCGTCCTGTCGACCCTCGCGGTGTCCGCCACCCGCCGGGCCGCGGAGGACGGCGAGACCCCCCTGGCCGCGCTGGCGGCCGGCTACGACCGGGCTTTCGTGGTCACCGCCGCCCTGCTCGGCGTGGCGGCACTGATCTCGGTGCTGTTCGTGCCCGCCCGCAAGGCGGCCTCCGGGCCGCAGCCGGCCCGGCCGCGCTGACGGAACCGGAGGACGCGGCCCGGCGGAGACCGGTCCCGTTCCGAACCGGAGGGTCGGAACGGGACCGGCGGCGCTCCGGACGCGGCCGGGCCGGACTCCGGACCGTCCGCGGGTCGGGGCCCCGGCGGCCGGGGGCCGAGCGCTCAGGGGCCGGCCAGTCAGGGGCCCGGCCAGTCAGGGCCCGAGCGTTCAGGCACCCAGCCGTACGGACGTCCTGCCGGGCGGCCGTGGACCGGGCGGCCGGCGCATTCGCCGAGCGGCCGCGTCAGTAGATCAGGTACCCCGGCCGGTGCCCCTCGTCCTCGATCTCCCCGGTGGCCTGGGCCCGCAGCTTGCGGGACAGCGCCTCCAGGGCGCGCGAGGCCGCGACCTCCTCGCCGATCCGGGCGAGCGGTCGGTCCTCCACACTCTTCAGCGCTTCCCCGTGCGCGGTGAGGCCCGGCGCTCGCGCCCCGGTCAGCCGCGCGTTGCATCCCGTGTGGACGCCGTCCTCCTCGAAGCTCAGCTCCACATCCCACTGGTTGTGCATGCCACACCTCCTGGCGCCGGCCCCCGTCCCGCCTGCCCGGACCGGCACGGGCAGTGGCCCGTGCCGTCCGCTCACACCAGCGTGCGCCCGCCACCACGGCGGCGGCAAGCGGACACCGCGCCCCGCGCCCGGCGCAGCTCCGGGGGTCGGCGCCGGGCCCCGGCGGTAGGCTGACGACAGCGCGCCAGAACCGCGGGACGCCCGGGAGCCATTCCGTGCGGACGTCCCCCTTCCTCCGGAGGACCGGCGGTGCGGCGCGGGCAACGACCTTCGGGTGGTCCCTTCGTGGCGGTCTTCGTCCTGGCACTCAGCGCCGCCTGCTGTATGGGCCTCGGTTTCGTCCTCCAGCAGCACGCCGCGCAGCGGGCCCCGCGTGCCGACCTGCTCCGCTGGCGCCTGCTGCTGGACCTGCTGCGGATGCGCGAGTGGCTGCTCGGCACCGGCTTCATGGTCTGCGGGCTCATCCTTTCCGCCCTCGCCCTCAACCAGGGCGAGGTCTCGCTCGTCGAACCGCTGCTCGCCACCAACCTCGTCTTCGCCATGGCCCTCTCCCGGGTCCTGACCAAGCAGTCGCTCGGCCGCTCGGGCTGGGCTGGTGTGCTGTTGCTGGCCGCCGGGGTGACGGCGTTCATCGTGGCCGGCCGCCCGACCGGCGGAGGCCCGCCGGCGAGCGAACTTCGGCACTGGCTGGTGGTCGGGACGGTCGTCGGCCTGACGCTGCTGCTCGTGTCGACGGCCCGCCGGATGCCGTTGTTCGAGGAGGCGACCCTGCTCGCCCTGGCGGCCGGCCTGCTCTACGGGCTCCAGGACGCACTCACCCGGACCACCACCCAGCGCCTCGACCGCCAGGGCCTGGACGCGGTGCTGGGCAGCTGGCAGCCGTACGCGGTGGTGGCGGCGGGCGTGGTCGGGCTGCTACTGGTCCAGAGCGCCTTCGAGGCCGCGCCGCTGCGCATGTCGCTCCCGGCGCTGACCGCTGCCCAGCCGATCGCCGGAATCGCCTGCGCGGTCGGCTTCCTCGGCGACCGGCTCCGGGTCACCCCGGGCGCCCTGGCGTGGGAGGTCGCCGGGCTGCTGGCCATCGTGACCGGGGTGGTGGTGATCGGCCGCCACCCCGCGATGCCCGGTGCCGTCGGCAAGGACTCGAAGGGCTCCGGGGAGAAGCCCACGGACGAACCCGGAGCCGAGTCCGGCGAGGAACCCCGCGAGGAACCGGACGAGGAACCCTGCGACGAGGGCCCGGGCGGCGCGGCAACCGTCGGCCGGCGCCCCGGCGACACGAACAGGACGGACGCCACGAACGGGACGAACCGGGGCGACATGGGCAAGGGTGGGGAGGAGAACGGACCGAAGCGGGCCGGGACGAAGCGGAACAGGGCGCAGGGGAGCGACATGGCGGGCAACGACACGAGCGGCCGCAACGACGACCGCGACGACGGCGCAGACGGAGCCGGCCCGCTCCCGGGCGCCCGCTGACCGGCCGCCGGAGCACGGCACATGTGCTGGAGCGCCCGGGCGGACCTGGTGGTCGGCGGCGCGGTTTCGGCCGTCGGCGTTGTCTGCCTGGTCCGGGCCCACCGCGCCGGACGACCTGAACGGCTCGTGCTGGCCGCACTCCCCCTGGTCCTCGGCGTGCACCAACTGATCGAGGCCGCGGTCTGGCTCGGCGCCGACGGCGACCTACCCGCCGGGACGGCCCGCTGGGCGGGCACGGTCTGGGCGGTGATCGCCCTGCCGCTGCTCCCCGTCATGGTCCCCGTCGGGGTCCGCTGCGCGACCGACGGCGGACCGACCCGTCGCAGGCTGCTCACCGCCGTCGCCCTCCTCGGCATCCTCGTGGCCGTCCCGTTGGCCCTCGCCGTCGCCGCCCCGCCGGTGACCGTGACCGAGCACACCCACACCCTCACCTACGGCGTCGGCGTCCCGTACCCGGCTCTCCTCCTCCTCGGCTACCTCCTTGCCACCGTCGGCGCGCTCCTCCTCAGCGGTGACCGTTCGCTTCGCCTCCTCGGTCTGCTCACCGGTGTCGGCGCGCTGGTCTGCGCCCTGCTCTGGCGGCTGGCGTTCGTCTCCACCTGGTGCGCCCTGGCCGCTCTCGCCTCGCTTCTCCTCCTCCACTGGACGGCTTCACCAGGTCGGCCCCCCACCGTCGGGGTGTGACAGGAACCGGTTGCCGTTCGGCGGGCCGACCGCAGGTCGCCCCTGGATCGGCGGCCCCGCCGACGGCGGCCCCGCCGACGGCGGCCCCGACGGGATCGACCTGACCTGCCCCGGCCCGACCCGCCTGCGTGGCCGTCCGGGTCAGGCCCCGACCCCGGTGGTGACCGCAGGCCGTTCTGCCGGAGTGCTGCCCGTGTCGGCGACCGCTTCAGGTCCGCGGCGTCGCTTGCGGTCCATCTCGCGCCACTCCGGGCGCAGGCCGGAGAGCGTGGTGGTGGCGAAGTACAGACCGCCGCACACGAGCAACACGGGTATGAGCCCGACCAGGGCCACGGCCGCGCCGCCGAGGAGACCGCCCAACGGGATGCCGGCCCAGGCCAAGGAGTCGCCGAGGGCGTTGACCCGGCCGAGCAGGTGGCGCGGTACACGCTCGAACTGGACGGCGCCGAGGATCGGATTGAGGAATCCGGAGCCGAAGCCGCTCACCGCGAAGACGGCGAGGACGACACCCATCGGTGCCCCCAGGGCCAGGACCAGGAACCGCGGGGCACCGCAGAGCAGGAAGCCGGTGAAGAACACCGTCCGGCGCGGCAGCCGGTGGGCGACGGCTGCCGCGATCAGGCTGCCCCCGACCGCCGCGATCCCCCAGACGCTTCCCGTCAGACCGATGGCGGCCGGACCTCCCCCGGACTCCTGGGCCCAGACCGGGACCAGGACCGTCATGAACGCGGCGTCCAGCAGGTTCGTCACCGCGACCATCACGATGATCGTCAGCAGCAGCGGGTCGCCCCGGAGGAAGGTGAACCCCTCCCGGAACATCCGCCAGTAGCCGACCGGCGGCGGCGCCCCTGGCTCGGCCACCCGCTCGGCCACGCGCCCGGTCCGGTGTCCAGGCGCGGGCTCGGACGACGGCGCGGCCTCGGTGAGTGGCAGGGCAGCGGCGGCGTGCGCGGCGACGGCCCGACCCATGCCCCGTGGCAGCGCGAGTGCGATGACCAGCGAGCCCAGCGCGAAGGCGACCGCGTTGACGGTGAGGCCGGCCATCGGGCCGAGCAGCGCGACGAGAGCTCCGCCCACCGCCGGGCCGGCCGTGGAGGCCAACCGCTCCGTGACCCCGGACAGCCCGGTGGCCCGCTCCATCGGGACGCGGCCCCGGTCGGCCGCCTCGGGGACCATGACCTCCTTGGCCAGGTCCCCCGGGCCGCGGGCCGCACCGATTACCCCGACCATGATCAGCAGCAGCCAGAACGGCAGCAGGTCGAGGCCGTGCAGCAGTGGCACCAGACCGGCCACGACGGCGCTCACCGCGTCCGCCGTCCAGGAGACGACACGCGGGCCGAGCCGGTCGACCACGGGCCCGGTGAGGGCCTTGACCAGCACGTACGGCGTCAGCTCGACGAAAGCGACCAGGCCGGTCATGGTCGCGCTGCCGGTGGTGGCGAGCACGAACCAGGGCAGGGCGATGGCCGAGACCCGCGTCCCGGTCAGGGAGACCGCCATCGCCGCCAGCACACCGACCAGCGGCCGGAGACTGCGCGGCGCGGCTGCGGCATCGGCAGCCCCGGCAGCCCCGGCAGCGGGAGCGTCCGTACTCCGCGCGGTCATGATCGTTCCTCCAGTTCCTCAGGTGCCGCCGCGACCGGGTCGGGGAGCACGTGGACGACCACCGCCACCCGCTCGGTGCCCTCCGGTCCCGCCGAGGCCGGATCGGCCCGCCGGTAGCGCGCGACCACCTCCGTCAGCTCCGCCGCCAGTTCGCGGGCCTCCTCCGGGCTGAGCCGGAGCACCGAGTCGCTGAGGTCCAGGGCGTGCCGCCAGTCGCTCGGCATGGTCTCGTACGCGTTGAGCGCCGTCTGCGCGGTGACGGTGTGCGCCGCGACGATCGACCTCAGGTAGCCGAGCGCCGCCTCCGGGTCCTCGTCGGCGAGGTTCGCGTCCGTCCACCAGGTGACCTGGTGGACCGCCTTCCACCACCGCTCGCGGGCGTTGCCGCGTTCGGTGTCCTCCGCGACGAACCCGGACGCCGCGAGCTGGCGGAGGTGGTAACTGGTCGCCCCCGAGTTCAGCCCCAGCTGCCCGGCGAGCCGGGTGGCGGTGGACGGGCCGTGCTTGCGGAGCAGCCCGATCAGTTGCACGCGCACCGGGTGGGCCAGGGCACGCAGGCCCTTGGCGTCGAGCACGACATCGGTCTGGGGGTCCGGGCTGTGCGGCCACCTGCGGTCATCGGTCATGGCAACACCCTAGAACCGCAAACAGTTCTTCGCAAAGGGTTTTTGCGAAGAACTGTTTGCGGTTCCAGGGTGGAGGGGCCTGCGCGGCGCGCCGGCACCGCCCCCGACGGCCCGCCGTCAGTCCCCGGCGACCGTCAGCACGAGCACCACCGTGACCCCTCCACCGGGCGTCTGCTCCACGCCCAGCCGTCCCCCCGCGGCCCGGACCAGCGCGGGCACCGAGGGGCCGGCCGCGTCGCCCGCCCCGCCGGGTTCGCGCCCGTCCGCCGGGCCTCCGGGTTCGGCGGCCCGGACCCCGGCCGGCAGCCAGTGCCGGGCCTCGGGGAGCTCCGACGGCCCCTGGTCCACGACCCTGAGCTCCACCCGGGCCAGCTCACCCGCGGGGACCTCCGGGGACCCCGGGAAGCCGGGGAACCCGAGCCCGCCCGGACCGCCCGGACCGGGCACCGGATCGATCCGGACCAGCACCCTGACCCCGGGCGGATTGCGCCGGACGGCGTGGTCGACCAGCCCGGCCAGCGCCGCCTCCAGACGACGGGCGTCCGCCACCACCACCGGCAGGCCGACCGGTATCCGCACCGACACCGACGCCGACCGGCCGCCGCCGCGCAGCACCCTGCGCACCACGTCGGCCACCTGGACGTGCCGCGCGTCCGGCACGCAGCCGCCGGCCCGGTCGGTCCACCGCAACCGTTCCAGTTCCGGTCGCGACAACGCCTGGGGTCCGACCATCCCGCCCGAGCCCGCCCGGAGCGGGCCGCCGAGCCCGCCGCCACCGGCCGGCGGCGCACCGAACCCGGCCGTCGAGCCCGGTCGACCGACCACGCCCGCGCTCTTGACCAGCCACGAACCCGCCAGTCCGCCGGACCGTCCGAGCGGACCCAACCCGCCCAGCGCCCGGGCGCCCGACGCCACGTAGTCCCAGAGCTTCCCGCTTGCCATCGCCCCGCCCCTCGTACCTCGCGGACCGTCTCCGCGGAATCCCCGGCGAGCCGGTGCGGACCGTCTCCCCGGTCCTGCGACCAGCCTGCGCCAGCGCCGCCCGGGTGACAATCCGGCCCCCGGCCCCAGGCCGACCCGCCCACCCCGCCGACCGGAGGAGTCGACACCCGCCGACCGGCGGGGGCGCACTTCCCCGGCGCGCGCAACCACCCTCCGCAAGCCGCGCACGCCCCCCACCCCGAACACGGACACCCTCCACCCCCGGCCCGCCCGATCCGCCCGATCCGCCCGATCCGCCCGCCGACCCTAGACTGGCCGCATGGCCCGGCTCAACGACCAGGTCAGGGAGCTGCTCCAGGAGTACGCCGACCTGATCTCGATCACCGGCGGGGACGCCTTCCGCGCCCGCGCCTACGAGAAGGCCGCCCGGGCGGTCGGCGGCCACCCCGACGACATCGCCGGACTCGACGTCAAGGGCCTCCAACAGATCCCCGGCGTCGGCAAGTCCACCGCCGAGAAGATCGCCGGGTACCTCTCCACCGGCCGGATCGAGGCGCTGGAGTCGCTGCGGGCCGAGATCCCGACCGGGGTCCGCGCGATGATGTCCGTCCCCAACGTGGGCCCCAAGCGCGCCCTCGCGCTCTACCGGGACCTCGGCATCGCGTCCGTCGACGAGCTCGCCGAGGCGGTCCGCGCCGACCGGCTGAGCGAGGTGGCGGGCTTCGGCGAGCGGAGCGGCGAGAAGATCCTGCACGGCATCGAGCTGATGCGGCAGTCGGGCGGACGGACGCTGCTGGACGTCGCCACCGCACAGGCCGAACAGATCGTCGCCGCGCTCGCGACCGTCCCCGGCTGCACCCGTTGCGCGTACGCCGGCTCGCTGCGACGCATGCGCGAGACCGTCGGCGACATCGACGTGCTGGCCACCGCGGAGGACTCGGCACCGCTGATGGCCGCGCTCACCGGGCTCCCCCAGGTGGCCGACGTGATCGCCGGCGGTCCGACCAAGACCTCGATCCGCACCACCGACGGTCTCCAGGTCGACCTGCGCGTGGTGCCCGAGGAGGACTGGGGCGCGGCGCTGGTGTACTTCACCGGTTCCAAGGCCCACAACATCAGGCTGCGGACGATCGCCGTCCGGGCCGGCCGGAAGCTGTCCGAGTACGGACTGTTCGACGCCGAGAGCGGGGAGAAGATCGCCTCGGCGACCGAGGAGGAGGTCTACGGGGCGCTCGGCCTGCCGTGGATCGCGCCGCCGCTGCGCGAGGACCGGGGCGAGATCGAGGCCGCCCTGCGCGGCGAACTGCCGGACCTGGTTTCCGAGGCCGACCTCCGGGGCGACCTGCACACCCACACCGACCTCACCGACGGGCTGGCCGGCCTGGAGGAGATGATCGACGCGGCCGCGGCGCGCGGCTACTCCTACTACGCCGTCACCGACCACGCGCCCGACCTGGTGATGCAGCGGATGACCGACGAGAAGATGCTCGCGCAGCGCGAGCGACTGCGCGCACTGGCGGGCCGGCACCGGCGGATGCGGCTCCTGCACGGCACCGAACTGAACATCGGCCCCGACGGCGGCGTGGACTGGCCGGCCGACTTCCTGGCCGGTTTCGACGTCTGCGTGGCCTCGGTGCACTCGCACTTCGGGGCGGACCGGGCGGCCCAGACCCGTCGCCTCGTCCGCGCCTGCGAGAACCCCCACGTCCACGTCATCGGCCACCTCACCACCCGGCGGATCGGCCGGCGCGGCCCGATCGACGTCGACCTGGACGCCGTGTTCGCGGCCGCGGCCCGGACCGGCACCGCCATCGAGATCAACAGCTCTCCCCAACGCCTCGACCTGCGCGACGAGGACGTCCTGCGCGCCCGGCGCCACGGGGTGAAATTCTCGATCGACAGTGACGCGCACGCCACCCCGCACCTGGCCTACCCCCGGTACGGGATCGGCACCGCCCAGCGGGCCTGGCTGACCACCGAGGACGTGATCAACACCTGGCCCTGGCAGCGGCTGAAGCGGTTCCTGCGCAAGGACGCACTGCGGTGAGCGTCCGCCCGGAGGGGGCGTGACCGCCGGCCCCGGGCACTCTCCGCTCTCCCACATCACCCCGAAATATCCGATTTGGGAGAATATCCACCGAACCCCTGGTGCACCGGCCCGGCGAGGAGCATGATGGTGGTGAACCTGCGAGGTAGCTGAGGGAGTTCGACCGCAGGAGGCAGTGGCGACAGATCGAGACGGATCAGGGTCTGCCGCTGGTACCTCGGTCGACGATCGAACTGTACGGCCGGAGGACGCGACGTCCGGAGGCCACCCCCGCCTCGCAGGTTCCCCACGTCCGTGGTTCCCCGCCTCCGGCTACGCGCCCGTCCGCACCGCGTACCCCATCTCCCAGGCGTGCACCGCGATGCCGACCCGGTTCGACACGCCGAGCTTGCGCTGGATGCTCGCCACGTGCGTCTTCACCGTGCCCGGGGAGATGAAGAGTTCCGCGGCGATGTCGGCGTTGGTCCGGCCCGCGGCGACCTGCCCGGCGATCTCCACCTCGCGCCCGGTCAGCGGCGCCACCGGCGCCGACCGGCGGTCCGTCCGCCGGGTCTCCGTGACGTGCTGCAGCAGCCGGACGGTGACGGACGGGCTGATCAGACTCTCCCCGCTCGCCGCCGCCCGGACCGCCTCGGCCAGCAGCGCCGGACCGGAGCGCTTGAGCAGGAACCCCGAGGCGCCGTGCCGCAACGCCGGATAGACGTACTCGTCGAGGTCGAAGGTGGTCAGCACCACCACCCGCACCGGTGTGACGGCGCCCGGGCCCGCGAGCCTGGCGGTCAGTTCCAGGCCGTCCATCCGCGGCATCCGGATGTCCACCAGCGCGACGTCCGGGCGCAGTTCCGCGGCGAGTTCCAGCGCGGCGAGACCGTCGGCCGCCTCGCCGACCACCGTGATGTCGGGCTGGGCCTCAAGGATCCGCCGCACACTGCGCCGGACGGCCTCCTGGTCGTCCGCGATCAGCGTGCGGATGGGCTCCGGGTTCGGACTCGTCACGGGGGCAGTCTCGCACGGCGGCGCCGACCCCCCGCCCCGGGATCAGGAGGGCCGGCCCTTGAGGTCGGTCGCCCGGCCGTCGCGCAGCACGGCCACGTGCGGCGGCACTTCGACCCGGAACCTCGCGTCGCAGTCGGCGAGACCGGAGCAACTCGCCTCCAGGTGGAGGGTGTCGCCCTCCAGCCTCCAGTCTGTCGTGCTCGTGCCGACGACGTCGGCCTTGAACCAGCGCGTGACCTTGATGTCCTGACGGTCCGCCGTGACCAGGTCGGTGGGCACGTGGTGCGCCACGACGACGTCCAGCGTGGTGCCGGCGTAGCCGAAGAGCGTCGACTCGGGCTCGGCTTCCTCGGCCCGGGCGCAGCCCGTGACGGCAGCCAGCAGGACGACTGCGGTCACGGCTCCCAGGACGGGCACCCGGCCCACCGACCGCCCGGGGCGCCCGAGCAGGAACGCCCACCTTCCGGGTCGTTCGGCGGCGCTCCCCGGCCGGGCGGCCACGGCGGCGGGCGCGGCGGCGGTGTTTCGCGGCGGGGCGGCGGGCGCGGCGGCGGGGCTGGGCACGACGGTCATGAAGGGCCTCCTGCGGCGGGAGCGGTCCGGCGGCACGACCGGCGACGGCGGCCCTGCGCGGTGGCAGGACCGCGTGCGGCGGTCGCACCGACCCGTTGACGCGGATCGGAGCAGCGCGTCGGCGCTGCCGGCTTCGATCACAGTGACGAGGATCGTCCTTCGACGGCCCGCTGCCATCTGCCGTTCGGCAGATCTTCGGCGGAGGACCTTCCGCCCGCGCCCGACCGATCGGCCTGCCGCGCGGGAAGCACGCAGCCGGTCCGCCAGCCCGTAGGCCGCCACGGTCCCGCCGCCAGCGTGCCGCCGTGCGCCGAGACGCGCTCGGCGAGTCCCACCAGCCCGGTGCCACCACTGCCCGGGCGGCGGCGCAGCAGGCCCTTGACGCCGCGTCCGCCATCGCCGGAGTCGGTGACCGACACCTCCACCGTCCGGAGGCCGCCCGGGCCGGCCGCCACGCGCACCACCACCTCCGCGGCCCCGGGAGCGTGCCTGCGCACGTTGGTCAACGCCTCCAGGACGACGGTGTAGGCCGTGGCGTCCGCCTCCGCCGACAACAGCCCGACGGTCTCGGGCGCTGCCTCCAGACGGGCCCGGACGGCGCCCGTCGCGGCGAACCGACCGACCAGTTCCGGCAGTTCGGCCAGCCCCGGCACACGGGTGGTGCCGGCCGTGCGACCGGCCGCGCCGCCGACGCCCGCCTCGCCGCCCCGCTCCCCGACCCGCCCGCCGACACCGTTCCCGACGCCCTCCCCGTCGTCCTGCGGATCCCTCAGCGCGCCGACCATCGCGTCCATCGAATCCAGCGCGCGCAGCCCGGCCTCCTCCAGCCGGCGCAGCAGCGCGGCCGTCTCCTCCGGATCCAGCCCCGGCAGCTGGCCCGCCTGAGCCTCCAGCACGATGCCCGTGACCTCGTGCGCCACGAAGTCGTGCAGCC
This sequence comes from Kitasatospora sp. NPDC127035, assembly GCF_042726075.1. Taxonomy (NCBI): domain Bacteria; kingdom Bacillati; phylum Actinomycetota; class Actinomycetes; order Kitasatosporales; family Streptomycetaceae; genus Kitasatospora; species Kitasatospora sp. NPDC127035. The sequence continues at coordinate 11,358 of NZ_JBHXDN010000008.1, read as the reverse complement.
CGCGGGCCACTTCGAGACGCTGTGCGCGCCGGGCCCGGGTCACCGCGCGCTCCCGACGGGCGTCCAGCGCGCGCAGGTAGAGGCTCGCCCCGACCACGACGGCCAGCGGCACCAACGAGCACAGCACGGCGATCACGGAACCGGTCCGGCCGCCGTCCGGGACCCTCGCGGTGAACCGCAGCGGCACCACGGCCGCCGCCGTCACCACCGCCACCCCGACCGCGCCGGCCCACCGTCCGCGCGCCCGGCGGGCCACCCGTCCCGCCAGCACCAGCAGGGCCGCCCACTCGAACGGCAGCCAGAAGGCGGGCAGTCGGTACGGCCCCGCGTACCCGAGGTCCAACGACAGCGAGGCGACGGCCACCGCGCCCGCCGCCGCCACGAGCGTCACCCGTCGCGACGGCGACGGCCACGGCAGGACGGCGACCAGCGCCGCCAGGGCGGCCGTGCCCGCGACCAGCAGTGCGGCGGTGTGCTCACCCGCATGTGCCAGTGCGGCGGGCGCGAGCAACAGCAACGCGACGGCGGTGCCCAGCGGTCGGCGGGCCCGGGCGGCCCGGGTCGGGAGGGAGGAAGCGGCGGCGGGCCACGGCTCGGCCAGGATCCGGGCCTGCGCTCGATTCGCCGAAGGTTCAGCACACATACGGACGAGCCTACGATCCGGCCGGTCGTTCGCCCGCTCGGGCCAACTCTCCCGGGGGAGGCGGAGATCCTCCCTGAGGAGGGGGCGACCCCCACCGCAGCGGGAGGTGCGACGGCCGTGCACCGATCAGTCTGGTGCGTGACCGCAACACCTCGCCGGAGACACCCCGGCCCCGGACCCGGCCCACCCGGACCCCGCACGGCGCCGACCGCCTCCGACCACCGTCGAAAGGACCCGCCCCATGCGACGCCCCACCACCACGACCGTTCGCACCGCCTCCGCCACCGCCCTCTGCCTGCTGGCGGCACTGGTCACCGCGGCGCCCGTGACCGCAGCCCCCTCCGTCACCCCACCCGCCGTCACCGACGCCCGGGAGACGGGCGGGACGGACGAGACCGGCGGGACGGGCAAGACCGGCGGGACCGGCCAGCCGACCGTCCGCGTGCGGGGCGGCGGCGGAGCCACCCTCACCAAGGACTTCTCCGGGATGGAGGGCGACCTCGTCCGGTTCGAAGTCGACGCCCGGACGGACCTCAACAACGCGCCCGGCCACGCCCGGGGCCGCTTCCACGTCACCCACCACCGACCGGACGGCGCCCTGGTCGCCGACTTCGAGGGCACCCTCGACTGCCTCGCCGCCGGCGGGCGGACGGCGATCACCACCGGTGTGGTCACCGGCGGGTCGGCCCCCTGGTTCCCGGACCTGCCGCTCGTGGGTTCCAGGGTCTCGCTCACCGTCCAGGACGACGGGCGGAACGACCGCCTGGGGTGGCTCTGGGGCGCCTTCGGGATACCCGTGTCCGACTGCCAGGGCACGGTACCGTTCATCCGTACCGACACCGGCAACTTCACCGTCCGGGGCTGAGCCCCGCCGCACCCCGCCGCACGGAACCGGAGGACCCGTCCGATGTCCCAGCCCCGTACGCCCTCCGGCGTCCTCCCCCGCCCGGGCCGCGCCTTCCGCCCGGACCCGGTCAGCCGCGCCGCCCCGGTCCCCGGCGCAGCGGTGGCCGGCCGGTGAGCGACGCGCCCGACTACGGCCGGCTCGCCCTCGTCGGCCCCTACTTCGCCCTCGACGTCGCAGCCGCACCGGGCCAGGGGCCGCCCCCGGGCTTCCGTCCGCTGCGGGAGTTCTACGCCCCCGGCCCGGACGGACCGCTGGCCGACCGGGTACGAGAGGTGGCGCGGCGGCTCGGGACGGCCGAGCCCAGGGTCGCGGCGTCGATCCTGCACCTCGGCCTGGCCGCCCGGTTCTGCTCGGTGGGCCTCGGTGCGGCCGTCCTGCTCGGCGAGGTGCCCGAACTGGACCCGGACCGGGCGTGGGTGCGGGTCCCCGAACAGGGACCGGTCGACCTCTGGATGCCGTCCGGGCCCGCCCGCGCGGACCGGGGTTCCCTCGTCGACCGCTTCCACCGGACCGTCGTCGAGGGGCAGTTGGTGGTCCTGGAGGCGGCCGTCCGGGCCGTGGTGCCGCTCTCCGACGGGCTGCTCCGGGGCAACACCGCCTCGGCCCTGGCCGGCGCCCTGCGCATGCTCGACGCACACACCGCGGAGCACGCCACCGCCCGCACCTGCCCGCCGCCGGAGGCCACCTCCCCGCCCCACGGCCCCGCCCGGGCCCGCTCGCTCGTCGCCCAGGTGCTCGACCGACCGCCGCTGGCCGGCAGCGGAACGTTGATCGCGACCCGGGTCCCCGGGATCCCCGGGCACCCGGACGCGCTCGGCGGTACGGCGTTCCGTCGCACCAGCTGCTGCCTGTACTACCGCGTCGGCCCGCAGGCGGGCGTCTGCGGCGACTGCTGCTTCACCCGCCCGCCCCGCCGTCCCTGACCGGCGCACCCGACCGCCGTCCCTGACCGCGCCCGGGTCGGCGGGGCCGGCCCCGGGGCGGTACCGGCTCGCCCCTCGGCACCGGAGTCGACCCGGCCCGGGTTATCGTCCCGGTGTGCTGTCCGTACTCGTTCTCCCGGCGGCGCTGCTCACGGCCGGAGCGGCGTACTGGCTCGCCCTGGCCTCCCTTCGGTTGGCGGCCGGGGTACCGGTCGCCCTGGCCGCCCTGGTCGGAGCGCCGGCGGTGCTGGGTTCGGCGGCGGCCGTCGGCTGGCTCGCCCGGCCCTCCTACCTCGCGCCGTTCGCCGCCCTCCTCTGGGCGGTCGGCGGGCTCGCCGGCGCCGGACACGGACTGCTGCGCCGCCCCTCCGGCCGACACACCTGACCCGCCCCGGGTCGGGGGCCCGAGGTCGGGGGCTCCGTGGCCGGGGTGCTGCCCGCCGGATCCACCACGGCACCCCGCCCGCGCCACGCGCCGCCGACCGGCTGCCCGACCGGGCGCCCGACCGACCGGCCGCCCCGGCCCGCGGCATCAGACCAGCTTGAACACCCCGTACGAGAAGCCGTCCGCCCGCAGCTCCCCGCTCACCACCCGCACCCCCTGCACGTCGAGCGGCCGGACCGCCCGGCCCTCCGGTACGGCCCCGCCCAGCTCCACCACCACCGGCTCCCGCCGCGGGTTGACCACCACCAGGTACCGCCCGGCGCGCGTGTAGACCAGCGGGTAGCCCGCGTGCCGGACCTCCACGGAGCCGGTGGCCCCCAGCCCCGGGTGCGCCCGGCGCAGCGCGATCAGCCGCCGGACGGTGTGCAGCAGCGAGGTCGGGTCGGCCCGCTGGGTGGCCACGTCGGGCCGGTGCGGGTCGGGGTCGACCGGCAGGTAGAGCCGCTCGGCGGGAGCCGTCGAGAAGCCCGCGTTCGGGCCGGGCGCCCACTGCATGGGGGTGCGCGAGCCGGCCCGGTTGTACTGCGGGCCGAGCACGCTCCCCTCGACGTCCGGCAGGCCGGGCAGGTACCGCATGCCGATCTCGTCCCCGTAGTAGACCGCCGGCAGCGTGGGCCAGGTGAGCAACAGCGCGAAGGCCGGAGCGAGTTGCTCCGCGGTGCGCGGTCCGGTGGCGAGCCGGGAGAAGTCGTGGTTGGCCGTGGGGAGTGCGATGTAACCGGCGCCCTCGGTGAGTTCGGCGGCGGAGCGCCAGGCGTCCAGGAAGACCCGGGGCGTGCCGCGCCCCTCGGCCTCGAAGTAGCAGGGCCCCTGCTTCCAGTACTCCTCGACCGTTCCGGCGTTGTTGTTCCAGAGCGAACGCAGTGGCAACCCCTGGTCGGCGCCGCCGAACTGGAGGAAGAAGTCCGCGTGGAAACCGGCTGCCACGGCGGCGGCCGGCTCTCCCCACTCGGCGAACAGGGCCGCCTGCGGGTGGGTGCGGTCGAGCCAGTCCCGCAGTTCGCTCCAGAGCTTGCCGGTCTCGGTGAAGCCGGGGTCGTCCTTGACCATCGAGGAGGCCATGTCGACCCGGAACCCGCTCAGGCCGAGGCCGAGCCAGTGGTCCATGATCTCGCGCAGCGCGGCACGGTTGGCACGCGGCCCCTCGGCGTCCACCGACTGCCGCCAGGGCTGGTCGGCACTCTCGCGCGCGTAGCCGAAGTTGAGTGCGGGCTGGCAGTCGAAGAAGTTGGGCCGGTACCAGCCGGGACGGCCGCCGGGCGAGGCGACGAAGCCGTCCACCGGGCCGTCGGACCAGATGTAGCGGTGGTCGGACGGGTCCTCGGCCGCGGCCAGGAACCAGGGGTGGCGGTCGGAGGTGTGGGCGGCGACCAGGTCCAGCAGGACCCGGATGCCCTTGCGCCGCGCGGCCTCGACCAGGGCGGCGAGGCCCTCCGTGGTGCCGTAGCGCGGCGCGGGCGTCAGGTAGTCGGCGACGTCGTACCCGGCGTCGCGGAACGGCGAGGCGAAGCACGGGTTGAGCCAGACCGTGTCGACGCCCAGCCACGAGAGGTGGTCGAGGTGCTCGGTGACGCCCGTGAAGTCGCCGATTCCGTCGCCGTCCGAGTCGGCGAAGGTCTGCGGGTAGATCTGGTAGAGGACGGCGTCGGCCAGCCAGTCGGGGCCGGGGCGGGTCGAGGTCATGGGTGGATCCTCCTGCCGGGTGCCGGGGGCTCTCGATTCTCGTTGAATCCCGGCCGTCCCAACAGTCCGCAGCGACCACTCCCGGCGCCGAAGCGGGCCTCCGGGGCCTGTGGCGGGAGGAGCCCCCGGGTCGTCCCGCACTCCTCCCGCGCCGCTTCAGCGCCCTCCCGCTCCCCCTCCCCGCGCGCCCCGCACCCCTCCCGGACCGCTCCGCCCACCCTCCGCACCCCCGCGACCCGCAGTTCCGCAGCCTTGAAGCCTCAAAGCCTCAAAGCTGCGGAGCTGCGGAGCCTCAGAGCTGCGGAGCCCGCCCCGCCGTCCGCTACCGCGCCGCGCAGGCCGCCGTGAACGCCTTCGCCCGCCGGGTGATCTCCGCCCAGTCCCCGGCCGCGACCACGTCCGGCGGCACCACGTCCGTCCCGGCACAGACCGCGAGCGCGCCCTGGGCCAGGAACTCGCCCGCGTTGCCCCCGTTGACGCCTCCGGAGGCGACCAGCGGAACGTCCGGGTACGGGCCGCGGAGGTCCTTGAAGTAGCCGGGACCGAACGCCCGCGCGGGGAAGATCTTCACGGCGGCGGCGCCCAGGTCGACCGCCAGGGCCACCTCGGTCGGGGTGAGCGCACCCAGGACGACCGGCACCCCGGCGGCGTGCGCGGCATGCGCCACCTCGGGCCGCAGACCGGGGGTGACCAGGAAGGAGGCACCGGCGTCGAGCGCCCGCCCGGCCTGCTCCGGGGTCAGCACCGTACCGACCCCGACCCGCCAGCCGGCGCGCGCGGCCTGCTCGACGTGGGACGTCACGTCCGGTGTGGTGAAGGTGAGTTCGGTCCAGGTGATGCCGCCCTCGGCGAGCGCGGCGCAGAGCGCGGCGGCGTCCGGTATCCGGGGGGCACGGACGACGGCGATGACCGGTTCGGCGGCCAGCGCCGCGCGCGTGGCGGCGAGCACGGCGGGGTCGGCGGCAACCGAACCGACCGGGGCGGCGGAATCGACGGTGACGGGCTGAGAGTTCATGCGGCTCGGGTTCCTCGTGCGGTTCGGCGCAGGGCCCGCCCCGGGCGCGCGCCCGTGGTGCGGCCCTGCCGGACGACGGCTGTGCCGTTGACGTAGACGTGCTCGATGCCGACGGCGGGCCGCCGCGGCTGGTCGAAGGTGGCCGCGTCCTGGACGCGTTCGGGGTCGAACAGGACGAGGTCCGCGTGGTGGCCCGGGGTGATCCGGCCCCGCCGGTCCAGGCGGAGCCGGGCGGCGGGCCGGCCGGTCATCCGGGCGATCGTCTCCTCCAGCGTGAGCACGCCCGCCTCCCTGCTGTAACGGGCCAGGTAGCGGGGGAAGGTGCCCCAGGCACGCGGGTGCGGCCGGGCCCCGACCAGCAGCCCGTCACTCCCGACGGTGTGCGCACGGTGGCGCATGATCGCCCGGACGTTCTCCTCGTGGCCGACGTGCTGGAGGATCGTGGTGGCCAGCTCGTCGCGGCGCAGCAGGTCGAGGAAGACCTCCGTCCCGGAGCGGCCCTGCTCGGCGGCGAGCTCGGCCACGGACCGGCCGACGGCGTCGGCCAGCTCCTGGTTCCGGACGCCGGACAGCTGGATGGTGGCCCAGTCGGTGACCACCCCGTGACAGCCGTCGCTGCCCTTCTCCTCCACCTCGTACCGGATGCGCTCGCGCACCGCGGGATCGCCCAGCCGGTCGAGGGTGGCGCGCGGGCCGCCCTCGGTGGACCAACTGGGGAGCAGCGCGGCCAGTGTGGTGGAACCGGGCAGGTAGGGGTAGCTGTCCAGGGTGAGGTCCACCCCGTCGTCGAGCGCCCGGTCGACGAGGTCGAGCAGTTCGCCGGCCCGTCCCCGGTTGACGCCGAAGTTCATCGTGGCGTGGGTCAGGTGGAGCGGACAGCCGGAACGCCGGGCGATCTCCACCATCTCCGCGTAGCCCTCCAACGCTCCCTCGCCGTAGGAGCGTTGGTGCGGGGCGTGGAAGCCGCCGTACTCGGCGACCACGCGGCAGAGCTCGACGAGTTCGGCGGTGTCGGCGTACATCCCGGGCGTGTAGGTCAGCCCGCTGGACATCCCGACCGCGCCCTCGGCCAGCCCCTGGGCCAACAGCGCGCGCATCCGGTCGAGTTCGGCGGCGCTCGGGGCCCGGTTCTCCCATCCGACGACGAGCATCCGCAGCGATCCGTGCGGCACCAGGTAGCAGGCGTTGACGGCGGGACCGGTCCGGTCCAGCCGGTCCAGGTAGCCGCCGACCGTCCGCCAGTCCCAGTCGAAGTCCTCCGGGTCGCCGTTCCAGCCGGCGATCTGGCGGCGGAGGGCAGGCAGCGTACGGTCGTCGACCGGGGCGTAGGAGAGGCCGTCCTGGCCGAGGACCTCGCAGGTGACGCCCTGGGTGACCTTCGCCGGATGCTCGGGTTCGAGCAGCAGGGCGAGGTCGGAGTGGGCGTGCATGTCGATGAACCCGGGAGCCAGCACCAGCCCGTCGGCGTCCACCACCCGCGCCCCGTCGACACCGCGGCCGATCTCGGCGATCACTCCGTCGGCGATCCGGACGTCGGCCCGGTACCGTTCGGCGCCGGTGCCGTCGATGACCGTGGCCCCCTTGAAGACCACCTCGCGGGCACCGGGCCCGTTGCCGCGGTCCACCCGGCCCGCCGGCTCGCCCCCGCCGCCCGGCCCCTGCTCCCGGCTCATCAGAAGAACGTCCTGACCAGCCCGGTGACCTTCGGCTCGGCCGCCGAGGCGTCGTCGAGCACCGGGATCAGCGCCCACTTGTCGAAGGCGGTGCACGGGTGCGAGACGCCCAGCCTCAGCACGGCACCGATCGGCGCGAGGTCGCCCGCGTCCCGCAGGAAGGCGTGCTGGTCGTTGAGAGCGGTGATCCGCGCCGCGGTCCCGGTCAACTCCGCCCCGCCCCGCACGCGTTGCGGCTCCGGGAGCCCTTCGTCGAACGGCAGGTCGCGCTTGCCGGCGTCCAGCAGCGCCAGGTGCGGTTCCGGCCGGGAGACCACCCGGGCCCACCCGTGCAGCGCACTGCGCAGCGGCGCCCCACCGGCGTCCGTCCCACCCGCGGCGCCGGCGGCCCGGGCGAGCGGGGAGATCCCCCGGTAGAAGCCGTCGTCGTGGGCGATGTACGCACCGGAACGGAGCACCACGAAGGCTTCCGGAAGGGCCCCCAACTCCTCGGCCACCAGGTCGAAGTAGGCACTCCCCCCGGCCGTGACCACGGGCGCCGAGCCGTCGGCGTACGCGCTAGCCAGCCGTCCGTGCAGTTCGGCGAGGGTCCGCAGGTACGTCCGGACGGCGGCGAGCCCGTCCTCGCTCGCGTCATGGGCCAGCGCGCCCTCGTAGCCGCCGATCCCGGCAAGTCGCAGGGTGGGCGCGCGCAGCACGGCGGCGGCGATCTCGACCGCCTCGTCGACGGTGCGGGCGCCGGTGCGCCCGCCCGGGCCGCCGAGTTCGACCATCACCTCGACCTGGCGCTCGGCGCCCGCGGCCCGCAGCGCCTCGTCCATCAGCCGGACGCTCGCGGCGGAGTCCACCCAGGAGGTGAAGGCGAAGGCCGGGTCGGCGGCCAGTTCGCCGGCCAGCCAGCCGAGGCCGGCCGGGTCGAGCAGGGTGTTGGCGAGCAGCACCCGCTGGACGCCGAAGGCGCGCGCCACCCTGATCTGCGGCAGGTTGGCGAGGGTGATGCCGTGGCTTCCCGCGGCCAGCTGGGCCTGCCACAGCGCGGGGGCCATGGTGGTCTTGCCGTGCGGGGCGAGCGCCACGCCCGCCTCGGCGCACCAGGCGGCCATGGTCCGCAGATTGTGGTCGAGCGCGCCGGCGTCGAGGGTGAGCAGCGGGGTGCCGAGGTCGGCGAGGGCGGGGCCGGTGGCCAGGTAGTCGCGGACGCTCAGGCCCCAGGCGGCCGGCGGCAGCGCCTTGAACCGCCAGTCGAGCGTCTCGTCGGCGAGCGCCGCCACCGCCCCGGTGTCGATGCCCGGCCCGGTGCCGCTGCTTGCGAAGGTCTGGTCCACCGTCTTCCTCCATTTGCCGTGTTGCAACATACGCAACGAGGGTTGCACATGCTGGCAGCACGGTTCTAGCATCGGCGCCGGACGAAGGTCAACGACGGTCGCCCCCGGCAGGCGGGCCACCCGGTCAGCCGCAGCACCCCCACCCGGTCGGCCGCAGCACCCCGAGGAGCCCAGCAGATGCCACGACAGGACGCCGCCGTGAGCCCGGGCACCCCACCGCTCGGCGGCCCGGCGGCGGCCGGACCCGACCCGGCCGGGCCCGCAGTGGCCGAGCCGGCCACCCCGGCCGGCTCCGCCGCGCCCGCCCCGGGGGACGTCCGGGACGGGGACCCCGCCACCCCGGCCGCCGTCTGCGTGGGCGAGTCGATGGCCGTCCTCCTGCCCGACCGGCCCGGCCCTCTGGAGTCGGTGGAGGCGTTCCGACTATCCGTCGGCGGGGCCGAGTCGAACGTGGCGGGCGCCCTGGCCGCGCTGGGCGTGCCGAGTGCCTGGATCAGCCGGGTCGGCGACGACGGCTTCGGCCGCCGCCTGCTCGGCGAGCTCACCGCACGCGGGGTGGACGTCTCGGCGGTCGCCGTCGATCCGCACCGCCCCACCGGCCTCTACCTCAAGGAGATCGGCGGCTCCACCGGCGACCGGTTCGACCTCGGTCCCGGCCGCAGCCGGCTCCACTACCACCGGCGCGGTTCCGCCGCCGCCGCGCTCTCCCCCGCCCTGCTCGCCGACCCGGCCGCAGCCCGGCTACTGGCCGGCGCCCGGCTGCTGCACCTCTCCGGCATCACCGCGGCGCTCTCCGACGACTGCCTGGCCCTGCTCCGCGCCCTGCTCGCCGACCGCCGCCCGGGCCGCCTGGTCAGCTTCGACCTCAACTGGCGCCCGGCGCTCTGGCGCGACCGCGACGTCTCGGTGCTCCCGCCGCTGCTGGACGCCGCCGACCTCCTGCTGATCGGCGCCGACGAGGCCGAGGCCGCGTTCGGCATCGGCGACCCGCACGAGCTGCGCCGCCGGTTCCCCTCCCCCGCCACCCTGGTGGTCAAGGACGCCGCCCGGCTGGTCACCGCCCTGGAGCGGGACGGGAGCACCGTCAGCGAGCCGGCGCTCACCGTCGAGGTGGTCGAGGCGACCGGGGCCGGCGACGCCTTCGCCGCCGGATACCTGGCCGGCACGGTGCGCGGCCTCGACCAGCGGCGCCGTCTGCGACTCGGCCACCTGAGCGCGGCGTGCGCGCTGACCGCCGACGGCGACCAGGCCGAGCTGCCCCCGGAGCCGGTGGTCGCCGCCCTGCTCGCCGCCTCCCCGGAGGACTGGGCGTCCACCCGGGTGTCGGCGGATGGCATCGTGTCCCCTGTACTGCCCGCGGTCGCACGGACCGCCCCGGCCTCCAGCGTGTCGGCGCCCGCCACGGCGACACCCGCGGCGGCCACGCCCGCTCCGGCCGCGCCGGCGCCGGGGGGCGGTGCCGCCGACCCCCGACCGGCCGCCTCCCCGGCCCTTGGAGCACGATGAGCCAGACCGTCACCCGCGCCCTGCGCATCCTCGCCGAGCTCGGCGAGGGCGAGCGCTCGCTGGACCAGCTCGCCGAGGTGCTCGGCGTGCACAAGACCACCGTGCTCCGGCTGCTCCAGAGCCTCGAAGAGGAACGATTCGTCTACCGCGATCCGGCGTACCGCTACCACCTGGGCGCCGGACTCTTCGCCCTCTCCGGCCTGGCGCTGGAGCAGCGCGGGGTCCGCCGGATCGCAGCGCCGCACCTGGCCGAGCTGAACGCCGCCACCGGCCAGACCGTGCACCTGGCCGCGTACGAGGGGGGCGAGGTGGTCTACATCGACAAGTACGACTCCCGCCACCCGGTGCGGATGTACTCGCGGATCGGCCTGCGCGCGGCCCTGCACAGCGCCGCGGTCTCCAAGGTGCTGCTGGCCGACCTGCCGGTGCCGGAGCGCCGCCGGGTGGTGGCCGGGATCGACTTCACCCCGCACACCGCCCGCACCCTGACCACGCCCGAGGCACTGCTGGCCGAACTGGAGAAGGTCGCCGTCCAGGGCTGGGCGCAGGACCACGCCGAGCACGAGGCGTTCATCAACTGCGTGGCCGCACCGATCCGGGACGCCAGCGGCCGGGTGGTCGCCGCCGCCTCGATCTCGGTGCCGGACGTCGTCCTCCCGTACGAGCAGGTGCTGGAGCTGCTGCCCCAGCTGCTCGCCACCACCCGCGCCGTCTCCGCCGACTGCGGCCAGACGCCGCCGACCACCTGAGCAATCACCGCAACGAAGGAAGCGCATGAGCGACAAGACCGAGATCCGGACCGACGGCGCCCCCGCCCCGGCGTGGATGTTCTCCCAGGGCGTCCGCAAGGGCCCGATCCTCCAGGTGTCCGGTCAGGGCCCGCAGGACCCGGCCACCGGCGAGTACCTGTTCCACGGCGACGTGAAGGCCCAGACCCGGCGGACGCTGGAGAACGTCAAGGCGATCGTCGAGGCGGGCGGCGCCACGATCGAGGACGTGGTGATGTTCCGCGTCTACCTCACCAAGCGTGCCGACTTCCCGCTGATGAACGAGGTCTATGCCGAGTTCATCGACGAGAACATCAGTCCGGGCGGGGTGAAGCCCTGCCGGACCACGATCTTCGCCGAGCTCCCGCAGGAGCCGATGCTGGTCGAGATCGACGCCCAGGCCGTCGTCGGCTGATCACGCGGCCACGCGGCCAGGCGGAAGGGCCCGGACACTCGTCGGGGCCCTTCCGC
>NZ_JBHXDN010000007.1:0-203605 GCF_042726075.1 Kitasatospora sp. NPDC127035 | reverse complement strand
GGACCGGGTGCCCACCGGGTGGGACCTCCCACCGAAAGCGCTCACGACCGGGCAGAATGCGTCCGGACCTGTCAGGCGGTGGCGGGCCGGCGAGGGAAGGTGTGGGGAATGACGGAGGCCAGCAGCTCCGCGGCGGCCGGTCAGGCGGCGGCCGGCGCGGGAACGGCCGGTTCGACTCCGGACGGCACCGGCAGCGGCCCGGGAGGCACCGGCCCGGGAAGCGGCGGCACCGGCGGTACCCGCCTGGGCGGCGGAACCGGCCGGACGGCCGGGTGGAAGGCGGCCGGCTCGCGGCTGGCGCTGCTGCCGCTGCGGATCTTCCTCGGCGTCACCTTCGTCTACGCGGCGCTCGACAAGCTCTCCGACACCCACTACCTGGCCGGTTCCGGCGACCCGGCCTCCTTCGTCTCGCAGACGGTGCTCGCCGAGGGCTCCAGCCCGATCTCCTTCCTGCTCGGCCCGGCCCTGGACCACCCCACCCTGTTCGGCCTGCTGGTCGCGTTCGGTGAGCTGGCGGTCGGCCTGGGCACCCTGGTCGGCCTCTGGGGCCGCCTCGCCGCGGCCGGCGGCGCCGCGCTCAGCCTGACCCTCTGGCTCACCGTCAGCTGGAACGTCTCGCCGTACTACCTCGGCAACGACCTCGTCTACCTGATGGCCTGGACCCCGCTGGTGCTGGCCGGCACCCCGTACCTCTCGGTGGACGGCTACCTCGCCCGGCGGGCCGCCCGGGACCGCTCCCGCGGCCTGTCCGAGGACCACGTCCGGCGGCGGGCCCTGGTGGACGGCGGGATCGCGGCCGTCGCCATGGGCGGCGCCGGGCTGCTCACCGGCTCGCTGACCGCCACCTTCGGGCGGGACGGGTCGGCGGGGAAGCCGAAGCAGTCCGCCGCGCCCGCGTCCGCCGCACCGCCCGTCACGGTGGACGCCGCGAGCGTCCCGGTCGGCGGCTCGGCCCAGGTCAAGGACCCGTCCAGCGGCGACGCGCTCTTCGTGGTCCAGCCCAAGGCGGGCCAGTACTGCGCCCTCTCCTCGGTCTGCACGCACTCCGGCTGCGCGGTCGACGCCCCGAAGAACGGGCAGCTGTACTGCCCCTGCCACGGCTCCCGGTTCGACGCGGCGACCGGTGCGGTGCTCAACGGCCCGGCCACCAAGCCGCTGCCGAAGTACCGGGTGACCAAGGAGGGCGAGAAGCTCCACCTCGGACCGCTGGAGAGCTGAGCCCCCTCCCCGGGGCCCCCGGGGCCCCCGGGGCCCGGGGTCGGGCCCGGGTGGCCTACTTCCCCTCGGTGTCCGGCCGGGAGCGGCGGACCGCCGCCGCCACCGCCCCGGCCAGGCCGCCGAGTCCCAGCACGATGAAGGTCACCGGGATGACGATGCGGCCGTTGACCGAGACGTCGTTGACCGCCGCCACCAGGTAGAGCACCGCGATCACGGTGAACAGCCCTCCTGCGATCAGGGAGAACAGGTCGAGCTGGTGCTTCCTCACGACTGGACCACCTTGATGTCGCCGAGCCCGACCATCAGCGTGAGGTCGAGCGTGCCCTTGGATGCCTGGCCGTTCGCCGGGTGCAGCAGGTAGCTGCGGGAACCGCGTTCGCTGCTGGTCTCGGCGCCCGGCACCTTGACGTCGACCAGTCCCACCTCGGTCCGCATGGTCACCGTGACGTTCGGCGGCACCACCACGGTCAGGTCACCGGCGCCGAGCTCCACGGTGGTGCTCAGGGTGCCGCCGGCCGGGTCGAGGGCGCTCAGGTCCAGCCGCAGCGAGCCGAGCCCCAGGGTGTACTTCTGCTCCAGTTCGTCCGCCGAGGCGACCGCCCAGGTGCGGTCGCCGAGCAGGTTCTGCACCGAGACCGACGAGTGGCCGACGGCGGTGAGCGCCACGGTGAGCAGCAGGCCCGGCACCACCAGCCTGCGGGCCCGGCCGAACTTGGCGCCGACCAGCAGGGTCAGCCCGATCACCAGCAGCGCGGTGGCCAGCACGGTGCCGGTCAGCAGGGCGGCTCCGCCGTCGGCGGAGGCCGACCAGACGGCGCTGGCCGCACCCACCGCCAGCAGCAGGCCGATCAGTCCGAGCGGGGACCGTTCCCGCCGGTGCACCGTCACCGGCGGGGGCGGCACGGCCGGGCCGCCCTCCTTGCGCAGCGGGTCGCCCTGCGGGAGGTCGGTCCGCTGCCACCACGGCTGGGCGGGCGTCCCGGGCGGCGGGGTCGCCCCGCCGTACGGCGGGGCGGGGGCGGCTCCGCCGTACGGGTTGCGCTCGGGGTGGCGCGGGTCCCACAGGTAGCCGGTCGGACCGGTGGGAGGGGTGTCCGCCGGGACGGTCCCGGCGGCCCGGTCCCGGGCGTGCCGCTCGCGCGCCTCCTGGTCCTCGGCCTCGTGCGGCCGGCGGTGGTCCGCGCCGGTGGCCGGCTCGGACTCGGGGAAGTACCGGTCGTACGGTCCGCCGTGCGACCCGTGGCCGTCGGGACCTCCGTGGCCGTGACCCCCGTGACCGCCGAGGCCGTGCCGGCGGCGGCCGCGGATCCGGCCGCCGCGGCGGCGCTCCGGGTCGTAGCGGACGGCCAGGAAGACCAGCCCGGCGAGCAGCAGCAGCGGGAAGAGCTGGTCGCCGTCGCCCATCGAGGAGAAGAAGACGCCGGTACCGATCACGGTCAGCAGCACCGCGCCGACCGACTGGCCGTCCACCCGGCCCGTGAGCACCCGCTGGAGCTCGGTGCGGCCGGAGCGGCTGCCGCCCTTGCCGTCCGCGACCGGCTCGGTCGGGACGATCAGCCAGGCGAGCCCGTACAGGAAGAGACCGAGGCCGCCGGAGAGGCAGAGCACGACCGTGACGACGCGGAAGACCACCGGGTCGATGTCCAGGTGCCGGCCCAGACCGCCGCAGACGCCGGCCACCACGCGGTGGTGCTCGGTCCGGTTCAGCGGCGGACGGTCCGGGGCCGGCGGGGCGCTCGGCCCGGCCTCCTCGATCTCCTCGGTACGGGGGTCTTCGGTCATAGCCACCATCCTGGTGGGTGCCGGAGCCGCGCCCAACCGGTGCGAGCCCTGTCCGGACCCTGACTTGTCCCTGAGAAGGGTCAGGGGTCCACCCTGATGCGTCCGGGCGGACCCGCGTGGAACGATCGGTGCCGTGGCAGCACCCGGTTCCGATCCCCGTCCCCTCACCCCCGACGCCCCGCCGCCGGGGGGCGTCGACCCGGCCGTGCCCGGCGACGGGCGGCCGCCGTACCGCCGGCTGTACCGCAGCCCGCAGGGGCGGATGCTCGGCGGGGTCGCGCACGGGCTGGCGGTGCACCTCGGACTGCCCGTCAGCTGGGTGCGGGTCGCCTTCGTGCTGCTCTTCTTCGCGCAGGGGGTCGGCGGGCTGCTGTACGCGGCGTTCTGGTTCGTGGTGCCGATCGGCATCGGCGAACCGGCGCAGCGCGGCGGGACGCACTGGGTGTACGTGAACGGCGTGTTCGTGCCGGCCGCTTCCTGGGCGGGGGACGGCACGGCCGGGACGGAGCTGAGCAAGGGCGGCCGGCGCGGAGGATGGATCGGCCGGCTGCGCGAGGTGCTGCAGCACGCCCTGCAGGGCGAGCCCACCGGGGTGGCGGGCGGCGCGGCCCCCGCGGCCCCCGCGGCCCCCACAGCCTCTGCGGCCTCTCCGGCCTCGGCGGCGGAGGACGGTGCGGCGACCGGCTCGCAGCGGCAGGGCGGGCTGGGCCAGCTCGCCGCGCTGGTGATGCTGGTGATCGGCGTGATCGCCCTGCTCAACGCGCTCAACGTGCAGACCGCCAAGCCCTACACCTGGCCGCTGCTGGCGATCGGCGTCGGTGTGGCGCTGGTCTGGCGGCAGGCCGACGACTCGCGCTGGCAGCGCTGGTTCGGGCTGGAGGAGGGGGACCGGCGGCGCGGCGCCTACACCCGGGTCGGCGCCGGCGTGCTGCTGGTGGTGGCGGGCACCATCGCCTTCCTGGCCACCCAGGGCAGCGGCTCGACGATCGGTTCGGTGGTCGAGGCCTCGCTCGCGGTGCTGGCCGGCGTGCTGGTACTGGTCGGCCCGTACGCGCTGAGGATGTGGCAGGACCTCGGGGCCGAGCGGACCGCCCGCATCCGCGCCCAGGAGCGGGCCGAGATCGCCGCGCACGTGCACGACTCGGTGCTGCACACCCTGACCCTGATCCAGCGTCGGGCCGAGGACCCCAAGGAGGTGCTGCGGCTCGCGCGGGCCCAGGAACGCGAACTGCGGCTCTGGCTCTACCGGCCGGAGGCGGCGGCCGAGGCGGCGCCGGACACCATGGCGGAGTCCCTGCGCGCGGTGGTCGCCGAGGTCGAGGACCGCCACGGCGTCCCCGTCGAGCTGGTGATCGTCGGCGACTGCCCGATGGACGACCGGATCGCGGCACAGATGCAGGCCGCGAGGGAGGCGACCGTCAACGCGGCCAAGTACGGTGGCGGGGGACCGGTCCAGGTCTACGCCGAGGTCGAGGGGAGGACGGTGATGGTGTTCGTCCGCGACCACGGTCCCGGCTTCGATCCCGATACGGTGCCGGAGGACCGGATGGGCGTACGCGAGTCGATCCTCGGCCGGATGAAGCGCAACGGCGGCACCGCACGGGTGCGGCCCGCGCCGGACGGCGGCACCGAGGTCGAGCTGGAGATGGAGAGGTCGGATGACTGAGGCAGCGTCGGCGGGGATTCCCCCCGCCGGGGAACCGGGGAGGACCGCGAGGGTCGTGCTGGTCGACGACCACCGGATGTTCCGGACGGGGGTCCGGGCGGAGATCGGGCGCACCGAGACGACCGGCATCGACGTGGTCGGCGAGGCGGACGACGTGGAGTCGGCGGTCCGGGTGGTCGCCGAGACGCGGCCCGACGTGGTGCTGCTCGACGTCCACCTGCCCGGCGGCGGCGGGGTCGAGGTGCTGCGCCGCTCGGCCGGGCTGATGGGCGAGCAGGGGGGCGTGAAGTTCCTGGCGCTCTCGGTCTCGGACGCGGCCGAGGACGTGATCGGCGTGATCCGCGGCGGTGCGCGCGGCTACGTGACCAAGACCATCACCGGGACCGACCTGGTCAACGCGATCTTCCGGATCGCCGACGGCGACGCGGTCTTCTCGCCGCGGCTGGCCGGGTTCGTGCTGGACGCCTTCGCCGCGACCGACACCCCGCCGGTGGACGAGGACCTGGACCGGCTGACCCAGCGCGAGCGGGAGGTGCTGCGGCTGATCGCGCGCGGATACGCGTACAAGGAGATCGCCAAGCAGCTGTTCATCTCGGTGAAGACGGTGGAGAGCCACGTCTCGGCGGTGCTGCGCAAGCTCCAGCTGAGCAACCGGCACGAGCTGACCCGGTGGGCCACGGCGCGTCGACTGGTCTGACCGCCCGCCCGCAGCCCGCCCGGTCCGCAGCGACCGGGCGGGTCTGTCGGTGGGTGGCCATAGACTCGGAGTGCCATGAATAGCCTCTTTGACGACCTTCCGCTCCCCGGTTTCGAGGCCCCCGCCGCCGGGTCGAAGCAGCCCGCGCCGCCCACCGCCGAGGAGCCGCCGGCGTACGAGGACGACGCCCCGTACGACGCCTACGAGGAGGCGATCCCGGACGGACTGTTCCGGACCGCGGCCTTCAGCGAGCCGGGGAGCGACGCCGAGGCCGATCGCGACGCCTGGTACCGCAACGGCGCCGCCCGGCCGGTGATCGACCCGGTGAAGCTGCTGGACGGGATGAACGACCCGCAGCGCGAGGCGGTCGTGCACGCCGGTTCGCCGCTGCTGATCGTGGCCGGCGCCGGCTCCGGCAAGACCCGGGTGCTCACCCACCGGATCGCCCACCTGCTGGGCGCGCGCGGGGTGCAGCCGGGCGAGATCCTGGCGATCACCTTCACCAACAAGGCGGCTGGCGAGATGCGCGAGCGCGTCGAGCAGCTGGTCGGCCCGCGGGCCCGGGCGATGTGGGTCTCCACCTTCCACAGCGCCTGCGTGCGGATCCTGCGCCGGGAGTCCAAGCTGCTCGGCTTCACCTCGTCGTTCTCGATCTACGACTCGGCGGACTCCCAGCGGCTGATGGCCCTGGTCTGCCGGGACCTCGACCTGGACCCGAAGCAGTTCCCGCCGAAGTCCTTCACCTCGAAGATCAGCAACCTCAAGAACGAGCTGATCGACGAGGAGACCTACGCGGACCAGGCCGCCAACCCGACGGAGAAGAAGCTCGCCGAGGCGTACTTCCTCTACCAGCGGCGGCTGCGCGAGGCCAACGCCCTCGACTTCGACGACATCATCATGACGACGGTGAACCTGCTCCAGGCCTTCCCCGACGTCGCGGAGCACTACCGGCGGCGGTTCCGGCACATCCTGGTCGACGAGTACCAGGACACCAACCACGCCCAGTACATGCTGGTCCGCGAGCTGAGCGGGGGCGCCGCCGCGTCCGCGCCGAAGCGCACCGTCGACGGGGACTTCGTGAACCCGGCGGCCGGACGGCTCGCCGAGGTGGAGCCCGCCGAGCTGTGCGTGGTCGGTGACGCGGACCAGTCGATCTACGCCTTCCGCGGCGCGACGATCCGCAACATCCTCCAGTTCGAGGAGGACTACCCGAACGCCACCACGATCCTGCTGGAGCAGAACTACCGCTCCACCCAGACCATCCTGAGCGCCGCCAACGCCGTCATCGAGCGGAACACCAGCCGGCGCGAGAAGAAGCTCTGGACGGCCGGCGAGCACGGCGAGAAGGTCGTCGGCTACGTCGCGGACGACGAGCACGGCGAGGCCCAGTTCATCGCCGACGAGATCGACCGGCTCACCGACGCCGGCGACGCCAAGCCCGGCGACGTCGCGATCTTCTACCGGACCAACGCGCAGTCCCGCGTCTTCGAGGAGGTGTTCATCCGCGTCGGCCTGCCGTACAAGGTGGTCGGCGGGGTGCGCTTCTACGAGCGCAAGGAGGTCAAGGACGTCCTGGCCTACCTGCGGGTGCTGTCCAACCCCGAGGACACCGTGCCGCTGCGCCGGATCCTCAACGTGCCCAAGCGCGGGATCGGCGACCGCGCCGAGGCGATGATCGACGCGCTGGCCGCGCGCGAGCGGATCTCGTTCGCCCAGGCGCTGCTCCGGGTCGACGAGGCCTACGGGCTGGCGGCCCGCTCGGCGAACGCGGTGAAGAAGTTCAACGCCCTGCTGGCCGGACTCCGGCAGGTCGTCGAGTCCGGCGCCGGCCCGGCGGCCGTCCTGGAGGCGGTGCTGGAGGAGACCGGCTACCTGGCCGAGCTGCAGTCCTCGACCGACCCGCAGGACGAGACCCGGGTGGAGAACCTCCAGGAGCTGGCGTCCGTCGCCCTGGAGTACGAGCAGGACCCGGGCGAGCGGCCGGACGCCGGGGAGGACGGTACGCCGCCGGTCGGCTCGCTGCCCGACTTCCTGGAGCGGGTCGCGCTGGTCGCCGACTCCGACCAGATCCCGGACGAGGACGACGAGGGGCGGGGCGTCATCACGATGATGACCCTGCACACCGCCAAGGGCCTGGAGTTCCCGGTGGTCTTCCTGACCGGCATGGAGGACGGCATCTTCCCGCACATGCGGGCGCTCAACCAGGTCAAGGAGCTGGAGGAGGAGCGGCGCCTCGCGTACGTCGGGCTGACCAGGGCGCGGCAGCGGCTCTACCTGACCAGGTCGGTGCTGCGCAGCGCCTGGGGGCAGCCCGCGTACAACCCGGCGTCGCGGTTCCTGGAGGAGATCCCGGAGCCCCTGGTGGAGTGGAAGCGCCGGGGGGCGGCGTCGGCGCCGGCCTCGCGCGGGTACTCCTCGGGGTCGTCCTGGGGCGGCTCCGCGTCGGGCGGCTCCTCGCGCGGCGGATCGTCGCGCGGGTCGGCGACGGCCTCGCCGAAGGCGGGCTGGGGGCAGTCGGCGCGGCGCACCGGCGGGGCGGTCGAGCGTGAGGTGGTGGGGCTGGCGGTCGGCGACCGGGTCACCCACGACACGTTCGGGCTGGGCACGGTGGTGGCCACCACGGGGGTCGGCGACAAGGCGCAGGCGACCGTGGACTTCGGTACGGAGGGGCGCAAGCAGCTGCTGCTGCGGTACGCGCCGGTGGAGAAGCTCTAGGTCGGCCCGTCCGGGGCCCGCTCGGGGCTCGTACGGCCCGCGCCGACCGGTGGTCGGCGCGGGCCGGGCGCGGGCCGGCCCGGCCGGTGCCGGGCTCAGCGCGGATCGACGCCCTGGGCGAGGAACCAGGGCAGCGGGTCGACGGGCGCGCCGCCGCCGGCCGGGCGGATCTCGAAGTGCAGGTGCGGGCCGGTGCTGTTGCCGCTGTTGCCGACGAAGGCGATGACGTCGCCCGCCTTCACGGTGCCCTTGCGGATCTTGTACGAGCGGAGGTGGCAGTACCAGGCCTCGGTGCCGTCGGCCATCTTGAGTATCGACATGTAGCCGTACGACGGGTTCCACAGCGTGCGGATGGTGCCGTCGGTGACGGCCAGGACCTGGCTGCCGCCGTCCACCGGGAAGTCGATGCCGGTGTGGCGCTTGGCCCAGTGGGTGCCGGCCGCGCCGAACACCTCGCCGAGGCCGGCCTGGGTCACCGGAAGGGAGACCTTGGGACGCTCCGGCGGCTTCGGGGCCTCGGCGGCGACCGCCTGCGCGGCGGTGTCGGGGGTGCCCTGGGCGCCGGAGAGCGGCTGCCGGGCGTCGCCGCGGGAGGCCTGGGCGGCGTCCCCGGCGGCGAGGGCCTGCTGTGCGGCCTGCGCGGCCTGTGCGGCCGACTCCTGCGAGGCCGGGCCCGAGGCGGCGGCGGCCTCCTCCGACAGCCGGCCGGCTGCCTGGGCACGCTGCTGGTCGGCCTCGCCCTGGACGGAGATCGCGGCAGCCGCGGCCACACCGAGCGCGGCCACCGAGGGCAGCGCGACCCGGAGCAGTGCGGTCCGGGTGGCGGCCTTGGCGGCGTCGCGGCGCTGGGCGCGCGACTGCTCGCGGGCTGCCACGCGCAGTTCCGCACGGGTGGGGCGGGCGGCTGCTTCGGGAACCATCGCGGGCTGTCTCCTCGGTGGGCCTCGGGCGCGTCGTCGGGCGAGGGGAAAACAGCCGAGACTGTAGCCGGAAGTCCGACATCCGGACAAAAGTCCGGATGTCAAGAGGCTGCGGGTGTGCGGTTGTGGGGTACATCGGAGAGTGGGACCGGAAGCGGTCGGGCCCCGGCAGCCTGTGATTTTCCCCTCCTCTTGAGGGGCGGTCGGGCCAACCGGGGCGCGTGACGCTAACCTCCCCTCAGATTGGTTATTGCGCGTTAACCTCGCCCGTGCCCACAAGGTCCGGTGGGGTGGTGGACGACGAGGTCCAGGAGGCAGTGATGGGTGTGTCAGGACCGATCCGCGTGGTGGTCGCCAAGCCGGGGCTGGACGGCCACGACCGCGGCGCCAAGGTCATCGCGCGCGCCCTGCGCGACGCCGGCATGGAGGTCATCTACACCGGGCTGCACCAGACGCCGGAGCAGGTGGTCGACACCGCGATCCAGGAGGACGCGGACGGCATCGGGCTCTCGATCCTCTCCGGGGCGCACATGACGCTCTGCGCGCGGGTGCTGGAGCTGCTGAAGGAGCGCGACGCGGAGGACATCAAGGTCTTCTGCGGCGGGATCATCCCGGACGAGGACATCGTCGAGCTCAAGGCGATGGGCGTCGCCGACATCTTCACCCCGGGCACGCCGACCACTGACGTCGTCGCCTGGGTCACGGCCAACCTCCGGGCCGCCGGCTAGCCGGCTCCCGCCCGTCAGGCGGCGTCCACGGGCACGGCCAGCTCGGCGAGCATCGCCTCGCGGAAGCGCAGGGTGCCGGCCAACCGGGCGAAGGTCTCGCCCCAGGCGGTGCCGGGCGCGGCCTCGGTGGCCAGTGCCTCGACGGCGTCGGCGGTCCGGGGGGAGAGCGCGCGCTCGGTCATGCCGAGCACCCCGCTGTGGCTCCACGGGTAGGCGCCGGACGCGGCGGCCCGGGCCAGTGCGGTCACCACGGCGGTGGAGAGCGGCGGCGTCCACGGGGTCGCGCAGGCACCGAGCAGCTGGAAGGCCTCGCCCAGGCCGTGCGCCTCGATGAAGGCGGCCGTCCAGGCGGCCCGTTCGGCGGGCGGGAGCACGGCGAGCAGCTTGGCGGGGGCGCCGGTGGTGCGGGCGCTCCGTGCGGTCCGGCCGGGACCGGGCAAGGGGGAGGGCGCGGGGCCGAGCAGCGCGCGCGCCCAGTCGGCGTCCTGCTGGCGGACGGCGGCCCGGGCCCAGGCTTCGCGCAGGTCGTCGGCCCAGGTGCTGCTGGTCTCGTCGATGGAGTCGCCGACCCGCAGGGTGAGCAGCCGGGCGGGCGCCAGGCCGGTGTGCCCCGGCCAGACGGCGAGCGGCGCGGCGGCGATCACCTCGCCGAACCACCAGGCCCGTTCGCCGCGCCCGGTGGGCGACTGGGGCGGTATGCCGTCGCGCTGCATGGCCGCGTCGCACTCGGCGGGCGGGGTGACCAGCAGGTGGGTGCCGTGCTCGGAGAGGTGGACGGCGGCGCGGGCGCGCTCGGCCATCCGGGCGGCGAGCGCGGAGCCGGGGAGCGTGGAGAGCAGCTCGGCGGCGGTGGCCCGGACGTTCTTGCTGCGGTCGCCGAGCGCCGCCTCCAGGAAGGGTTCGTCGGCGGGCGAGAGGCCCTCCTGGAGGGCGTCCAGGAACAGCAGCCGGTCCTCGGCGCGCTCGGTGGGCCAGGTGCTCCGCAGCAGGGCGAGGCCGGCGGCCGGCTCCCGGCGGCGGAGCAGGGTCAGATGGGTGACGCGCTCGGCGAACAGTCCCTCGTGCCAGAGGTGGTCGTCCCCGGTGGCCGGGCCGGGGCTCTCCGGCGCTCCGGCGGCGGTGCGCAGGACGAACCGCCAGTCCGGGTTGAGGCCGGCGAGCCAGCGGCCGAGCGGGCCGGCCAGCGCGACCGCGTCGGGGCGCAGCTCGCTGCGGGCCCGGGCGGCGTCCAGCAGGGCGGGGACGGTGGCGGCGGGCGGGCGGAAGCCGCGGGCGCGGGCGGTGGCCAGCCACTGCGGGAGCAGCTCGCCGAGGTTGGCGAGGACGCCGCCGCCGGTGCCGCGGCTGGAGAGCAGCAGGGCGAGGCGGCGGGCGGCCGGGGCCGGCAGTTCGGGGCGGCCGTCCTCGGGGGCGGGTGCCGCGGGCGGCCCGGCGGCGGGGGTGGGGAGCGCACCGGCGCGGCGGCGGACCGTCTCCAGCGCGGCGAGTTCGAGCAGCGCGGCGGCCGGGTCGGTGCGGTCGACCTCGTGGGCGTACGGGGCGGACTGGTCCGGCGCGGGGAGCGGGCGGCGGTCGGTGCCGAGCAGGGCGGCGGTGTGCAGGGACTCCCAGGGGTCGGGCACGGGGGCTCCTCCGGTGAGGCGGTCGGTCGACATCAGGCGGTGGTGAGGCCGATCGGGCGGCCGTCCGGGCCCCAGGCGGTGACGGGGGCGAAGCCGCGGTGGCCGTACTCGCCGAAGACGGTGAGCGGGCGGCCGGTGGAGACGGCGGCGAGACGCCAGAGGGCGGCCTCCGGGGTGGCGGCGCGGTGCACCGGGAGGGTGTGCCGTCCGTCGGTGAGGTGCCAGCCCTCGGGGGAGAGGACGGGGACGACGTCGGTGAGGGTGGTCGGCCAGGCGTCCAGCCAGGGGTCGTCGGCGACGGCGGTGCCGTAGCCGGCGACGGCCTCGGCGACGGTCAGACCGGTCGGCGGGCCGTCGGGGGCGGCCTCGGGGGCGCCGTACCGGGTGCCGAGGGCGGCCCGCAGCGGGCGGGCGCCGGGGTGGAAGGCCAGCTCGGCCTCGACCAGCCGGCCGGTGGGCAGGGCGAGGTCGGGGGCCTGACCGGGGCGGCCGAAGGCGAGCAGCAGGGCGGGCCGGCCGGTCTTGGCGCCGCGCAGCCAGAGCCGCCGGGTGGTGAGCCGGTCGTCGGAGCCCCCCTCCATCGGGGACGTCCGGCTGCCGAGGACCAGCCAGCGGTCGCGGACGGTGGGGCCGGCCAGCAGGTCGGCGGCGTCGGTGGTGTAGCCGAGCCTGGCGCGGACGGTGGCGGCGAGCGGCGCGGGCAGTTCGTCGACCCGGGTGGCGGCGGTGGCGAGCAGGTGGAGCATGGCGTATTCCTCCAGGAGGCCGTGGGGCGGGGCGGAGTCGAGCTCGCGGACACGGGTGGCCAGACCGGGTGCCTGGGCGTCCACCATGCGCGCGGCGACCTCCTCCCAGGGGCCGGCGGCGGACTGGTCGGCGAGGCCGTGCCGGACCCGGTCGGCCAGCCGCAGCCGCAGTTCGGCGGCGCCCGCCGCGACGCGGGCGGAGCGCTTCTCGGCGCGTCGGCGGGCGGCGGCCGGGTCGGCGGGGGTCTCCGCCTTCACGGCGGGCCGCTCGGCGCGGTCCTGGCGGTCCTTCAGCCACTCGGCGGCCCAGTCGGCGGGTTCGGCGGCGGCGGGCACGGCGTCGGGGGCGGAGCTCCAGAGCAGGAGGAGACCGAGCGCGTGCTTGCACGGGAACTTCCGGCTCGGGCAGCTGCACCGGTAGGCGGGCGTGGCGAGTTCGACGACCGTCCGGTACGGCGTGCTGCCGCTGCCCCGGCACTCGCCCCAGACCGCGTCACCGTCGGTGCCCGTGGCCGACCAGGGTGCGGGCGCCGAGAGCTTGCCCGCGGCCTTCTTCGAGGTGGCGTCGGGCGCCAGGGACAGGACGTGTTCGGTGCTCCAGCGATCCTCCATGCCGACGACGGTAGGCGGGGGGACTGACAGTCGGGCGGCCCGAACTGAGGTCCGGTCAGGATTGTCAGTGGTCCGGTGCAGGGTGGTTCCCGCAGGCCGGGACGCCGACCTGGCTCCCCCCGACGACTCGCCGCCCCGCCACCCGTGTGCCCGGCGGCCGACCCGAAGGAGTCCCGATGACCGACGTCACGACCGACGTCCTGCGGCAGCACGCCGAGGACGCCTTCGCCGCCGAGCTGGCCGCGCTGGCCGGGCAGGACGACCGTCCGCGTCCGGAGCGCTGGAGCCTGTCGCCGTGGGCGGTCGCCACCTACCTGTTGGGCGGCGAACTCCCGGACGGCACCGTGATCACGCCCAAGTACATCGGCCCGCGCCGGGTGGTCGAGGTCGCCGTCACGACGCTGGCGACCGACCGGGCGCTGCTGCTGCTCGGTGTGCCCGGCACCGCCAAGACCTGGGTGTCCGAGCACCTCGCCGCGGCGATCAGCGGTGACTCCACCCTGCTGGTCCAGGGCACCGCCGGTACCCCGGAGGAGGCCGTCCGGTACGGCTGGAACTACGCGCAGCTGCTCACCAACGGGCCCAGCCGGGAGGCGCTCGTGCCCTCGCCGCTGATGCGGGCGATGGCGGACGGGAAGATCGCCCGGGTCGAGGAACTGACCCGCATTCCGGCGGACGTCCAGGACAGTCTGATCACCATCCTGTCGGAGAAGACGCTGCCGATCCCGGAGCTGGGCTCGGAGACGCAGGCCGTCCGGGGCTTCAACCTGATCGCCACCGCCAACGACCGGGACCGGGGCGTGAACGAGCTGTCGAGCGCCCTGCGCCGCCGCTTCAACACCGTGGTGCTGCCGCTGCCGGGGTCGCTGGAGGAGGAGGTCGACATCGTCACCCGCCGGGTCGAGCAGCTCGGCCGCTCCCTGCAACTGCCCGAACTGCCGGGCGGCGCCGAGGAGATCAGGCGCGTGGTGACCGTGTTCCGGGAGCTGCGGGCCGGGATCACCGCCGACGGCCGGACCAAGGTGAAGACGCCCAGCGGCACCCTCTCCACGGCCGAGGCGATCTCGGTGGTCACCAACGGCCTGGCACTCGCCGCCCACTTCGGCGACGGCGTGCTCCGGGCCGGCGACGTCGCCGCCGGCGTGATCGGTGCCGTGGTCCGCGACCCCGTCGCCGACCAGGTGGTCTGGCGCGAGTACGTCGAGGGCGTGGTCCGCGAGCGGGACGGCTGGAAGGACTTCTACCGCGCCGCCCGCGAGAACGCCCGCTGACCAGCACGACCGGAACCGACATCGGGAGGGAGGGCGCGATGAGCGCAGAGGTGACGCTGCTCGGCGTACGGCACCACGGGCCGGGCTCGGCCCGCGCGGTGGCCGCTGCGCTGGAACTGCTGCGGCCGGACGCGGTGCTGGTCGAGGGCCCGCCGGAGGCCGATCCGATCCTCGGACTGGCCGCCGACAAGGAGATGGTGCCGCCGGTCGCCCTGCTGGCCCACGCGGCGGACGACCCGGCCCGGGCGGCGTTCTGGCCGTACGCCGCGTTCTCGCCGGAGTGGGTGGCGATCCGGTACGCGGCCGAACTCGGCGTCCCGGTGCGCTTCATCGACCTGCCGGCCGCCTACGGCTTCGCCGGCTCCGAGCCCTCGGAGCCCCCCGAGGGCGGCGCGGACGGGGGCGCGGACGGGGGTGTCGCGGAGGCGGACCCCGGCCTCCGGCGCGACCCGATCGCCAGGCTGGCCGAGGCGGCCGGCCACGACGACCCGGAGCGCTGGTGGGAGGACGTCGTCGAGCACCGGCTGCCCGGCGCCGACGCCCTCGCGCCCTTCGAGGCCGTCGCCGAGGCGATGACGGCGCTGCGCGAGGACGGCGGCGGCGTCACCCGGCACGACGAACAGCGCGAGGCGCACATGCGCCAGCAGATCCGTGCCGCCCGCCGGGCCGGCCACCGGCGGATCGCCGTGGTCTGCGGGGCCTTCCACGTCCCCGCACTGGCCGTCATGCCCACCGTGGCGCACGACCGGGCGGTGCTCGCCGGACTGCCGAGGAAGGTCCGGACCGAGATCACCTGGGTGCCCTGGACGCACCGCCGGCTCTCCCAGCTCAGCGGCTACGGCGCCGGGATCGTCTCCCCGGGCTGGTACCACCACCTCTTCCGGGCCGAGGGCGACCCGCTGCCCGAGTGGCTCACCCGGGCCGCCGGTCTGCTCCGCGCCGAGGACCACCCGGTCTCCTCCGCCCACGTCATCGAGGCCGTCCGGCTGGCCCGCGCGCTCGCCGTCATGCGCGGCCGCCCGCTCGCCGGGCTCACCGAGGCGCTGGACGCCGTCCGGTCGGTGATGTGCGACGGCTCGGACGTCGCCCTGGCCCTGGTCCGGGACCGGCTGGTGATCGGCGACGCGCTCGGCGAGGTGCCCGACGGCGCGCCGGCCGTCCCGCTCCAGCGCGACCTCACCCGCTGGCAGCGCACGTTGCGGCTCAAGCCCGAGGCCGAGCCGCGCGAGCTGGACCTCGACCTGCGCAAGGAGAACGACGCGGCCCGCTCCCGGCTCCTGCACCGGCTCCGCCTGCTCGGCGTCGACTGGGGCGTACCGGCGCGGTCCGCGGTGGCCTCCACCGGGACGTTCCGGGAGAGCTGGCGACTCTGCTGGCAGCCCGAGTTCGCCGTCCGGATCGCCGAGGCCGCCCAGTGGGGCACCACCGTCGAACGGGCCGCCGCCGGCAAGGCGGTCGGCACCGCCCGCGCCGCCGTCGAACTCGCCGAACTCACCTCCCTGGTCGAGTCCTGCCTGGTGGCCGGGCTGGCCGACGCGCTTCCCGAGGTGATGCGGGTGCTCGCCGACTGCGCAGCCCTCGACACCGACGTCGTCCACCTCGCCCGCGCGCTGCCCGCCCTGGTCCGCGCGCTGCGCTACGGAGACGTCCGGGGCACCGACCACGGCGCGCTCGACGAGGTGGCCGGCGGGCTCGCCGACCGGATCTGCATCGGTCTGCCGCCCGCCTCCACCGGCCTGGACGCGGCGGGCGCGGCACTGATGCGCGGCCACCTCGACGAGGTGCACGGCGCGATCGGCCTGCTGGACGAGG
The DNA here is from genome assembly GCF_042726075.1 of Kitasatospora sp. NPDC127035. Classification (NCBI taxonomy): domain Bacteria; kingdom Bacillati; phylum Actinomycetota; class Actinomycetes; order Kitasatosporales; family Streptomycetaceae; genus Kitasatospora; species Kitasatospora sp. NPDC127035. The sequence continues at coordinate 187,816 of NZ_JBHXDN010000007.1, read as the reverse complement.
CCGGCGGCCTCGCCGACCGGTGGGCCGACACGCTGCGCGCGCTCGCCCGGCGCGAGCCGGCGGGCGGACCGGCCACCGGTGTCCCCGGCCTGCTCCGGGGGCGGGCCGTCCGGCTGCTGCTGGACGACGGCCGGCTCGACCCGGAGGAGGCCGGCCGGCGGCTCGGCCTGGTCCTCTCCGCCGCCGGCAGCCCGGCGGACGCGGCCGGTTGGATCGAGGGCTTCCTCACCGGCGGCGGCGCCCTGCTGCTCCACGACCCGCGCCTGCTGGGCCTGCTCGACGCCTGGCTGGCCGGCGTGTCGGTGGACACCTTCACCGACGTGCTGCCCCTGCTCCGCCGGACCTTCGCCACCCTGGAGACGGGCGTCCGCACCACCGTGGGCAGCCGGGTGGCGGCCGGACCGCTCGACGCCGAACCGGCCGGACCGGCCGACGGCACGGTCGAGCTGGACCCGGCCAGGGCGCAGGCGGCCCTGCCCGCGGTCGCCCTGCTGCTCGGCCTGGCTCCGGCCCCGGACCGCCCCGGCCACCGGCCGAGGATCCCCCGGCAGGCCGGGGCCCGCGACACCTGATCCGCGTTCGACCGCGAAGGAGCACCCGATGGCAGCCACCACCGCAGGCACCACCCCCGGTGCCACCCCCCTCGACGCCGACGAGCGGCTCCGCCGCTGGCGACTGGTCCTCGGCGGCGAGGCGGACGGCACCGGCCGGACCCTGCGCGGCCGGGACGCCGCGATCGACGGCGCGCTCGCCGCGCTCTACCGGGGCACCCCGGAGGAGGGCCGCGCCGTCGGCCGGACCGGCCGGCGGGCCGCGGGCCTGGGCGGCTCGGCCCCGCAGGTGGCCCGCTGGCTGGGCGACATCCGGGAGTACTTCCCGGCCACCGTCGTCCAGCTGATGCAGCAGGACGCCATCACCCGGCTCGGGCTGGAGCAGCTGCTGCTGGAGCCGGAGATGCTGGAGGCCGTCGAGCCGGACGTCCACCTGGTCGGCACCCTGCTCTCGCTCAAGCACGCGCTGCCCGAGACCACCCGCGAGACCGCCCGCGCGGTGGTCGGCAAGGTCGTCGTCCGGCTGGAGCGCCGGCTCGCCGACCGCACCCGGGCCACCCTCGGGGGCGCGCTGGACCGCAGCGCCAGGGTCAACCGGCCGCGTCACCGCGACATCGACTGGGACCGCACCGTCCGGGCCAACCTGAAGAACTACCTCCCCGAGTACGGCACCGTCGTCCCCGAGCGGCTGGTCGGCCACGCCCGGGCGCAGCGCGCGGTGAGGAAGGACGTCATCCTCTGCATCGACCAGTCCGGCTCCATGGCGCCTTCGGTGGTGCACTCGGCGGTCTTCGGCGCGGTGCTCGCCTCGATGAAGAGCCTCGACACCCGCTTGGTCGTCTTCGACACCTCGGTGGTCGACCTCACCGAGCAGCTGGCCGATCCGGTCGACGTGCTGTTCGCCACCCAGCTGGGCGGCGGCACCGACATCAACCGCGCGCTCGCCTACTGCCAGTCCAGGATCACCCGGCCGTCGGAGACGATCGTGGTGCTGATCAGCGACCTCTACGAGGGCGGCATCCGGGACGAGATGCTCAAGCGGGTCGCCGCGATGAAGGCGGCGGGGGTCCAGTTCATCGCGCTGCTGTCGCTGTCCGACGAGGGCGCGCCCGCCTACGACCACGCGCACGCCGCCGCCCTGGCCGCACTGGGAGCCCCGGCCTTCGCCTGCACGCCCGACGTCTTCCCGGAGATCATGGCCGCGGCGATCGAGAAGCGCCCGGTCCCGGTCCCGGACCAGGGGGCGTGAACGAGGCGCGTGAACGAGGGACGTGATCGGGGGCCGGACCAGGGGGGGCGTTAACGCTGCGGAGCCGGGTTCACCCGGACGAGGGAAGGAGTGGCACGGCTCGGCTGACCCGCCGGTCAGAGCGCCCGGCGTGCGCCCGTAGGCTTTCTGTGATGGTTCTCACCAAAGACGGGCCGGTCCCGGGCGAAACACGCCCGTCGTACGGCGATAACCTGCCAGACGGACGTGACGCGCGTGTTGATTGACGTGTGCGCCCGTGGCTGTGTGGGCCGCAAGGCCGTACCTCTGCGTACCCGCACCGCCCCGACGACCCGCAGCGAAGATCCTGCCGTGGCACGCTCGTAGAGACACAATCCGCGACCACGAACAAGGACAAACACGTGGACCTGTTCGAGTACCAGGCGAGGGACATCTTCGCCAAGCACGGCGTGCCCGTGCTTGACGGTGATGTCATCGAGACCGCCGCAGACGCTGCCGCCATCGCGGAGCGCTTCGGCGGCCGCGCCGTCGTCAAGGCTCAGGTGAAGGTGGGTGGCCGAGGCAAGGCCGGTGGCGTCAAGCTCGCCGCCGACCCGGCGGACGCCGTCGCCAAGGCCGGGGCGATCCTCGGCATGGACATCAAGGGCCACACCGTTCACAAGGTGATGCTGGCCCAGACCGCGGACATCAAGGAGGAGTACTACGTCTCCTTCCTGCTCGACCGCACCAACCGCACCTTCCTGGCCATGGCCAGCGTCGAGGGCGGTGTGGAGATCGAGGTCGTCGCGGAGCAGAACCCGGAGGCGCTCGCGAAGATCCCGGTCGACGCCAACGAGGGTGTGACCCCGGAGAAGGCCGCCGAGATCGTCGCCGCCGCGAAGTTCCCGGCCGAGATCGCCGACCAGGTCGCCGATGTCCTGCAGAAGCTCTGGGTCGTCTTCATCAAGGAGGACGCCCTCCTCGTCGAGGTCAACCCGCTGATCAAGTCCGGTGACGGCAAGATCATCGCGCTCGACGGCAAGGTCTCCCTGGACGAGAACGCCGAGTTCCGCCAGCCGGAGCACGAGGCGCTCGAGGACAAGGCCGCGGCCAACCCGCTGGAGGCCGCCGCCAAGGCCAAGGGCCTCAACTACGTCAAGCTCGACGGCGAGGTCGGCATCATCGGCAACGGCGCGGGTCTCGTCATGAGCACCCTCGACGTGGTCGCCTACGCGGGCGAGAACCACGGCGGCGTCAAGCCCGCCAACTTCCTCGACATCGGTGGCGGTGCCTCCGCCGAGGTGATGGCGAACGGCCTGGAGATCATCCTGGGCGACCCCGACGTCAAGTCGGTCTTCGTCAACGTCTTCGGTGGCATCACCGCGTGCGACGCCGTCGCCAACGGCATCGTGCAGGCCCTGGAGCTGCTCGCGTCGAAGGGCGAGGCCGTCACCAAGCCGCTCGTCGTCCGCCTCGACGGCAACAACGCGGAGCTGGGTCGCAAGATCCTCGACGACGCCAACCACCCGCTGGTCCAGCGCGTGGACACCATGGACGGTGCGGCCGACCGCGCCGCCGAGCTGGCCAACAAGTAAGGAAGGGGACTTTCACACCATGGCTATCTTCCTTACCAAGGACAGCAAGGTCATCGTTCAGGGCATGACCGGCTCCGAGGGCATGAAGCACACCCGCCGCATGCTCGCCTCCGGCACCCAGATCGTCGGCGGTGTCAACCCGCGCAAGGCCGGCACCACGGTCGACGTCGACGGCACCGACGTGCCCGTCTTCGGCACCGTCGCCGAGGCCATCGAGAAGACCGGTGCCGACGTCACCGTCATCTTCGTGCCGCCGAAGTTCACCAAGGACGCCGTCGTCGAGGCCATCGACGCCGAGATCGGCCTGGCCGTCGTCATCACCGAGGGCGTCCCGGTGCACGACACCGCCGCCTTCTGGGCGCACGCCGGCTCGAAGGGCAACGTGACCCGGATCATCGGCCCGAACTGCCCCGGTCTGATCAGCCCCGGACAGTCGAACGCCGGCATCATCCCGGCCGACATCACCAAGGCCGGCAAGATCGGCCTGGTCTCGAAGTCCGGCACCCTGACCTACCAGCTCATGTACGAGCTGCGCGACATCGGCTTCTCCTCGGCCGTGGGCATCGGCGGTGACCCGGTCATCGGCACCACCCACATCGACGCCCTCAAGGCGTTCCAGGAGGACCCGGAGACCGAGCTCATCGTCATGATCGGTGAGATCGGCGGCGACGCCGAGGAGCGTGCCGCGGCCTACATCGCCGAGCACGTCACCAAGCCGGTCGTCGGCTACGTCGCGGGCTTCACCGCCCCCGAGGGCAAGACCATGGGCCACGCCGGCGCCATCGTCTCCGGCTCCTCGGGCACCGCCCAGGCGAAGAAGGAGGCCCTTGAGGCCGCCGGTGTCAAGGTCGGCAAGACGCCGTCCGAGACCGCCCGCCTGGCGCGTGAGCTGTTCAAGGGCTGACGCTCCTGCTCATGTCGAGCGCCCCCGTCCGGTGATCCGGGCGGGGGCGCTCGCCATTTCCGGGGCCGTCGCCCGGCCCCGGCGGCCGGGGTTCAGCGACCGGCCGCGCACGGGTGCAGTGCCCAGTCGTGGCACGGGTGGGGACCGACGGCCACCGTGCCCGGCGGCGGCAGCGCCTCGGCCGCCCGCCCCGCCGTCGGCGGCCGGTACGGATCGTCGGGCCGGGGCGGCGGCGGATCCATCACCACCGGCTCCAGGCCCGGGGTCGGCGAGCACCAGAGGCTGCGGATCCCGGAGGGCGCCCCGTCCGGGAGCAGCGGGAGCAGCGCCTCGGGCTCCGTCGCGAGCGTCGGGACCGGCGCGCAGAGCACCGGCGGCGGCGCATCGGCCGGCCGGAACAGCTCCCCGGGCCCGCCGCCCGCGAGCGTCGCCGCCACCGCGCCGCCCACCGCCACCGTGAGCAGCGCCGCCGCCCCCGTCCGGCCCGCGTTCACCAGCCCGTGCCGGGCCCGCAGCAGCGGCACCGGCGGGCGGTGCGGCTCCGGGGCCCCGCGCACCGCCGCCCGGTGCAGCAGCCCGCTCAGCCGGTCGGCGAACCCGTCCGCCGCCGGGTCCGTCCCGACCAGGTCCGGCACCCAGTGCGCCAGCGACGTCCGGGCCGCCCAGACCCGGCCCTCGGCCGCCGCCACCGTCGACTCCACCTCGACCGCCACCGCGTCGGCCGGCAGGCCCAGGCCGTCGTGCAGCACCAGTGCCCGGCGCTGCGGGCGGGAGAGTCGCCGGAGCGCCTTCAGCAGCGCGCGGTCGCGGTCGGTGAGGCGGTCGTGGTCCGGGAGCACCGCCTGGGACTCGTCGGCCGGGCGCACCTTGATCCGCCGGTGCGGCAGTCGCCAGGCGTGCGCCCGCCGGGGCCCGCCCCGGTGCCACGGCGAGAGGGCCAGCTCGAACGCCCGCGTCCGCACCCACCGCTCCGGCGCGCCCGCCGCGACCACCTCCGTCCACCGCCGCCGCGCCTCTCCGAACGCGCGCCCGACGCAGTGCACGGCCCGGTGCTTGCAGGTGGTGAGCAGGAACGTCTGCTGCACGAGCCGGGTGTGCGTCCTCTCGTACAGCTCCTCGAAGGAGCCCGCGCCGGTGTCCGCGCCGGCACCCTGGTCGACGGTCGGGTCGGTGTGCGGACCGGTGACGGTGGGAGCGTCCGCGCCGGAGCCGGTGCTCGCCGCTGCCGGACGGCGCCCGTCGGCGGCCGGCGGCGGGCCGGCCTCGTCGGCGGACGCGGTGGGGATGCCCGCCGCCGGGCGTTCGGCGGGGCGGCGGCCAGGGGTGGTGGTCCCACCCTCCCCGGCCTGCGCGGGGGCGGCGGGCCGGGCGCCGGGGGCCGCCGACGGGTCGGCGGCGGGCCGATCGGGCCGCTTGCCCGGTGCGGCACCCGGTGCAGGGGCGCCGGGGCGCGCGGGGGCCGGCCCGGCGGCCGTCGGCTCGTCGTCCTTGCCGTCTTTGTCGTCCTTGCAGGCTTTGCCGGTGCCGGTGCCGGCCGACTGCTTCCCGGGGGCCGGGGCCGACCCGGCCCCCGGGACGGCCCGGCCGTCGGGTGCGTCACTCCCGGCCCCCGGGGCGGCCGTACCGGCTGACGTCCGGTCGGCCCGGGTCGCCGGTGCGGGTGTGTCGGGGGCCGGGCGACCGTCGGCAGCCGGGTCGCCGGTGCGGACACCTCCCGGGGCGGCGCCGCCGGCCGGGTCCGGCGCCGGGTCGGGGCCGGCCGCCGGGACAGCCTTCGACACGGCCGTCGGCGTCTCTGCTGCCGATGCCGATGCCGACGTCGATGCCGACGTCGACCTTTCGGGCCCTACGGGGCCCAGCAGGGCGGCGAAGGCGACGATCTCGGCCTGGGTGCGGGTGCCGAGCTTGCGCAGGGCCCGGTGCTGGTAGCTGCGGGCGGTGGTCGGGGTGACTCCGAGTGCGGTAGCGGTCTCGGCGAGGTCCCGGCCGGCCGCGAGGTGGGCGAAGGCCTCGGCCTCACGGGCCGTCAACCGGCCGAGCAGCCGTGCGGCCTCCTCCTGCGGCGCGGTTCCCGGGGGCGTCTCCTTCGGCGGGGCCTTGGCGGTCCCGGACCGGCCGCGTCCGGCCTTGGCCTTGCCGGGGCGGCCTTTCGCGCCGGCGTTCTGCGGTGAGGGTGGGGGGGTCGGCTGGCTGGTGGGGCGCTCGGCGGTCGGGGGCTTGGTCATCAGACGCTCCGGGCCGGGTCGGTGGCGGCGGCGTGAGGGCAGGGTCTGAAAATGCGCATAAGCCAATAATCTGGGACACCCCGGCGGTTTGCCTCTTCACGGAGCATGGCGAGTCGCCTTGGCACGATGAGCCGCATGACGCAGCTGATGGGCCGTCCGATCCTCGAAGTGCCGGGCGAACTGGGCGCCAGACCGGTGTTGTCCGCCCTGCTGGCGGGGGTCCGGACCGCCCTGATCGGGCTGGCCGCCGTCGCCGTCCCGGTGCTCGGGCTCTGGGTGGTGACCCCGTACGCGGACGACGGTGCGACCGGGGCGGCGCGACTGGCGGGGGCGCTCTGGCTGCTCGGACACGGGGCGCCGGTGCTGCGCGGGGCGTCCGAGGCTCCGCTGACGGTGACCCCGCTGCTGCTCGGACTGCTGACGACGGTCCAGCTGTACCGCGCGGGTGCGCGGGCGGGGAGGCGGACGGGAGCCGGCGGGGCGGGGCGGATCCGGCGGGGCGGCGCGTTCGCGGTCTGGGCCGGTTACTGCGCGGTGGCGGTCGGGGTGGTGGCGCAGTGCGCGGGTGCGGGGGAGTTCCGCGCGCGGGTGCTGCCGGATCTGCTGGTCGTCGCGGCACTGGCCGGGGCGGCGACGGCGGCGGGTGCCCGTCGCGGGGAGCCGGTGCGGCTGCCGTCGGGTGGGTGGGAGCGCGTGCTGGCCCGGTTGCCGGGGCCGGTCCGGCCGCCGGCGGTGATTCGTCCGGTGGGGGGATCGGAGACGGTCCGGGTGGCGGTGCTGGCGGCCGGGGCTGGGCTGCTGGCGGCGGGCTCGGCGGTGCTGGCCGGGGCGGCTCTGCTGGCAGCGGTGGACGGCGGCGATCGTCCGGCGGCGGCACTGGCGGGTGGCCCGGCGGCGGTCGCGGGGACGGTGCTGCTCGGCGTGGTGCTGCTGCCGAACGCGGTGCTGTGGGGTGCGGCGTACGCGCTCGGGCCGGGGTTCGCGGTGGGCACGGGAGCGGTGGCCGCGCCGACGCGGACGGTCCTCGGGCCGGTGCCGGAGTTCCCGCTGCTCGCGCTGCTGCCGGACCCGGGGGCGGGCGGTTGGCGGCTGCTGGTCTGCCTGCTGCCCGTGGCGGCGGGGGTGGTGCCGGGGCTCCTGCTGGGCCGGGTGGCGGCGGCCGGCGGACGCCCGGAGGGCCCGGCGGAGGCCGAGGCGGCAGCGGGGGCGCCGGAGCGGAGGCGGGGCGAGGAGACCGGGCCGGGTCCGAGGCCGCCGTGGCACGCGTCCGCCACGGTGACGGCGGTGCTGGCGGTCGCACTGCTGACCGGCGGCGGGGCGGCGCTGCTCGGCTGGCTCTCCGGCGGGGCGCTGGCGGGCGGGCGGATGGCCTGGCTCGGCCCGGTGCCGTGGTCGACGGGGTTGGCCGCGACGGTCTGGGTGGCGGTGGTGGCGGGTCCGATCGCGTTGGTGACCCGGGGCCGCGCCCTGCGGGCGTCCGCCGGGCGGACCGGGACCGGCGCGCTCGTCCTCACCGCGCGCCGGGGCGTGCTGCTGCTGCGCGCCCGGTCGTACGCCGCGGTGGTCCGGTTGTCCGGCCGGGCGGGCCGCACGGAGTGAGTCGCGGCAGGGACCGGCCGGAACGGGCCCGTGCCGGCGTCCCGGCATCGACCCCCTGCCCGCCGGACACCGACCGCGGACGGCGGTCCGCCCTCGGACCGCCGGGCCATCCGACCGCAGGGCCCTCGGACCGCCGGCCCTCCGACCTCGACCGAGGGCCGCGCCGCAACGCGCGCCGGCCGCCGGCCGGGTGTCGCCTACTCGCTCGTCTTGGTGATGTCCACGTACCACTGCGGTGCGAGCTTGTCGCAGCCGTCGACCGCGCTGGAGGTCAGCGAGTCCTGGACGCAGGTGACGTAGTCGTTGTAGTAGACCGCGAGACCGAGCACCGAGGAGACGAAGACCACCGTCATCGCCCCGGTGAGGATGCCGGCCAGGGCGGCCGGGGTCAGGGGGTTGGGCGTGGAGGGCTCCGACGGCGCCTGACCTGCCGATCCCCCGCCCGCCGTACCCGCGCCGGAGCTCTGCTTGGGGGCCCGCATGGCGGAGACGCCCCAGAAGACGGCGAGCGCGCCGACGAACAGCGCGACGTAGTGCAGCGACGCGAAGGCGCAGACCAGCGAGATCATGCCGGCCAGGGCGGCGTTGCGGGCCCGGCGCTGGGCCGGGTCGTTCGGGTCGAGCTTGGGCGGCTGGGGTGCCGACGGGCGGGGGTTCCGGCCGCCGCCCTGGTAGCCGGGGCTCCACGGGTGCGGCGGCGGGACGAGCGGGCGCTCGTCCGGCTCGCCGTCCTGGCCGTCGGGCCGGTCGGCGCCCCCGTTCGGGCGGGGAGCTCGCGGCCGCCACGGCTGGTCAGGGGCATCCGCCGGCGGCGGCGCGAAGGGGTTGCGCTCGCCGGTGTCGTCTCCGCTGCTCATGGTTCGGCCATTCCTTCTCGGTCGGTGGGCGGATGCCCGCGCCACCCTATGATCCCGCAGGCGTACGCGGGAGGCTTCGGCGGCCTGCCGTCGGAGGCCGACCGGGCCGGGCGGGCGGCCCGGCGAGATCCCGGTCTCAGCTACGCGCGTAGCCCGAGTGGGCGTTTCGGAGGCCGTCCGACCAGCCGTTATCGTGGTGACGGTCAGCAGCTCGCACGGGTTCCCCGGGCTCCCGCGTCGCGGCGGGTTTTCTCGGAGTTCCCCCTCGCTCGACCTGCCGTTCGTAGTGGCCCCACCGCCGGTGGACGTACCAGCGGACGGCGACCGACCTACGGAGAATCGCGCAGTGGCCGCCGCCCCCGCTCAGCTCTTCCCGCCCCGCACGCCCGGACCGGCCCGTCTGGTGGTGCTGGTCTCGGGCTCCGGCACCAATCTGCAGGCCCTGATCGACGCCGCCGCCGACCCGCAGTTCGGCGCCGAGATCCTCGCCGTGGGCGCGGACCGCGACGGCATCGCCGGCCTGGAGCGTGCCGAAAGTGCCGGTCTGCCGGTCTTCGTGCACCGGGTGAAGGACTTCGCGGACCGGGCCGGCTGGGACCGCGCGCTGACCGACTCGGTGCGGGCGTACGAGCCGGACCTGGTCGTCACGGCCGGCTTCATGAAGATCCTCGGCCCCGAGTTCATCGCGGCCTTCGCCGGGCGGATCGTCAACACCCACCCCGCGCTGCTGCCCGCCTTCCCCGGCGCCCACGGCGTCACCGACGCGCTGGCGTACGGGGTGAAGGTCACCGGCTGCACCGTCCACTTCGTCGACGCCGGCGTCGACACCGGGCCGATCATCGCGCAGGGCGTCGTGGAGGTTCTCGACGCCGACCACGCCGATGGCGGCGACGCGCTGCACGAGCGCATCAAGACTGTCGAGCGCAAGCTGCTCGTCGACGTCGTGGGCCGGCTGGCCCGCGAGGGTCACCGCATCGAGGACCGAAAGGTATGGATTCCGGCATGAGCGCCGCTCCCACCACGCCCGTTGTCTCCGAGGACGTCCGTCCGATCCGCCGCGCCCTGATCAGCGTGTACGACAAGACCGGTCTGGAGGAGCTGGCCCAGGGCCTGCACGCCGCCGGGGTCGCCATCGTCTCCACCGGTTCCACCGCCGGCCGGATCGCCGCCGCGGGCGTCCCGGTGACCGAGGTCTCCGAGCTGACGGGCTTTCCGGAGTGCCTGGACGGGCGCGTGAAGACGCTGCACCCGCGCGTGCACGCCGGCGTGCTGGCCGACCTGCGGCTGGAGTCGCACCGTGAGCAGCTGGTCGAGCTGGGCGTCGAGCCCTTCGACCTGGTCGTGGTGAACCTCTACCCGTTCAAGGCGACCGTCGCCTCCGGCGCCACCCCGGACGAGTGCGTCGAGCAGATCGACATCGGCGGCCCGAGCATGGTCCGCGCCGCCGCCAAGAACCACCCCTCGGTGGCCGTCGTGGTCGACCCGGCCCGCTACGCCGACGTGCTCGCGGCCGTGCGGTCCGGCGGCTTCGACCTGCTGACCCGCAAGCGGCTGGCCGCCCGGGCCTTCGCCCACACCGCGGCCTACGACGTCGCGGTGGCCGACTGGTTCGAGACCTCCGGCTACACCGAGACCGAGGACGCGTTCCCGGCCTTCCTCGGCTCCACCTTCGAGCGCCAGAACGTGCTCCGCTACGGCGAGAACCCGCACCAGGGCGCCGCGCTCTACACCGACGGCACCGGCGGCCTGGCCGGCGCGCAGCAGTTGCACGGCAAGGAGATGTCGTACAACAACTACGTCGACACCGATGCCGCCCGCCGCGCCGCGCACGACCACGCGGAGCCGGCCGTCGCGATCATCAAGCACGCCAACCCGTGCGGCATCGCGGTCGGCGCCGACGTCGCCGAGGCGCACCGCAAGGCGCACGAGTGCGACCCGGCCTCGGCGTACGGCGGCGTGATCGCCGTGAACCGCCCGGTCACCGTGGCGCTGGCCGAGCAGATCGCCCCGATCTTCACCGAGGTCGTGGTGGCCCCCGGTTACGAGGACGGCGCCGTCGAGGTGCTGGCCCGCAAGAAGAACCTGCGGGTGCTGCTGGCCCCCGAGGCCCCGGCCGTCCGCCAGGAGGTGCGCCAGATCTCCGGTGGCGTGCTGCTCCAGGACGCCGACCGGGTGCACGCCGAGGGCGACGACCCGGCGACCTGGACGCTGGCCACCGGCGAGGCGCTCTCCGAGGCCGAGCTGGCCGAGCTGGCCTTCGCCTGGCGGGCCTGCCGGGCCGTCAAGTCGAACGCGATCCTGCTGGCCAAGGACGGCGCCTCGGTGGGCGTGGGCATGGGCCAGGTCAACCGGGTGGACTCCTGCAAGCTCGCGGTCGAGCGGGCCGGCGAGCGGGCCAAGGGCTCGTACGCGGCCTCCGACGCGTTCTTCCCGTTCGCGGACGGGCCGGCGATCCTGATCGCCGCCGGTGTCCGGGCGATCGTCCAGCCGGGCGGTTCGATCCGGGACGAGGAGGTCGTCGCGGCGGCCGCCGAGGCGGGCGTGACCATGTACCTCACCGGTACCCGGCACTTCTTCCACTGACGCCCCGGCGCGTGACGCCGCGCCACCGGGACGGCTGACGGAACGGCAGAGCGGCCCGGCCCCCTCCGGTGAGGGGGTCGGGCCGCTCCGTCGTGCCTGGTGCGGGCGCGCGTTACTTCTTGATCACCAGGGTGCCGGCGGCACGGTCGTGCCAGCCCTGCAGCTTCCCGGAGTTGTCGAAGAACGGCGACAGGTAGACCAGTACGGCGCCGATGTAGCAGAGGAAGGCGCCGACGATCGGGATGATGAAGCGGATGAAGCCGCCGCCCAGGCCGGGGACCTGACCGGTGTTCTCCTTGACCACGCGCAGGCCCAGGGCCAGCTTGCCCAGGGTGGCGCCGGCGAAGGAGACCATCAGCCACTCGTACAGCAGGTTGAACACCGACAGCACGCCGATCATGATCATCATGGTGGCGAGGAAGCCGGCGGCGGCGTCCTGGTTCTGCTGGAGGCAGTCGTTGTACGAGGCGCTGCCGTAGCGGTAGGTGCTGCAGTCGTCGGCCTCCTTGGCGATGCCCAGCGCGCTGGCCAGGCCGAGCGCCATCACCAGCGCGATGACCGCGCCGATCGCGAGGCCGTCGATCAGGCGGGCGAGGAACCGCTGGCCCATGGTGGCGAGCTTCACCGTGCCCAGCTGGGCGATGCTGATGTAGCCGTTGTTCGCCTGGAGGGTGCCCGGCGCCGGCGCGTACGCGTACGCCTGCTGCTGCGGCACGCCGTAGGCCGGCTGCTGCGGCGGCTGCTGCGGGTAGCCGTAACCGGCGGCCGGCGGGGCCTGCTGCGGGTAGCCGTAACCGGCCTGCGGCGGCTGCTGCGGCTGCTGGGGCTGGTTGTACGGGTTGTTCGGGTCGGGCGGGTAGCTCATCGATGCCTCCGGGCAGATGGGGACGGTGGGGACGGGACAACGGAGGACCCGGATCGGACCGGTGGATCGGGTGGCCGGTCGGACGGGACGCTAGCGGAGCGCACTGACACCGGGGGCGTGAACAGCCCGGCGTGCGCCCCGATTCAGGACCGGGGGGACGGTGCGAACAGGGGGCGTGACGGCCCTGCGGCGGGCTGCGGCCCGCGTCGGCGGTAGGTCGTCGTCGGCGCGGTGCGATCTGGTCGGCTCACTCTGTTCTTCCCCCGGGTACGCCCCCGCCGGGTCTGTCCGTCGGCCCGTCACCGGGCCGGATGCGGCGGGGAATGCCCGCTCATCGTCAACCGGGCGGCCGTGCGCTGTCCAGCCGCGCCCGCGCGTCGGACCGGACTGTGGCGGAACCGCAATGTGACCCGCACGTTCCGTGCCCGTCCCGGGCCCGCGGGAGCGCGGGACGGGCCCGCCGCGGGCCTGCCGAGGGGCCCCCGGGGCCCCGACGGCCCGGGTCCGAGTGACCGGCGGTGCCGCGGCCACGGCGCGGACGGGACCGGACCGGTGCCCGGACGGGTGCCCGGACCGATGTCAGGGGCGGTGCCCGGGGCGGTGCCGCCGGCGGCACGCGAGCCGTGGGCCGGACGGCGACGAGGCCGTGGCGCGGACGGTTGCGGGGATCCGGGAGAATGGGGCCATGACTGCGCAGATTCTCGATGGCAAGGCCACCGCGGCCGCGATCAAGTCCGAACTCGCCGCCCGCGTGGCGGTCCTCAAGACGAAGGGCGTCACGCCGGGCCTCGGTACCGTCCTGGTCGGCGACGACCCGGGCAGCCGCTGGTACGTCAACGGCAAGCACCGCGACTGCGCGGAGGTCGGCATCGCCTCGATCCAGCGCGAGCTGCCCGCCACGGCCACCCAGGAGGACGTCGAGAACGTCGTCCGCGAGCTCAACGCCGACCCGGCCTGCACCGGCTACATCGTCCAGCTGCCGCTGCCCAAGGGCCTCGACCAGAACCCCGTCCTGGAGCTGATGGACCCGGACAAGGACGCGGACGGCCTGCACCCGACCTCGCTCGGCCGGCTCGCGCTCGGCATCGAGGGACCGCTGCCGTGCACCCCGCTCGGCATCGTCGAGCTGCTGCGCCGCCACGACGTGGCCATCGACGGTGCCGAGGTGGTCGTGATCGGCCGCGGCGTCACCGTCGGCCGTTCGATCGGCCTGCTGCTGACCCGCCGCTCCGAGAACGCCACCGTCACGCTCTGCCACACCGGCACCCGTGACCTGGCCTACCACCTGCGGAAGGCCGACATCGTGGTGGCCGCCGCGGGCGTGCCGCACCTGGTCAAGCCGGAGGACGTCAAGCCCGGCGCGGCCGTGCTGGACGTCGGTGTCAGCCGCAGCGAGGGCAAGATCGTCGGCGACGTGCACCCCGGCGTGGCCGAGGTGGCCGGCTGGATCTCCCCGAACCCCGGCGGTGTGGGGCCGATGACCCGCGCCATGCTGCTGAACAACATCGTCGTGGCGGCCGAGCGCCGCGCCGGCAGCTGACCCCGAGGGCGGAGAACGATGAGCGAACCGCGGCGGACCAGGCGCAGGCCGGTCAAGACCACCGGCACCCTGCCCCCCGAGGGCTCGGCGGCCGCGCTGGGCCGTGAGCACGCACTGCCGGTCCGGCAGTGGCCGATAACGCTGGTCCTGCTGGTGGTCGGCGCCGGCCTCGCGGTCACCTGGTTCGCGGACTTCGAGGACGGCTTCAAGTACGGGCTGCTGATCATCGGCGGCGGGGTGCTGCTCGGCGCGCTGCTCCGGCTGGCGCTGCCCGAGGTCGGCATGCTGGCGGTCCGCAGCCGGTTCACCGACGTGATCGTGCTGACCTTCCTGGGTCTGTCGATCGTGCTGCTGACCCTGGTGGCCCAGCCCAACCCGTGGCTGGAGCTGCCGCTGCTGGACAACATCGGCCAGCTGATCGGCCGTCCACGACGCTGAGCCGTCCACCGCGCCGAGCCGCCCGCAGGGCGGCGTCGCGGCCCCCGCCCGACCCGTCGGGCGGGGGCCGTCGTCGTCCGTGACCCACCAGCCGGGACCGCGACCGCGGCGTACGCTTCCCTTTGCGATACCCTGACGCCGGTTCTCTCGATGTCGAGAGACCGTCCTCGGCTCCGGCGCGCCGAACGTGCCTGGGGCACCTGGCGATTTGCTGGAGAAGGTAGAAATGACCCGCACCCCCGTCAATGTCACCATCACCGGAGCCGCCGGCCAGATCGGCTACGCGCTGCTCTTCCGCATCGCCTCGGGCCACCTGCTCGGTGCCGACGTACCGGTGAACCTCCGCCTCCTGGAGATCCCGCAGGGCCTCAAGGCCGCCGAGGGCACCGCCATGGAGCTCGTGGACTGCGCGTTCCCGCTGCTGCGCGACATCAAGATCACGGACAACCCGAACGAGGCCTTCGACGGCGCCAACGTCGCGCTGCTGGTCGGCGCCCGTCCGCGCACCGCCGGCATGGAGCGCGGCGACCTGCTGCAGGCCAACGGCGGCATCTTCGGTCCGCAGGGCAAGGCCATCAACGACAACGCCGCGGACGACATCAAGGTCCTGGTCGTCGGCAACCCGGCCAACACCAACGCCCTGATCGCCCAGCGCAACGCCCCGGACGTGCCGGCCGAGCGCTTCACCGCGATGACCCGTCTGGACCACAACCGGGCGGTCGGCCAGCTGTCGGCCAAGACCGGCACCCTGGTCTCCGACATCAAGCGCGTCACCATCTGGGGCAACCACTCCGCCACCCAGTACCCGGACATCTTCCAGGCCGAGATCGCCGGCAAGCCGGCCTTCGAGGCCGTCGGTGCCGACCAGGCCTGGCTGGAGAACGACTTCATCCCGACCGTCGCCAAGCGCGGCGCGGCCATCATCGAGGCCCGCGGCGCCTCCTCGGCCGCCTCGGCCGCCAACGCGGCCATCGACCACGTCCACACCTGGGTCAACGGCACCGCCGCGGGCGACTGGACCTCCATGGGTGTCGTCTCCGACGGCTCCTACGGCGTGCCGGCCGGTCTGATCTCGTCCTTCCCGGTCACCACCAAGGACGGCGCGTTCGAGATCGTCCAGGGCCTGGAGATCTCCGACTTCTCCCGTGGCCGGATCAACGCCTCGGTCCAGGAGCTGGTCGAGGAGCGCGACGCGGTCCAGGAGCTCGGCCTCATCTGAGTCCGCCCCGCAGTGCTTCGCGACGGCCCGCCCCTCCGCACCGGAGGCGGCGGGCCGTCGCGCGTCCGGCCGTCGCGCCTCCGGCCGCCGCCCGGGAGGCGGCGCGACGCGGCCGTCCCGGCGCCGCCCGGTCCTACACTGACCCGCTGTGAACGAAACCATCGAGGACGCCGCGCTCGTCCTCGTCTTCATCGCCCTGGGCGGCCTGTTCAACGTCGCCGAGATCTCGCTGATCTCGCTGCGCGAGGGCCAGATCCGGACGCTGGGGGCCCGGGGCACCCGGCGGGCCGCCCGGGCCGCGCACCTCGCGGCCGACCCGAACCGCTTCCTGGCCGCCGTCCAGGTCGGCGTCACCTGCATGGGCTTCCTCTCGGCCGCGTTCGGCGCCGACACGCTGGCCGGCAAGGTGGCTCCGCTCTTCGTCCGGGCGGGGCTCTCCGCGGGGGTGGCCGACGCCACCGCGCTGGTCGGCCTCACCCTGCTGATCAGCTACGTCTCGCTGGTGCTCGGCGAGCTCACCCCGAAGCGGATCGGCCTCCAGCGGGCCGACTCCATCGCGGTGCTGGCCGCGCCCGTGGTGGACGTCATGTCGGTGGTGCTGCGGCCGGTGATCTGGCTGCTCGGTCACTCCACCGACCTGATGGTCCGGCTGTTCGGCGGCGATCCGACCGCGGGGCGCGGCTCGATGAGCTCCGAGGAGCTCCGTGGCCTGGTCGCGGCCAACACCGAACTCGGCAGTGACGAAAGGACGTTGATCGCGGACGTGTTCGCCGCCGGCGAGCGCCAGCTGCGCGAGGTGATGGTCCCGCGCACCGAGGTGACCTTCCTGGACGCCGAGCGCCCGCTGGCCGAGGTCCGCGAGCAGGCGGGCACCTCCCCGCACTCCCGCTACCCCGTGGTCGAGGGCAGCTACGACGCGGTGACCGGCTTCGTCCACGTCCGCGACCTGTACGGCGCCCGCGGCGAACGGGCCGCCAAGGTCCGTGACCTGGCCCGCCCGGTGAAGCTGCTGCCCGGCACCAAGCGGGTGCTGGCGGCGATGGGCGAGATGCGCCGCGAGGGCCACCACCTGGCGATCGTGGTCGACGAGTACGGCGGCACCGCC
This sequence comes from Kitasatospora sp. NPDC127035, assembly GCF_042726075.1. Taxonomy (NCBI): domain Bacteria; kingdom Bacillati; phylum Actinomycetota; class Actinomycetes; order Kitasatosporales; family Streptomycetaceae; genus Kitasatospora; species Kitasatospora sp. NPDC127035. The sequence continues at coordinate 171,128 of NZ_JBHXDN010000007.1, read as the reverse complement.
GGCATCGTCACCCTGGAGGACCTGGTGGAGGAGGTGATCGGCGAGATCCGTGACGAGTACGACAGCCAGGAGCCGACCACCACCCGCCGGCTGGTTGGCGGCGGCATGGAACTGGACGGCCTGCTGAACCTGGGCGACTTCGCCGAGGAGACCGGCGTCACGCTCCCCGAGGGCCCGTACGAGACGGTGGCCGGCTGCCTGGTGGCCGCGCTGGGCCGGCTGCCCGTCGACGGCGACGCGGTCCGGATCCCGGCCGGCCCGGGGGAGGAGGTGCTGCTGACGGTGGCCAAGGTGGAGGGCCGGCGGATCGCCCGGGTCGGGGTGAGTGCGGTCACACTGACGGAACCGCCGGGGGCAGAGGTTTCCTGACCGGTCGGTGGAACTGGAACAATGGCCCGCATGGTCAACGCAGCGGTCACTGGTCCGGTCAAGGACCGTCCCCGGGTTCTCTCCGGGATCCAGCCCACCTCCGGCTCGTTCCACCTCGGCAACTACCTCGGCGCGGTGCGCCAGTGGGTCGACCTGCAGGAGGACAACGACGCCTTCTATATGGTGGTCGACCTGCACGCGATCACGGTCGAGCAGGATCCGGCGACGCTGCGCGAGAACACCCGGGTCTCCGCCGCCCAGCTCCTCGGCGCCGGGCTGGACCCCGAGCGCTGCACCCTGTTCATCCAGTCGCACGTGCCCGAGCACGCGCAGCTCGGCTGGGTGATGAACTGCCTCACCGGCTTCGGCGAGGCCTCCCGGATGACCCAGTTCAAGGACAAGTCGGCCAAGCAGGGCGCCGCCGGCACCTCGGTCGGCCTCTTCACCTACCCGGTCCTGCAGATCGCCGACATCCTGCTCTACCAGGCGGACGCCGTCCCGGTCGGTGAGGACCAGCGCCAGCACCTGGAGCTCACCCGCGACCTCGCCGAGCGGTTCAACACCCGCTACAGCCCGACCTTCACCGTGCCGAAGCCGTACATCCTCAAGGAGACGGCCAAGATCCTGGACCTCCAGGACCCGGGCGCCAAGATGAGCAAGTCCGCCTCCTCCGCCAAGGGCCTGGTGAACCTGCTCGACGAGCCGAAGGCGAGCGCCAAGAAGTTCAAGAGCGCCGTCACCGACACCGGCACGGTCGTCTCCTACGACGAGGAGGAGAAGGCCGGCGTCTCCAACCTGCTGCGGATCCACTCGGCGCTCAGCGGCCAGTCGATCGACCAGCTGGTCGCGCACTTCGAGGGCAAGATGTACGGCGCCCTGAAGACCGAGCTGGCGGAGCTGTTCGCCGACTGGGTGACGCCGTTCCAGCAGCGCACCCGGGGCTTCCTGGACGACCCGGCCGAGCTGGACCGCGTTCTCGCGCTGGGCGCCGAGAAGGCCCGTGACGTGGCGTCGCGGACGCTGGAGACGGTGTACGACCGGATCGGCTTCCTTCCGGCCGCCAAGCGGTGACTCCGCTGACGAGCCTGCCCGGTGGTGGCGGTCTTCCCGGGACCGTCACCATCGGCGTGTCCGTGAGCGTCCCGGATCCGTACGGCTCGGCGATCCAGGACGCGCGGGCCGGGCACGGCGACCCGCTGGCCCGGTCGATACCCACGCACGTCACCCTGCTGCCGCCGACGGAGGTGCCGGCCGAGGCGCTGCCGAAGATCGAGGAGCACCTGGCGGCGGTGGCGGGCGCGCACCGGTCGTTCCGGATGGTGCTGCGCGGCTCCGGCTCCTTCCGCCCGGTCTCCCCGGTGGTCTTCGTCCGGGTCGAGGAGGGCGAGCAGGAGTGCCGGCTGCTGGAGGCGGACATCCGCTCCGGCCCGCTGGCCCGGGAGCTGGCGTTCCCGTACCACCCCCACGTGACGGTGGCCCACGGGCTCGCCGACGACGTGCTGGACCAGGCGTACGAGCAGGCGCGGTCGTTCCGGGCGGCGTTCCCGGTGCCGGGGTTCAGTCTCTCCCGCTTCGACGACGACGAGGTCTGGCGGCCCTGGCGGGCCTACGACTTCGGCTGAGCGCGTCCGAGTCCGAGCATCCGGTCGACCACCCGGCCCGCGGCGCCGCCGTCGTCCAGCGCGCAGTGGACGTCCCGGAAGCGCCGGTGGCGCTCGGCGTGCCCGGCGGGCAGCCCGCCGTCGTCGGCCAGTCCGCGCAGCGCCGCGACCACCTGGTCGGAGTCGTCGAGCAGCGGCCCGGGGGCCTGCGACTCGAAGTCGAAGGTGAAGCCGCGCAGGGTGTCCCGGTAGTGCGCCAGGTCGTAGGTGAAGAAGAGCATCGGGCGGCCGGTGACCGCGAAGTCGAACATGACGGACGAGTAGTCCGTGACCAGCACGTCGGCGATCAGCAGCAGGTCCTGCACGTCCGGGTAGTCGCCGCAGTCCCGCACGAAGCCGTCCCGGTCGCCCGCCAGCGGCTCGCGGACGTGCGCGTGCTGGCGGACCAGCAGGACGTGGTCGCGGCCGAGCGCCTCCCGGGCCCGGTCGAGGTCGAGCCGCAGGTCGAGCCGGAAGCCGTCGCCGTCCGGGCGCTGCTGGTCCTCCCGCCAGGTCGGCGCGTACAGCACCACCCGCCGGCCGTCCGGGACGCCGAGCCGGCGGCGGACGGCGGCGGCCCGTGCGGTGTCGGGCCGGGCCAGCAGGTCGTTGCGGGGGTAGCCGGACTCCAGGATCTCGCCGCGGTAGCGGAAGGCCCGGCGCAGGTGCGGGGTGGCGAAGCCGCTGGGTGAGACCAGCAGGCTCCACTGCGGGGTCTCCCGGGCGAGCGCGTCGAGGTAGCCGTGGTCGGCGAGCCAGGGGTTGTCGACGTCGTGGGCGATCCGCTTGAGCGGGGCGCCGTGCCAGGTCTGGACGACGACCTGGCCGGGGCGGCGGCGCAGGAAGTCCGGGAAGTGCGTGTTGCCGACCAGGTACCGGCTGGTGGCCAGGGCCCGGTACCACTCGGGGCTCCAGACCCGCACCGCCCGGACCCCGGGCGGCAGCTCGGCCTGGCCGTCGTCGATCACCCAGAGGTGTTCCAACGGGGCTCCCCGGCGCACGAGTTCGGCGTGCACGGCACGTGGCGAGTCGGCGTAGCCGCGCCCGCCGAAGACGTCGTACAGCACGGTCTCGCGCAGCGGCTCGCGGCGGGCGGCGGGGTAGCCGGCGGAGCGCTGGCGGGCCTGGGTCCAGGCGCTGCGCTCGGTGGCGGTGAGGACGGGCGTGGAGTCCAGCAGCAGGGTGTCGTGCCAGCGCCGCTGGAGCAGGACGCGCTTGCCGCCGGCCCGGGCGGCGGCCGGCAGGGCGGCCAGGACGGCGGGGGCGGCGATCAGCGGGCGCGCGGGGCCGGGCCGTCCGACCGGGTGGAGGGCAGCCTCCCAGAGCCCCTTGCGCAGCGGCAGTTCGGTGCCGTCGGAGCCGGTGCGGGTGGCAGGCAGCCGGACCAGGAACCGGTGGTCGGGGCCGAGGTCGACCGGCCGGCGGATCTCGCTGCCGGTGCCGCTGTGCCGCAGCACCAGTTCCAGCGGTCCGGGGGCGGGGCAGTGGCCGGTGAGCTCGAAGCCGCCGCTCCGGACGGCGAGCCGTTCGACGTAGCCGGCGGCGGGCTGGACGCAGAGCTGGAGCCGGCCGTCGGCGAGGTGCTTGAGGTAGAGCGCCCGGTCGTCGGTGCCGGGCAGCCGGTGCTGGCCGGCGACCGGGCCGTGGCGCTCGTCGAGGACGAGTGGTCCGGCGGAGCCGTCGGGGCGGAGCAGCTCCGGTTCCCAGTGCTCCGGCTCCTGGCCGCCGCGCCCGTCGGCGGTGAACGGCCGGTACGGCAGGTGGACGGCGAGGGACCGCCCGGAGGTGGTGACCGGGTGGATCAGGACGGCGCCGCTCTCGCGGTGGCGCAGTCGCAGCACGGTGCCGGCCGGGCAGGGGGCGGTGGTGGCGCCGCGCAGCCGCAGCCCGTCCGCCGCCGGGTCGGCGCCGGTGAGGCGGGCGCCGGGGCGTTCCAGCCGCAGGCTCAGCCGGCCGTCGGCGAAGTGCGGCTGGAGGCGGACGTCGTGGTCGACCCAGCGGGCCGGCGGGTACTCGCCGGAGCCGCACCAGTGGGCGCCGAGGGCGCCGTACTGCCGGCGCAGCCGGGTGGGGCGGGGGCGGGTGAAGAGGGTGGCCTCGACGGTCCAGTCGCCGAGCAGCCAGTCGTCGCCGGGGCGGAGCCGGCGGGGTTCGACCAGGGCGGTGAAGCCGGCCCAGTCGTTGTTGTGGTCGGGGTGGGCGGCGTCGTCGGTGATCTCGGGAATGCGGCGCGGCCGGGTGGGGAGGTGGAGGGGCGGTTCGTGGTCGTCGCGACGCAGGGTGAGCCAGGTCCAGGCCGAGCCGGGGCGGGCGGTGTCCCGGTCGTCCGGGCGGGCGTAGCCGGTGAGTTCGAGGCCCCGGGCGGTCCAGCGGGCGCGCAGCAGCCCGAAGGCGGCGTCCTCGTCGCCCCCGGGTGACGGTTCGCCGGAGCGGGGTGCGGCGTGCGGGAGGACGAGCCGGGTGAGGACAGTCATCTTCCACGAACCTTTCTCGGCAAGAAATCGCGAAGTTACCGGGAAATGATTCCTGAAGTCAATTAAATGTTTACCTGAATATTGCCTGGGAGTTCTCTCGGAGAATGCGTTCTCGACGGTGCCCACGGAAAAGGGCGCCTGACGCGAACATCGCGTCGGGCGCCCTTTTCCGTGGACCGCGGCGGCTACGCCTCGCGGCTCAGCATCGCGTCCACCACCCGGGCGGCGGCCTGGCCGTCGTCCAGGTCGCAGTACTTCTCGCGGAACGCCGCGTACCGGTCGGCGTTCTCCGCGGCCACCTCGTCCACCCGGCCCAGCGCGGCGACCAGCTCCTCGGAGGTGGCCAGCAGCGGGCCGGGCGCCTCCTTCTCCAGCGGCAGCGAGAACCCGCGCAGGTTGTCGCGGTAGTGCGCCAGGTCGTAGGTGAAGAACAGGATCGGCTTGCCGGTCGCCGCGAAATCGAAGACCGACGCCGAGTAGTCCGTCACCAGCACGTCGGCGACCAGCAGCAGCTCGGCGGTGTCCGGGTAGCTGCTGACGTCCCAGACGTAGCCGTTGCCGGCGCCCGGGATCGGCTCGCGCACGTTGGAGTGCCGGCGGACCAGCAGCACCTGGTCGTCGGCCAGCGCGGCCTGCGCCGCCTCCAGGTCCAGCTGCAGGTTCAGCTGGTAACCGCCGTAGTGGCGGCGGCGGTCCTCGCGCCAGGTGGGCGCGTACAGCACGACCTTCTTGCCCTCGGGCAGGCCGAGCCGCTCGCGCACCTGCTCGGCGGTCTTCTCCCGGTCGGGGGAGAAGAACAGGTCGTTGCGCGGCAGACCGCTCTCCAGGATCTCGCCCTTGAAGTCGAACGCGCGACGCAGCACCGGAGCCGCCCAGGTGCTCCCCGCGACCAGCAGGTTCCAGTTCGGGACCTCCTTGGCGAGGCCCTTCAGGTAGTGCGCGTCGGTGAACCAGACCTTCTCGAAGTCGTGGCCGATGTTCTTCAGCGGGGTGCCGTGCCAGGTCTGCAGCACGATCTGCCCGGGCCGGCGGACGAAGAAGTCCGGCAGGTGCGCGCTGGTCACGATGTACTTCGCGGTGGCCAGCGTCTCGAACCACTCGGGGCTCCAGAGCCGGACCGCGCCGGCCGTCTGCGGCAGGTCGGCCTGGAGGTCGTCACTGCCCCACAGGTGCTCCAGCGGCAGGCCGCGGCGGACCAGCTCCTCGTGGATCGCCCGCGGCGAGTCCGCGTAGAGCCCGCCGAGCGCCACGTTGTACAGCACCGTGTCGCGCAGCGGCGCCCGGCGGGCGGCCGGGTAGTCGACCTTCCGCAGCTGGCGCTGGCGCCAGCCGCTGCGCTCCTCCGGAAGCAGTATGTTCTCCGACTCCAGCTGCAGGCCGTCGTGGTGGCGGCGCTCCAGCACGATCCGCTTCCCGCGGGCCTCCACCTCCAGCGGCAGCGAGCCGAAGCACTCGGGCGCGATCAGCGCGTACGAGCTCATGTCCGGGTTGTAGACGACGCCGGCCGGGCGGAACGAGATGTTCCAGCCGCCCTGCGCGAGCGGCGCGTTGCCCGCGAACGAGGCCGTCGGCACGGCCGGCAGCGCGGTCCGGAAGCGGCCGTCCGAGATCTCCACCGGGTAGACGTGCTGCTCCTCGCCCCAGTGGTGGCGGACCAGCAGCTCCCAGTGATGGTTGCCGGGCAGCGGGAAGGTGCCGCTGAGCAGGAAACCGTCCGCGCCGCGCGAGGTGATCTCGTGGACCACCGGCTGCAGCAGCTGGTCGGAGAGCTGCAGGTAACCGCCGGGGGAGGGCTTGGAGTACAGCGTGCGCTGCGCCGCGACCGGGGCCTCGGGGTTCAGCAGCACGTTGAGCTGCTCCGGGGCGTTGCGGTCGTCCAGGGCGATCGGGACGCTGAGGCCGTTGGCCAGCTCCAGGGAGGCGTCCCAGCGGTCGCGGGCGCGCTCCTCGGCGATCGGGTCCAGCTTCGCCCAGGCCTCGCGGACGGCGGTCAGCTCGGCCGTCGGGAAGGAGATGTGGAACGGCTGGAGCGTGCCGACCGGGGTGCCCTGCGAGAGCGGGAAGAACAGCTCGCGCTCGGACTCCACGTGGGTCAGCCGCAGCCGCGCCCCGGCCAGCCGGACGCCGGCGCGGGCGGCGCCGGAGATCTCGACCGTGTTGCCGTGCGCGGCCAGCCCGGTCACCCGGACCTGGACGTTCTCGACCCTGACGTAGACGCTGCCGTCGCGGACGAACGGCACGATCCGGACGTCCGGCTCGACCCAGTGCGAGGGCAGGTACAGCGCGGTGTCCGCCCAGCCGGCCCAGATGCGGCCCTTGTAGACGCCGCCCTTGCCGGCGCCGGCCACCAGGACGCGCCAGTTGCCGTCCTTCCACTGGCCCCGGTGCTTGAGCTTCGCCGGGTCGAGGGCGACGGTGAAGCCGGCCCAGTCGCAGTTGTACAGGTCGTGGTGGTTGGTGGCGGTGGCCTCGGGGCTGTACTGGGTCTTCATCGGCACGGCGACGACCCGGCGGCCCTTGGTCTCGCGCAGCACCAGCGTGCGGACCATGTCGAGCTTGTTGGCGGCGCCCAACTGCTCCGGGTAGGCGTGCCCGGTCAGCCGCAGCCGGCCGCCCTCCCACGCCGACCCGTAGAGCCGGCTGCGGATGACGGTGGAGTTGCGCAGGCTCAGCAGGTTCGACGGCACGCTCTTGCGGCCGCCGCGCAGGAACGGGTAGTCGGCGTACGGGCGCAGCAGGCCCTTGGCGACGACGCCGCCGTTGCTCTCGCCCTCGTACTTGATCTGCTCGACGAACTCGTCGACCCGGCCCTGGAGGGTCAGGTGGTACTTCAGGCGCAGCGGCGCCCGGAGCTTCTTCACCGGGTCCGGGCCGATCGACCGGAGGAGGCGGCTGACGCACTTCACGTAGGCGTCCCGGTACTCCTTGTCGCCGTCCACGACGGACCAGAAGAACATCGGGAGCTCCTCGACGAGGGTGTTCTCGTCGTAGGTGCGCAGGTACTCGGCGAAGCGCGGCTCGGTCTGCTTCTTCAGCCAGCCGCGGACCAGCTCGACCGAGGTGACACGGTCGATCAGGCCCTTCGGGTTGGTGCGCATCTGCGTGATCGACATCTCGCCGACCTCGCGCTCGCGCCAGTGGTAGATCGGCTCGGAGAGCACGTCCACGCTCTTGGCGAGGTAGTGGTGCGGCACGCTGACCGGCGCGTCCTCGTACAGGATGCCCTCGGGGTAGAGGATGCCCGCCGCGTCGAAGAAGGAGCGGCGGTACACCTTGTTCCACGCGGTGCGGTCGGTGACCAGCGAGGGGATCTCGGTGATGTGCGTCTTGAGCACGGTCTTCGCGAACGGGCGGCTGTGGCCGCCGGACTGGTAGTAGCCGATCGCGCGGAACCGCAGCACGTTGCCGGTGGCGAAGTCCGAGCCGGTCTCGTCGAGCGTGTTGATCATCAGCTCGTACGCGCTCGGCGGCATCGAGTCGTCGCTGTCGACGAAGCAGAGGAACTCGGAGTCCGGGTCGATGTGCCGGATACCCGTGTTGCGGGCCGCGCCGAGGCCCTTGTTGACCTGACGCACCAGGCGGAACCGCGAGTCCTCGGCGGCGTAGGCCTCGGCGAGTGCGGCGCTGGTGTCCTTCGAACCGTCGTCGACCATGACGCACTCGAAGTCGGTGAACGTCTGGGCGGCGATCGAGTCGAGACACTCCACGAGGTAGCGCTCGACGTTGTAGATCGGGACGACGATGGAGAGGCGGGGAGCCATCGGCTACGCAGGCCTTTCTCGGGAAGGAGCGTGGCAGCCCGTTCGGGGTCTGACCGCACTTTGAATCGGTGCGTACGTGCCTGTCGATCCTACCGTCCGGCCCAAGGGGCCCCCGGGCAACCGTGGTCCGCCGGCCACTACCCTGTGCCCATGCCCCGCTTCAGCGTGATCGTTCCGGTCCACAAGGTCGAGGAGTACCTCGTCGAGTGCCTCGACTCGGTGCTCGGCCAGGGTGGTCCGGACCTCGAACTGATCGCGGTGGACGACCGCTCCCCGGACGGCTGCGGCGCGCTGCTCGACGCGGCCGCCGTCCGCGACCCGCGGGTCCGGGTGCTGCACCTGCCGGAGAACGTCGGCCTCGGCCGGGCCCGCAACGCCGGCCTCGACGTCGCCACCGGCGACTACGTGGTCTTCCTGGACAGCGACGACACGATGACCCCCGGCCTGCTCAAGGCCGTCGACGACCGGCTCGCGGCCGGCGGCGACCCGGACGTCCTCGTCTACGACTACGCCCGCACCTACGCCGACGGCCGGATCACCCGGGCCGCCTCCTCGCACGTCTTCGGCGCGGCCTCCCCGGCCGTCTTCGACCTCGCCGCCCGCCCGGACCTCCTCGACCTGCTCCAGGTGGTCTGGAACAAGGCCTACCGGCGCGACTTCGTCACCGCGCAGGGCCTCGCCTTCCCGGCCGGCTACTACGAGGACACCCCCTGGACGTACCCGGCGCTGCTCGCCGCGCGGAGCATCACGCTGCTCGACCGGGTCGGCGTGCACTACCGCCAGCGCCAGGAGGGCGGCAACATCCTGGCCACCGCGAGCCGCCGGCACTTCGACGTCTTCGCCCAGTACGACCTGGTCTTCGCCTTCCTGGACGGCCGCCCCGGGCTGGACCACTGGCGCCCGGTGGTCTACGGCCGGATGCTGCACCACCTCAACACCGTGGTCTCCCGGCCCGGCCGGGTCCCGCCCGGCGACCGCCGCGAGTTCTTCCGCCGCGCTGCCGCGCACTGCGCCCGGCTCCGCCCGGCCGGCTACCGCCCGCCCGCCGGGGTGGCCGGGATCCGGACCGAGCTGCTCGCCCAGGGCCGGTACACCCCCTACCAGGCGGTCCGCGCGCTGGCCCGGGCCCGCCGGCTGGTGCGGCGCTGACGCTCCGCCCGCGGAGCGGGTCGGCGGACCTGCCGGTGCGCCGGGGAGTCTGACGGCCATTCGGGCGACCTGCCGGTATAACCGGACGGGTGGACTTCCTGACCCGCCTTCCGGTGATCGGCCCGCTCGTGGCACGGGTGCTGCACAGCCGCCCGTACCGTGCCTACGAACACTTCACCGCCGTCCGCGGCAACCGGCTGGCCGGCGCGGTCACCTTCTTCGGCTTCCTCGCGCTCTTCCCGCTGCTCACGGTGGCGCTGGCGATCGCCGTCGCCACCCTCAGCGACGCCCGCGTCCAGGACATCCAGGACCGCATCTCCGAGCAGCTGCCCGGCATCTCGGACGCGCTCAACCTGCCCTCCCTGGTGGCCAACGCCGGCGCGGTCGGGCTGGTCAGCGGCGTCCTCCTGCTGCTCTCCGGGCTCGGCTGGGTGGACACCATGCGCACCTCGATCCGGGACGTGTGGCAGCTGCCCGACGAGGAGGGCAACCCGCTGCTGCGCAAGGGCTGGGACTGCCTGGTGCTGGGCGGCCTGGGCGTGGTCTCGCTGTTCTCGCTGGGGGCCTCGGCCGCGGGGACGACGCTGGCCGGCCGGATCGCCGACTGGATCGGCCTGGGCCGCGGCGGGCCCGGCGGCTACCTGCTCACCGGCGTGGGCCTGCTGGTCGCGGTCGCCTCGGCGATGCTGCTCTTCGCCTACCTGCTGGCGCCGTTCGCGCGGATCGGCGGGCAGCGCCGGCGGGTCGTGCTGCAGGGGGCGCTGATCGGTGCGGTCGGCTTCGAGCTGCTGAAGATCCTGCTCTCCTCCTACCTCGGCTCGGTCGCGGGGAAGAGCCTCTACGGCGCCTTCGGGGTGCCGGTGGCACTGCTGCTCTGGATCAACTTCGTCTGCCGGCTGCTGATGTACTGCGTGGCCTGGACGGCGACGGCCGACCCGGAGGCCGCCCGGGACCGGGTCCGCGAGCGGGCCCGCGCGATGGTCGAGGCCGCCGACGAGGCCGTCGACCAGGCCGCCGACCCCGCGAAGCCAGGAGCGAAAGCCGGAGCGACGAAGGCCGGAGCGACGAAGGCCGGAGCGGAGACCCCGGCCGGAGACGCTGCGGACGGCGGCACGGACGGCGGGCGTGAGAGCGGCCCCGGGGGCGAAGCGGACGGCGGCGCGACGGAGGCCCGGCCCCGGACGTGAGACCGGGCCCCGTCACGGGTTTCAGCCGCCGGCGGCGCGCCGCCGGTTGAGCAGCAGCAGCCCGGCGGCGCCGCCCGAGGTGAGGGCGAGCGCGACGGCGATCCAGCCGACCGGGCCGAGCCCGTCGCCGTCGCCGCCAGTGTGCGCGGCGGATGCCGTGTCCGCGGCGGTGGTCGTGGCGGCCGGCGAGGGGTGCGGCGGCGGTGCGGGTGCGCCGGCGGCGCCGCCCGCCTGGCCGGTCGGGACCGGTGCGGCGGTCTCGCCCTCCTCGACCAGCTTCCCGACCGGGCTGACCTTGCCGGCCGCGGCGAAGCCCCAGTCCAGCAGCGCCGCCGTCTCGTCGTAGACCTTCTGGTACGAGGTCGGGTGCATGACCGTCACCAGCAGGGTGCGGCCGTCCCGCTCGGCGGCGCCGACGAAGGTGGAGCCGGCGTTGGTGGTGAAACCGTTCTTCACGCCGATCAGGCCGGGGTACTTGCCGAGCAGCCGGTTGGTGTTGGCGATCCCGAAGCTGCCGCGCTGCCCGGTGTTCTTGTCCACCGCGCCGGGGAACAGCATGTCGCGGGTGGCGCAGTACCCGCGGAAGTCGGGGTTGCGCAGCCCGGCGCGGGCGAACAGGGTCAGGTCGTAGGCCGAGGAGACCTGGCCCTCCGAGTCGTAGCCGTCCGGCGAGACCACCCGGGTGTCCCGGGCCTGGAGCGCCTCCGCCCGGGCCTGCATCTCGGCGACGGTCTGCTGGACGCCGCCGTTCATGTGCGCGAGGACGTGCACCGCGTCGTTGCCGGAGCTGAGGAAGACCCCGCGCCAGAGGTCCTCGACCCGGTACTCCAGGTCCTCCTTGATGCCGACCAGGGAGCTGCCGGCGCCGATCCCCTGGATCTCCGCGTCCGCGACCTTGTGCACGGCGTTGCGGTCGAACTTGGGCAGCACGGTGTCGGCGAAGAGGATCTTGAGGGTGGAGGCCGGGGCCAGCCGCAGATGCGGGTTGCTGGCCGCCAGCACCTCGCCGGACACCGCGTCGGCGACTATCCAGGACTGCCCGGTGAGATCGCCCGGCAGGGCCGGGGCGCCGGCCAGTGGCGCCACCTGGACCCCGGGGAGGCCCAGCCGTTCGCCGCCGACCGCGGCCGGCGGCGGTGGTTCGTTCGGGGCCGCGACGGCCACCGGGGCGGCGAGGAGGAGCGGAAGGGCCGCGACGGGCGCGGCGATCACACGTGCGAGCTTCGAGCAAGTGGGCACCAGCAGACGGTACCCAGTGCAGGCCCCCGCCGTCCGCCACTCCGTCGTCCTCCGCCGCAGGAGGGGCCCGCCGTACTCCGAACGGCCGCCCGCGCATACTGGGGAGGCACGTCGTCTTCACCGCTCCGCCGCCTTCACCGCGTCGCCCCGCCGCCCCGCCGAGGAACGCCCCATGAAGCTCAGTCGCCGCACCTCCTGGTTCCTGACCGCCTTCGGCGTCTGGTCCATGATCATCTGGACCGCCTTTGATGAGAAGGTACCTAGCAAAGCTTCGGCAAAGCGGAAAGCGCAGGTCAGACGGTGCGGCAAGCTCAGAGCATGGCAACCTTCCTCGCTCCGGGCATCCCCTCGGACCAGCTAGACGTCGTCCGGGTCGGGCTGTACGCCCGTCAGTCCAGCAAGCGGCCGGACGCCTCCGAGGCGTCGCCCGAGGCACAGCTGAGCGCCGGTCACGCCCTGGTGGCCGCACGCGCCACCAGCAAGTGGCAGGTGGTCCGGGAGTACAAGGATGTGGGCAAGTCGGGGTGGGACCCGAAGGTTGTCCGGCCGGACTTCGAAGAAATGATGCTCTCCGTCGAACGCGGGGAATTGGACGTCATTGTTGTCAATGAGCTTTCGCGCCTGACCCGGCAAGGCGCTTACGAAGCCATGACGATTGACAAGAAGCTGCGCGAGTACGGCGTGCGACTTGTCAGCGTTCAGGAGCCGTTCCTTGACACCAGCAATCCTGTCGGTGAGGCAGTTTTTGCGCTCATCGCTGCGCTGGCCAAGCAGGACTCCGATATCAAGGCGGCCCGCACCGCCGGCGCAAAGGACGAGATTCAAGCCGTCGGTGGACGCCACTCCTCCACCCCACCTTTCGGGATGAAGGCCCGCCGCGAGATGATCGGAAAGCTCACCGTCACCACGCTTGAGCCCAATGAGGATCATTGGGAGGGAGCGGGAATGGCCTACGCCGAGGTGGTCCGGAAACTGGTTGGCCTGGCGTTCAAGGGGTACGCCTACAACCGTATTGCGGCAACCATGAACCAGGAAGGCGTACCCGCCCCGGGCACCACGGCGCAGCGCAACACCGAAGCACGCAAGAAGGCCGTCCTGGAACGCGGATTCCCTGGCAGGCAGCGGACTGGGATCATTTGGCGGGCGCAGACCGTGCGTCACATCCTCACGCATCCCTGTATCGGAGGGTTCGCCTCCGCACGTCTCCCAAAGGGCCCCAAGGGTACACTGACCAACGTCATTGCCCGGGACGGGTCAGGGGCTCCTCTTGCGCCACACAAGGGCATCATCCCCGGCCAGACATGGCTAGAGCTTCAGGAGAAAATCGGTCAGCGCGGCCTTGCTGAGCGGCAGTACGAGAACAGCGTGCCGGAGCTGCTTTCGGGGTGGAAGTTCTCCCGCTGCGCCAAGTGTGAGGGCTCGATGGGCAAGAGCGGGCGGTACTACATGTGCGCAAACCCGATTGGGCATGGCGGCCTTTCCGTGCAGATCACCCACCTTGACGACTTCGTGGCCCGCCGGGTGTGGGCAAAGATCAGCAATGCCGATCTCTCCGACCCGGAAGACCAGGCATGGCTTGTGGCAGCTGCCGTACGGTTTGCAGAGCAGCAGGACCTTGCCGGAGTCGAGGACGAACGGGCCGAAACGCAGGCGCACCTTGACCACGTCCAGCAATCCATCACGGATCTTTATGCGGACCGGAAGGCAGGCGTCTACAAGGGGGAGCGTGGAGCGGCGGCATTCCAGGGAACCATGCTCCAATACCTGGAATACGAGGAGACGTGCTTTGAGCGCCTTCGACAACTGAACGATAAGTCGGCGAATGCGGTGCAGATCCCGGCGGAGTGGTTTGCTGCTGAATCTGACCCGCTGGGACCGGAGTCCCCGTGGGCAGGATGGGACGTCATCAAGCGTCGGCAGTTCCTCGATTTGTTCCTCTCCGGCGTAGCCGTTGGCCCTGGGCGGCGCGCTGACCGGTCCGTAATCCCTGTTGCCGACCGCGTCACCCTGGATTGGCGACCGACACCCGCACCCGAAGAGCTGGCGCACATTATGGGGAACAAGCGCCCGCTGGTGGTCATCTGACGATTCGCCGGAACCGGCCCGGATTGCAGAGATTGAGTCTCTGTGGTCCGGGCCACCTTTGTGTCACCGAGGTGCGACGACTGAATGTAGTTTGCCTCTTGGCAAGATCGCACAGCGAGTGTCTGACCTGCGCGAATGTAGAAATGTAGAAATGTAGGGGTCCCCACATCCACCCTAAGTGCATCTAGATCCCTCTTACGGGGGAAGCCGAGAGGCTCGACACTCGTACCGACGCGCCCCAACAATTGATCAACTGAATAGTGAACCCCGGCAGAGGCCCTACGGCCTTCTTGCCGGACCCGCCGACAGAGATCCGTCTCTTGTCGATAGGCCCGTGTTACGGATGCTGCTTTCCCAACGGTCAGGTCGGTGACCGATGGATGTGCAGCGCCCGTGATGCGGGGCCATTTTTGTACCCAAATTCGACTAGGGGCCGGCCTGTGGACCGACGATCCGAAATCGCCAAGCACATCAACAACGCCCGCGCCGCAGTAGAGGCGAAGAAGGCCGCCAATGCGCCTACCCACGGAAATGTGACCCCGCAGCCGGCCGCCGACCTCTCCGCGCTGTGCCAGCAGATTGGCGCCAAGTTCTCCATCCCTGAGACATGGCGCGACCGCCTTACGGGCTCGAATGCCGAGGAAATCACGGCGGACGCTCGAAAGCTCGCCGAGCACTTCCGTTCGCCCCTCAAAATTACGCCTACGCCACTCGTCAGGGGTGGCGGCGCTGCCGAGCACGATCCCGGGAATGGAGAAATCGATCCGGTAAAGCTCGCCGCTCTAATCCTCCGGCGGCGAATGGCGGCCTAGAACTGCACCGCTAAGCCGCTTCTCTCTGAATTCCTGCCGACAAGGAGCCATATCAATGTCTTACATTTCGCCCGACGCCCGAATCACTCGACTCAACGCGCTGTACGACCAGGCGTCTCGGGAGGTCCCGCGCTACACGTATACGTGCACGCCGGAAAGCGTGAAGAACGCTCTCGATAAATTTGAAGAAATTCTGCGCAAGCGCGCGGAATCCGACGACGCCGTTTCTTTTGCCGAGGCTGACCTCGCCAAGGTGGAGGGCAGGGATCAGCTCGCTGTCAAGGTGGCCCTTGCACAGGGTAAGCCGCTTCCCAAGTCGACCAACCGTGGCCTGCTGGAGAGCCGCCTTGCGGAGGCTCAGCGCGTCCAGACGGCGGCCTATGAGCTTGCCGCCGAGGCCGCTTCGGCGGTCCGTGCTGCGGCTATCTCCGTGCGCGCTGACTGGCGCTCTGACGTCACCGGCCTGGCCGAGGAGAAGCGCGCCGCTGCCGTGGTCGCGGCAACTCAACTGGCCTGTCTCATGGATGAGTTGGTCACCCTGGCGGAAACCGTGGAGGACCTTGACGCGGACCTGGGCCATCCGTGGAACGGGAACGGGCAGCAGTGGCGCTACATGGCACCGCGCGGGGGCATCAATTGGAACGGCGACCGAATTGCGCTGGATCGAATTCTGACCGATCGGCTGGAGTTTAACGGCAATGCATATGGTGCCCTTCCCGGTCGCCTCGACCCGAAGGCGGACCCGGACGCCGAATTCGACCCGGCGGCCGGCCCGTCCTCTCCCGTCAGTGATATGGAGCCGTGGAATCGATGAGCTACGTTCTGACTGATCGGGACGTTGCACTCAAGGCGCTGGGTCACGTGATCCGCAGCGCCGAAACTGGCTGCCTCATTTCGGAAAGACTGGACCGGGGCGGTCGGGCAGTTGTGCGATACGGCGCGCATGGCCATACCAAGAAGGAACTTGCCCATCGTGTGATCTATCGAGCCCTTAATCGGCCGGTTGCGGCTAATGAAGAGCTGCGCCGGATCTGCCGGGACTCGCGTCGCCTGGAGCCTAAGCATTCTGAATTGGTGCGCCATTAGTAGGGGCGCACCCCCTGGGGCATGACCCCCTCCCCGGGGTTCCTTCCCCGCAGAGACTTAGCAGGAATCGGCCTCTGTACCGGTCTGGGACTTTCGGGTAGAGCAGTCTTCTTTGTGAAATGCCTAGTCAGACCCATTTCGTCACACAGAAGCAGCAGGGCCATGCGCGGGTGTGCACATGCGGGTGCGCGTGGGTGCGCGCACGCGAGGGAGGCTAACCACCAGAACACCCTTAAATCGCTGCCACAGCGGACCGTGGACGGCTTTTCAGGTGGGGGTTGGACAGATGGACCAACCCGCCCATCCAAAGCGCTCAGATTCCAGTTTCGAAACCGACGAGAGGTGTCCTTGAAGATCACCCACCCGGCATGCGGCCGGGAGTGGTCCGGCCGGCGCGCCCAACACTGCGCGGCCTGTTGCGAGACGTTCGGCAGCACGCGCGCTGGTGACGCCCACCGCACTGGCCCGCACGACGCCCGCAGGTGCCTTCCGCCCGTCACCGTCGGCCTGTGGCCAGACGCTTGCGGTGTCTGGCACCGGAGGCCCTACCGGGACCGCTGATTCGCCTCTTGCCCCCGTCTGACTCCTCACAGGGGCGGGCGGGGGCTTCTTTGCGTTCTCATGCCAGGCCAAATTGTTGGTCGGCGTAAGGGGCCCGCCGACGACGCCGGAAACCGGAGAGGAGGGCAAGGGTAGGTGCACATCAACTGAACTAATTCGTCTGACAGTTGGGCTGCTTGGCCAGCATACTGGCGCCCATGAGTGAGATTTGGGTGCCGACGCTTCAGTTCCCCGACGGTGACGACGAGGACGAGCACGTGAAGACCACGTTCGCGCACTACGGCCTAGCGATGTATCACGCCGAGGTTCTGGGGCACGGGCTCGTCAACGCGCTCGCTGTAACAAAGATCATCGAAGCCTGAGAGCAGGCTGAGGTTCTGATCCGCGACCCCTGGGTGCAGGGCTTCAAGAAGACCATGGAGAAGCTGATCACCCACGTCAGTCGGCAGACAGCCGCTGATCAGCAGCTTATCGACGACCTCAACGAGTGCCGGACTCGCCGCAACCATCTCGCCCATGCCTTCTGGCGCGATCACGCAGAAGAGTTCTGCTCGTACACGGGCCGAAACGGCATGATCGCAAAACTTGAGTCCGACGATGCCCTGTTCGTGTAGACGGACAAGCGTCTCGCTGAGGTTGTGGGCCCGCTCCACGGCCAGCTAGGCATCACTGAGGACCTGTTCAGTACGACCTTCAGCACGCTGTATCGCGAGGCCAAAGAGCGTTAGAGGGGGTGGGCGGCTGACTGGGCACTGCGTTCCTGCTCACAGTGGATCGTACGGTTGGGACGTGGCCCCAGGAGCTTCCACTAGCCGAGGTGCGGCGTGGTCCTGCCGTCTAGAAAGTGTCGGAGTCGAAGGCGCTGTGTGTGGTGCATCGGTAGATCACCGATGCCTTCAGGCGCGACGAACCGAAGGTCTGTGGACTCGTCAGAGATGCGCAGTTCACCGCCCGTGATTCGGGCCGTGAAGCAGACGTTGAACTGTTGTCGAACCTCGCCATCCGAATAGGCGATGACATGCCGAGGGTCTGTGTAGGTACCGACCAGTCCCGTGATCTCTACATCGAACCCGGTCTCCTCGCGAACCTCTCGCACCGCAGTGTCCGGAAGGGACTCGCCAAGATCCATCGCTCCGCCAGGCAGGGCATACAGTCCGTTGTCAGTACGTCGTTGGAGCAGGATGCGTCCAGCCTCATCCGTGACAACGGCGGAAGCCGCGACCACCAGCCGGTTTGGCTTGGGCGCGTTGGGGTCGTCGTAGTACTCGGTCCGTGCCATGTCTCAGCTCTCCTCGACTGGTTGTGATGCGCTCCACACCGCATCGAAGCTCGAAGCGTAGGTGTCGAACATCGTGCCCGCACCCGTCCGTCGGAGATGCCAGACCGGAGCACCGAAGGCGTTCACGCCCCAGACGTGGGCATTCACGAGAAGGTGATCGTCTGCCCGGTACAGGCTGTTGTAGAGCGTGGTCCCATGGGTGCGGATCTCGATACCGGGAGTGCCGATGAGTGGGCGGTAGTGCATCAGTGCGAGGCGGCATCGGGACTCGATGCCGTGGCCGAACCTCTCCTCTTCGCCGCGCTGTCTTACGTTCTCGCTCTCGGCGTCACCGAGGGCGATGCGGACCACGCAGCCATCGGCGGCACGCTCGCGAAGGAGATCGTTGAGCCTGGGGTACGCCTCGTGGAGGAACACGGCAGCGTAGACCAACACGTCAATGCGTTCAGCAGCCTTACCGAGCAGATCAACGAAGACGGACACCGGCAAGTCAGCCCGCTGCTCGTACAGCGCCACGAGCTCGGGGCTTATCGCCCGTGCGGCTCGTGGCTGCCGCAGGCTCGGCCACAGTGCGAACATGTCTACTCCCAGGGCTTCGGCCGCCAGACGCGCTGTCCCTAACCGGGGCGTCCTGCTTTGGTTGGCCCACCGCTCAACCGACTTGGTGTCCACGCCGGCCTTCTCGGCGAGGGCGGCACATGTCCAACCACCCGACACCATGACGCTCTTCAGTCTCTCGTTCGGCATCTCGCTTGTCTCCCCGCAGGCACCGGTCCTTTGCTAGGGACGTTCTATCGCGCGAGGGACGTTCAGAAGTGTCCTTTGCGCGAGGTTTCACCGTCCCGGGCGGTTGCCGGATCTTGGGGGCAACTCGGCGGGAGGAGCGACCAATGACGGCCAAGACGGGTAGCGGAAGCACGCTGCCTGAGTACAGGGCGGCGCGTCGCCAAGCGAAGGGGACCTTCAACCCGCTTGACGACTACGACGCTGAGGTGTCGGCCCGGGTGACGGTTGGCGACATCCTGCGGGAGTGGCCCGCCTGCACCTGCGGCACGGACAACTGTCCCGACAAGGGGGCCTCGTGATGCGGCCGGGGGTGGCCTCTGAAGCCCCCGCAGTGTGCCCGGTGGGCCGGTCGTTCGCTCGCATGGCCGCCGTGTTCGCTGAGGCCCCCGCAGAGCTTCAGGACATGGATGCCATGCGCGACATTCAGAAGCCCCGGGACAAGCACATTGCGGAGTGCACCAAGGGGTGTGCGCCGTGAGGATGCTTCCTGAAGCCCCCGCGCGGGCCGTCAGCACAGAGTGCCCGGGGTGTGCCTACTTCGACGAGATCGAAGCGCAGTACCCGGCCGACAAGAACCCGACCATTGCCAGACACCTGGGCCGGTGGCGGCAGCAGCACGCAGGCGACTGGGAGTGCTTGAACCAGGAGGCAGACCCGGATGATGACCGGGACGGCGTTCAGGTGCCCCCTGAGGGCCCCACGGAGGGCTCAGAGCCCGTAGACCCGTTCGCTTGGATCATGGCCCATCCTTGGCCCCGAGAGCGGCCTGCCGGGCCCCGCCCGGTTCTCACTCTGGAGGAACACTCTGCTGCGTCCCTGACGCCGGAGGAGCGGCAGCGCCGGGCGGTGCTGCTGGCCCGGGTCCGTGAGGCGAACCACCCGAGGCGCTGACGCGCCCAGAAGACCCCCGTCCTGGTCACCTGGGGAAGGAATCGGCCGGGACGGGTCGTACGACCCGGCGGGCGAGCGCCGGTTGGGCCCAACGGCACGGAGGTACTGAGATGGGGAAGCACGGCGGCGGCACCGGCGACGGCAAGGGTGGCAAGCAGCAGGACGACAGCAACAAGGGCTCCGGGCACGGGGGTGGCGGGTCCGACGAGGGCGGCAACACCTCGGACGGCTCGTCCCCGGCGGGCGGCAAGTGACCGGCGAGACGCGCAAGGAGGCGGGCCCTCAGGGGCTCGCCTCCGCGCTGGTGGCCAGCGGCGCGCTTTCCTCGGACTGGCTTCCGTCCTTCAGGGCCGTGCCCCGTGAGCTGTTCGTCCCGGATCGCATCTGGCCGGGCATCGCGGACGGCACGAAGCAGAACCCCGTGGTGCGCCGGTCGCAGGACCCCGAAGCGTGGCGAAGGGCGGTCTACTCGGACATCCCGCTGACCACGCAGTGGGACGACGGGGACCACGCGGGTGACGGGCTCGGTACCACCCCCAGTTCATCCAACTCCATGCCCACGATGGTGTTCTCGATGCTCCGAGATCTCGACGTGCGCCCCGGTGACAGGGTGCTGGAGGTCGGAGCCGGCACGGGGTGGAACGCGGGCCTGCTGGCCCACCGCCTGGGCAGCCCCAACGTGGTCACCGTCGAGTACGACGCGGACGTTATCCGTGGCGCACGGGAGAACCTTGATCGGGCCGGACTTGAGCCGACTGTGATCGAGGGCGACGGACGGCAGGGCTGGCCGGAGGGCGCTCCCTACGATCGGATCATCGCCACGTGCTCCTTGCTGGAGATCCCTCCGGCGTGGCTGGAACAGACGGCGCCCGGCGGGGCCATCCTCGCCCCGTTTGGCACCGAGTACGGCGGCGAGCAGATCGTCCGGCTGACCGTGAACGACGACGGGACCAGCGCGAGCGGCAGGTTCACCCGGAGTTCGGCGTTCATGCGGCTGCGCCAGCAGCGCACCGACCGGCCGCCCTTCGAGGACTACCTACGTGGTCAGGAATGGCCTGCCGACGCCGAGAGAAGTACCACCGCCCTGGCCCCTCCAGACACAGGTGGGTGGTTCGAGCTGTTCGTCATCGGGGCGGCTGTGCCCGGGACGTTCTGGCGGGCGGAGCGCTACGACAACGGCGCGTACACGCTGTGGCTCTACAGCCGGGACGCCCGGTCGTGGGCCTCCGCCGACTATGAGCGGGACCGCGCGGAGTACGAGGTGTACCAGTCCGGCCCCCGGAACCTATGGGACGAGGTGGAGGCCGCCTGGCGCTGGTGGGATGACCAGGGCCGACCCGGCTTCGACCGGTTCGGGCTCACGGTGACCCTGGACGGCCACACGGTGTGGCTGGACAGCCCGGAGACCCCGGTGCCGGTCCGAGGCTGAGCCAGAACGGCCCCGTCCCTGCGCTGCCCCAAAGCGCATGGGCGGGGCCGCCGTTCCTGGCGAAGGACTCCGCCTACTTCTCGGCGCGGCGGGTCGCGAGAATGCCCCGGAGGCCGATGACGCCGACGGCCGTACCGAGGAAGAACGAGGTGATGGCGAGGAGCAGGTGGACCCAGAAGAAGGCAGTCGGCTGGGAGTGGTCGCCGTTCACGAACGCCTGCCCGCCGGAGTCCTTCCAGAGGTTCTTGGCGAAGGTTGACCAGATCACCCAAGACCACACGCCGAATGCTGCGAGGAACCAGGAGACGGGGCGGGTGAGCTTCACGGGGATGTCCTTCATGAGGGGAGGCGTTCCCTCCAGTATGTGACCCGCCCCTGTTCGGCTGACCGGCGGGGAAGCTTCCGATTCTCCTAGGTGGCTTCCATTCAACGACCTTCGTCAAGAACCTCTGGAAGGACTCCGGCGGCCAGGCCTTCGTCGACGGCGACCACGGGCAGCCCACCGCCTTCTTCTGGATCCACCTGCTGCTCGCCGTGACCTCCTTCGCACTCGGCGCCGCCGTCGGCGCGGTCGGCGTCCGCGGCCTGCGCGCCGCCCGGCGGGAGCCGGTCGCCGGCTGACGCGATACCCGGTTGCCTGACGGTCCGGCAGGCTGGAATTATCCCCACCGCTCGATCGCGATCGAATCTTCTTTCGCGTCCTTCATCGCACCAAGGGTGGGGTACTCCATGAAGCCTGCGCACCTCCGTCGGCTCGGCGGGGCGGCTGCCGTCGCCGTGGCGGCAGGTCTGCTCGCCGCGCCGACCGCCGGCGCGGCCGAGACCGGCCTCCGGGTCACCGGGACCACCGCGTCCCCGCGGCCCGGGAACGTTTCCGAGGGCGTCGTCACCGACGCCTGCGACGCCACCACCGCACCCGGCTGGATCGGGCGGACCACCGACGGCCCGACGCTCAGGGCGACCGTCGCCTCGGACACCGCGGGCACCCTCTCCGCCCGCTTCTCGGTCCGGGACCTCACCGCCGACGGCGCCGCCGTCTTCAGCGCCGTCCGCGAGGCCTCCGCCTGGAACAAGGAGGCGACCACCCTCGTCCCCGGCCTGGTGGACGGCCACGGCTACGCCTGGAACGCCCGCGCCCTCCAGGGCCACAAGATCTCGGCGGCGTCCCCGGACTGCCACTTCAAGGTGGACCTGACCAGCGCCCAGCCCACCGTCTCCTCCGCGGACTTCCCGCCGCTCGGCTCCGGTCAGACGCCCGGCAAGTACGCGGGAGAGACCGCCGCCTTCGTCATCAGCGGTACCGACCCGGCCCCCGCCGGCGGGGGCGAGGCCTCGGGCCTGGCCTGCTACCGGTACGCCCTCAACGACAGCCTCCTGATGTCCGGCGGCTGCGACAGCGGCGCCAGTGTGAAGCCCGGCCCGGGCGGCACCGTCACGCTCGACGTCAAGGTGAGGGAGTGGGGCACCAACGTCCTGTACGTCAAGGCGGTGGACAACGCCGGCAACAGCAGCTTCAACACCGGCTACCACTTCTACGCCCCCTCGGACCCGCGGCCGAAGCCCAGCGCCGTCGGCGACGTGGACGGGGACGCCGTCCCGGACATCCTGCTGCCGGACACCGCAGGCAACCTGCAGATCATCAGCGGCCGGGCGAACGACACCACGCCGTCCTCCGTCCTGCCGGCCGACCTCGCCCCGGGGTCGGTCAAGAACTGGAACAACTACCGGGTGTCGCACCGCGACCGGAACTACTCCACGGCCGACGACCTGCTCGTCCGGGAGGTCGGCGGGCCCGGCAGCGTCTACCTGCTCCGGAACGTCTACGGCACCGGGGAGTTCAGCCGCTCCGGCACCGGCTACGTCGACTGGCCTCGGTGGTGCGCCAACCCCGGCCCCTGCGCGCCGGGCTACCCGGTCGGCTGGGACGGCGTCCAGGACCTCGTGCTGCCCGGTCGGATCGGCACCACCGGCCCGGCCGGGTCGGGCCTGCTCAGGATGCAGGCCGGCGATCTCTGGGTGGCCACGCCCTTCCCCGGCGGAGGGAGCTTCAACGACGCCGAGCGACTCACCACCGGTGGCCTCTGGGCCGGCTACGACCTGGTGACCCCCGGCCCCGACGCCTCCGGAGGTCTCGTGCTGTGGGCGCGTGAGCGGGCCGACGGGGCACTGCACGCCTACGCGATCCCGAAGAAGGCCGACGGCACCCTCGACTTCTCCGCCCTCGCCGACCCGTCGGCCGGCGTGGTCGCCACCGGCTTCACCGTGGACGCCTACCCGACCCTGGGCAGCTCCGGCGACCTCGACGGGAACGGCACCGCCGACCTCTGGGCCGTCACCGCAGACCGTCACCTGGTGACCTACAGCGGCTGGACCGCCCCGAAGGACCTCGGCGTGCTGCGCTGAGCCTTCTCCGGGTACCGCGAAGGCCCCGTCCGATCGTGAGATCGGACGGGGCCTTCGACAGGGAGCGGGGATCAGAAGCGACGGGTGACCAGCGCCCGCTTCACTTCCTGGATCGCCTTGGTGACCTCGATGCCACGCGGGCAGGCCTCCGAACAGTTGAAGGTGGTCCGGCAGCGCCAGACGCCCTCACGGTCGTTCAGGATCTCCAGCCGCTGCTCCGCACCCTCGTCGCGCGAGTCGAAGATGAAGCGGTGCGCGTTGACGATCGCGGCCGGACCGAAGTACTGGCCGTCGTTCCAGAAGACCGGGCAGGACGACGTGCACGCGGCGCACAGGATGCACTTGGTGGTGTCGTCGAACCGCTCGCGGTCCTCGGCGGACTGCAGGCGCTCGCGGGTCGGGTCGTTCCCCTTGGTGATGAGGAACGGCATGACGTCCTTGTACGCCTGGAAGAACGGGTCCATGTCCACGATCAGGTCCTTGAGGACCGTCAGGCCCTTGATGGCCTCGATCGTGATCGGCTTCTCCGGGTTGACGTCCTTGACCAGGGTCTTGCACGCCAGCCGGTTGCGGCCGTTGATCCGCATCGCGTCGGAGCCGCAGATGCCGTGGGCGCAGGAACGGCGGTAGGTGAGGGTGCCGTCCTGCTCCCACTTGATCTTGTTGAGCGCGTCCAGGACGCGCTCCTTCGGGTCCATCTCCAGCTGGTAGTCGACCCACACCGGGTCCGGGTGCTCCTCCGGGTTGAACCGGCGGATCCGGAAAGTGACGGTGATCAGCTTGACGGCCCCGCTCTCGGCCGCGTCCAGAGCGGCCGAGTGCTTCTCCACGGTCGGAGTGCTCATCAGTACTTACGCTCCATCGGCTGGTAGCGGGTCGTGACGACCGGCTTGTAGTCGAGGCGGATGGAGGTGGTGCCGTCCGCGGCAACCTCCTGGTACGCCATGGTGTGCTGCATGAACTTCACGTCGTCACGGGTCGGGAAGTCCTCGCGGTAGTGACCGCCGCGCGACTCCTCGCGGGCGAGCGCGGAGACGGCCAGGACCTCGGCCAGGTCGAGCAGGTTGCCCAGCTCGACGGCCTCCAGCAGGTCCGTGTTGTAACGGAAGCCCTTGTCCTGGATCGCGACGTTCTTGTACCGCTCGCGCAGCGCGGCGATGTCCTCGACCGCCTGCTTGAGGGTGGCACCGGTGCGGTAGACCATGGCGTTGGTGTCCATGGTCTCCTGCAGCTCCTTGCGGATCACCGCCACGGACTCGGTGCCGGTGGACTCGCGCAGGTTGTCGACCAGGGCCTGGACCTTCTCGGCCGGGTTCTCGGGCAGCTCGGTGTAGCCCACCGTCTGCGCGTAGTCGGCGGCGGCGATGCCGGCGCGCTTGCCGAAGACGTTGATGTCCAGCAGCGAGTTGGTGCCCAGGCGGTTGGCGCCGTGCACGGACACGCAGGCGACCTCGCCGGCCGCGTACAGGCCGGGGACCACGTCGGTGTTGTTGCGCAGCACCTCGCCCTCGACGTTGGTCGGGATGCCGCCCATGGCGTAGTGCGCGGTCGGCTGGATCGGGATCGGGTCCGTGTAGGGCTCGATGCCGAGGTAGGTGCGCGCGAACTCGGTGATGTCCGGGAGCTTGGCGTCCAGCTGCTCCGGCGGCAGGTGGGTGAGGTCCAGGTAGACGTGGTCGCCGTCCGGACCGCAGCCGCGGCCTTCGCGGATCTCGGTGTAGATCGCGCGGGAGCAGACGTCACGGGACGCGAGGTCCTTCATGACGGGGGCGTAGCGCTCCATGAAGCGCTCGCCGTCCTTGTTGCGCAGGATGCCGCCCTCGCCGCGGGCGCCCTCGGTGAGCAGGATGCCCATGCGCCAGATGCCCGTCGGGTGGAACTGGAAGAACTCCATGTCCTCCAGCGGCAGGCCGCGGCGGTAGACCAGGGCCTGGCCGTCACCGGTGAGGGTGTGGGCGTTGGAGGAGACCTTGAAGAACTTGCCGGTGCCGCCGGAGGCGAAGACGACCGACTTGGCCTGGAAGACGTGGATCTCGCCGGTGGCCAGCTCGTAGGCGACGACGCCGGCGGTCTTGCCCTCGTTGAGCAGCAGGTCGAGGACGTAGAACTCGTTGAAGAACTCGACGCCGTGCTTGACGCAGTTCTGGAACAGCGTCTGGAGGATCATGTGACCGGTGCGGTCGGCCGCGTAGCACGAGCGGCGGACCGGGGCCTCGCCGTGGTTGCGGGAGTGGCCGCCGAAGCGGCGCTGGTCGATCCGGCCCTGCTCGGTGCGGGAGAAGGGGAGACCCATCTTCTCCAGGTCGAGGACGGCGTCGATGGCCTCCTTGCACATGATCTCGGCGGCGTCCTGGTCGACCAGGTAGTCACCACCCTTGACCGTGTCGAAGGTGTGCCACTCCCAGTTGTCCTCCTCGACGTTGGCGAGGGCGGCGCACATGCCGCCCTGGGCCGCGCCGGTGTGGGACCGGGTGGGGTAGAGCTTGGTGAGCACCGCGGTGCGGCTGCGCTGGGTCGACTCGATGGCCGCGCGCATGCCGGCGCCGCCGGCGCCGACGATGACGGTGTCGTACTGGTGAATCTGCATGGGGGTTCTAACTCGCCTCTGGCCTCTGCCGATTGCCGATTAGATGTTCGGGTCGAAAGTGAAGATCACCAGGGTGCCGAGCAACACGGTGAAGACCGTGGCGGCGCCCATGAGGCCCTTCAGCCAGAGCCGGGTGGAGTCCTTCTCGGCGTAGTCGTTGATGACCGTCCGCATGCCGTTGGAGCCGTGGAGCATGGCCAGCCAGAGCATCAGGAGGTCCCAGCCCTGCCAGAACGGCGAGGCCCAGCGGCCGGCCACGAAGGCGAAGCCGATCTTGGAGACGCCGCCGTCGAGCACCAGCATGATCAGCAGGTGGCCGAGGATCAGCACCACGAGGACGATGCCGGACAGGCGCATGAAGAGCCAGGCCAGCATCTCGAAGTTGGTACGGGTGCGGCGCGGGGTCTTCTTCGTCCGCTGGCGCGCCGGCTCGATCACGAAGTCGTCGGCGGGGTTGCCCGTGCCGAGACCCTTGCCGGTGTGCGCCTGGGCGGAGGGGACCACCAGGGCGTCGGAGATTTCCGTGGACATGTCTCAGATCACTTCCCGAACCAGGAGGTCAGCGTGTGCTGCAGGATCGGGTAGAAGGCGCCGGCCATCAGGACGACCCAGACCCCGACCACGGACCAGAGCATCTGCCTCTGGTACTTCGGGCCCTTCGACCAGAAGTCGACGGCAACGACCCGCAGGCCGTTCAGGGCGTGGAACAGGATGGCGGCCACCAGGCCGTACTCCATCAGGTTCACGAGTGGCGTCTTGTACGTCTGAATGACGGTGTCGTACGCCTCGGGGGACACGCGCACCAGTGCGGTGTCCAGGACATGTGCAAACAGGAAGAAGAAGATGAGGACGCCGGTGACTCGATGAGCCACCCAGCTCCACATGCCTTCCCGGCCGCGGTACAGCGTTCCAGCCGGCACGGAAAAACCCTCCGGAAGCGATTGGGGGCTCGGCCGGCTTCGGTGTCGGTCAGCCCGGCCGGGTACGGTCCACCGGCCGCGAGCATCCTATCGACGCCGTGTCGGGAACCGCCTCCGGGGGCCCGAGGTGTGATCAATCAGGCACGACTGGCCTAGTCGGGCGGGAACCCGGGCGTCGGTTGTCACGGAAAGTGATGGTTCGGGCGCGCTACCGTGCGCACCCCCCGAACCCTGCCGCCGACACCCTGCCGAGGCCCCCGTGCTGCCCTCCCCTCCCCGCCCCTCGCCCGTTCCGCCGCCCCGTCTCCCGCTCCGCCGTTCGCCCCGCCTATCGCTCAGGCCCTCGACCCGCCCGCTGTCCGGCCTGGTGCTCGGCGCCCTGCTCCTCGCCACCGGCTGCGCCACCGTGGACGGCTCCGCCGACCGGGCCCGGGGCGGCGGCCCGGGCCGGGAGCTGTCGGCGGCCGAGCTGCGCGCGGCCGTGGTGACCGACGCCGACCTCGGCCCCGGCTACACGGTCACGGTGATGACGCCGGGTCACGGCGAGACCGGCTCGGGGGGCGGGCGGGAGGTCGCCGACCTTCCGGTGTGCCAGCCGCTGCTGGACGCGGTGACCCCGGCGGTGGCGGCCGGCGCGGCCTCGGCCCCGCCCGGCCCGGCGGCGCCGTACGCGGAGACGGACCTGGGCGTGGCGCGGGCCGCGGACCCGGAGGGGAGCGTCTACGGGGGGCTGCTCGGCTACCGGGGCGACCGGGCGGCCCGGCTGCAGGCGGAGCTGGGGGGCCTGTTCGGTCCGTGTGCGGACTTCACCTCGACGGCGCCGCCGCCGCCGGCGGAGAAGGGGCGCAAGGAGGTGCGGACCCGGCACCGGCTGAGCCGGAACGACACGCCCACGCCCGGGGGAGCCGACGCCGTGACCGGATTCACCCTCACGAATGAATCGGGCTCGGTGGTGCTCGCTCAGCGTGCGGTGCTGGCGCGGGTCGGTCCGGCGCTGGTGGTGTTCAGCACGGTCGGCGTGGGCCCGGCTCCGGCCCCCGAGCCGGACGGGCGGATCGTCGGCCAGCAGGTGGCCAAGCTGCGGGCGGCCCAGAAGGGCTGAGCCGCCCGGAGAACGACCGGGCGGCTCAGCGGGCCGAGGCCCCGGAGTGGGTGGCGACCAGGTGTTCCAGGCGGGTGAGGGCGATCCGGCGCAGTTCGTCGGACGCCACCAGACGCTCCTCGTCCCGGTCGTTGGCGAGCCGGGTGCGGATCGAGCTGAGGACGGTGTCGAGCATCTCCTCGGGGACGACGTTCTCCAGGCAGACCACGAAGACGTGGCCGAACCTGGCCTCGTAGGCGGCGTGGGCCGCCCGGAGCGCGGTGTGCGCCGCCTGGCTGCCGGGTGCGCGCATGCCGAGGAGCGGCTGCGGCATCCAGCTCTCGTCCGCCAGCGCCTCGGCCAGGTCGGCCGGGCGCAGGTCGTACGAGGCCTCGCTGGCGGCGGCCAGCAGGGACTCTATGTCGGGGTAGGGCCGGTGCGCGGTGAGCCTGAGGGCCCACCGGTGGCTGCCGCAGCAGGCCAGCAGGGCCTCTTCGGCGGCGCCGGCGTCGGCCTCGTTGAAGCGGTGCAGTCCGAGGAGGGTCGGCTCGGTCCGGGGGTCGAGCCGCTGTGACGGAATGTCGCTGGCCAGCGGGTCCTCCTCGTGAGGGCGGGAAGGGGCCGGTGAAGTGGTGGTGAAGTCAGGTGAAGTATGAGGCTGCGGGGCGGCGTCCAACGCCCCTCCGTCAGCGACTCAAAGGTAGTTGAGCGGTCATCAGTTGGGGAGAGCGCACGCGGATTTCATCCGAACGAGCTATCAAGTTGTGACGTTGACACCTCGGTGTCAGCGCCCTCCCCATCTTCATCTGCTACGACGTGCCGTCCCCCGTGCCCCTTCCGTCAGCACCGCGTTCCACGGGGTCGCTCCGCACGGCGCCCGGCAACGCGTCAGGAACACCTGGTCCCGGCGGCCGGGAGCGTTCCCTCGGTGAGGTAGGCGGCGTAGGCCGCGTCGATGCAGCCGTTGCCCTTGCCGAAGGCGCCGTGGCCCTCGCCGACCCGGGTCAGCAGGGTGGCGTTGGCGAAGCCCTTGGCCAGCGACTCGGCGGCGGCGTACGGGGTGGCCGGGTCCCCGGTGGAGCCGACGACCAGGATCGGCGCGCTGCCCTCGGCCCGGACGGTGTGCGGCTTCTCGGGCGACCTGAACGGCCAGCCGGTGCAGGAGCCCTCGGTGAAGTCCTCCGCGGTGACGTCCTTGGTGAGCAGCGGGGCCTCCTGCCGGAGCTTCGCCACGGCCGCCTGGGCCTGCTCGGGCGTCGGGGCCGAGGAGGCGCCGTCGGCGCAGCGGACGGCGACCAGGGCCGCCTCGCTGGGGTCGTAGTGGCCCTGGTCGTCCCGGCCGTTGGACTCGTCGGCGGAAGCGAGCAGGACGTTGCCCTGGCGGGCCTGCATCGCCTCGGCGAAGGCGAGCCGCAGGTACGGCCAGTAGGTCTTCTCGTCGCCGTAGAGCATCTGCGTGACGCCGGTCCAGGCGAGGCCGCTGCCGACCTTGCGGCCGTCCTTGGTGGGCAGCGGCTTGTCGCGCAGCCCGTCGAGGAAGTCGGCGGCCTTCTTGGCGGCCTTGGCGGAGGACTTGCCCAGCGCGCACTCGTCGGCGTGGTTCTCGACGCAGTCGACGGCGAAGCGCTCGAAGGACTTCGCGAAGCCGATGATCTGGTTGACGCTGCTGTCGAGGCTCTCCTGGGCGGGGTCGACGGCGGCGTCGAGGATCAGCCGGCCGGTGTTCCCGGGGAACTCCTCCGCGTAGAGCGCGCCGAGGTAGGTGCCGTAGGAGATGCCCAGGTAGTTGAGCTTCTGGTCGCCGACGGCGGCGCGCAGCACGTCCAGGTCGCGCGCGGTGCTGCGGGTGCCGACGAAGGGCAGCAGCTTGCCGGACTTGGCCTGGCAGGCGGCGATGTACTCGGCCTCCTGCTTGTCCGACAGGGCCTTCGCCTCCTGCGGGTCGAGCGGGTCGTCCTGCGCGTTGAGCGCGTCGCGCTGCTTGTCGTCCAGGCAGACCACCGGGGAGCTGCCGCCGGTGCCGCGCGGGTCGAACCCGATCACGTCGAAGCGGTTGTGCAGGGTGCCGTCGAACTGCTCGGCGCCGAACTTGACCATCTCCACGCCGGAGCCGCCCGGGCCGCCGGGGTTGACCATCAGCGAGCCGATCCGCTGGTCCTGCTTGCCGGCGGGCAGCTTGATCAGCGCGAGGTCGAGGGCCTCGCCCGCCGGGTCGGCGTAGTCGAGCGGGACGTGCAGCTTGCCGCACTTCATCAGGGACGTGTCGATCTTCGCCTCGGCCGCCTCGGCGTCCGGGGCGCAGGCGGCCCAGCTGATCTGCTGGCCGTAGAACGGCTTGAGCGCGGGGTCGGCGGCGCCGGTCGGCTTCGCGGTCGGGGTGGGCGTCGGGGTGGGCGTCGGCGTCCCGGCGGCTGTGGTGGCGGCCGTCGGCGGGGTGGTGGCGGCCTGGTCCTGGGCGGGCTTCTGGTCCCCGCCGCACGCCGTGGTGAGGAGAAGGGTGCCGGCAGCGACCGCGGCCAGCAGAAAGCGCGGGCGGGCGGCCCGATAATTCGTCATCGCACGTATGTACCACTGTCGGGTGACAGCCCCGGTGCGCACCCCCGGGGTGCCGGCCCCGGAAGGCCGGTGCCGAAAGGCTCGAACGTATGCGAACAGCCTGAACGCCGCCATGGGCCGGGCCGCACCGTGGCGGCCCGGCCCGGCCGGGGGCGGGGGAGGGGTCAGAGTTCCCGGTGCACCTTGTGGTTGGCGGCCTGGGCGCGCGGGCGGACCACCAGCAGGTCGATGTTGACGTGGGACGGCCGGGTGACCGCCCAGGCCACGGTGTCGGCGACGTCCTCCGAGGTCAGCGGCTCGGCGACGCCCGCGTACACGGAGGCGGCCTTCTCCTCGTCGCCGCGGAACCGGGTGACGGCGAAGCCCTCGGACTTGACCATGCCCGGGGCGATCTCGATCACCCGGACCGGCTCCCCGCACAGCTCCAGCCGGAGCGTCGCGGCGATGGTGTGCGCCGCGTGCTTGGCCGCCACGTAGCCGCCGCCGCCCTCGTACGCGGCCAGCGCCGCGGTGGAGGAGAGGACGAGGATGGTGCCGTCGCCGCTCGCCCGCAGGGCCGGCAGCAGCGCCTGCGTCACGTGCAGCACGCCGAGCACGTTCACCTGGTACATGGCCAGCCAGTCCGCCGGGTCGCCCGACTCCACCGGCTCGGCCCCGATCGCCCCGCCGGCGTTGTTCACCAGGACGTCCACCCGGCCGATCCCGGCCGCGAAGGCGTCCACGGCGGCCCGGTCGGTCACGTCCAGGGTGTGGGCGCGCCCACCGATCTCCTTGGCCAGCTGCTCGATCCGGTCGGTCCGGCGGGCGGTCAGCACCACGTCGAAGCCCTCGGCCGCGAGCCGGCGGGCGGTTGCCGCGCCGATCCCGCTGCTCGCGCCGGTGACGACGGCCACCTTCTGCTCGGTCATTGCCACTCCTGAGATATCCGGTCGGTTCAGCCGATCATCTCAAGGCCGCTCGCCCCCGGGCCGCCGGCGTTACATTGCGAGGGGAGGGGACCGTCCGGCCGAACACCGCGGAGGACACCATGACCCCCGAACCGCCGCCCGAACCGCGCCGCACCGAGTCGGGCCTCCCGATCGCGCCGCTCTACGGCCCCGAGGCCCGGGCCGGCCGGGACCCGGCCGAGCGGCTGGGCCGGCCGGGCGCGTACCCGTACACCCGGGGCGTCCACCCGTCGATGTACACGGGCCGGCTCTGGACGATGCGCCAGTACGCCGGCTTCGGCACCGCGGCCGAGTCCAACGCCCGCTACCGGCAGCTGATCGCCGGCGGCTCCACCGGCCTCTCGGTCGCCTTCGACCTGCCGACCCAGATGGGTTACGACTCGGACGCCCCGCTCGCCGCCGGGGAGGTCGGCCGGGTCGGCGTCGCGGTGGACAGCGTCGAGGACGTGGCCGACCTGTTCGAGGGCATCCCGCTCGGCGAGGTCTCCACCTCGATGACCATCAACGCACCGGCCGCCCTGCTGCTCCTGCTCTACCAGCTGGTCGGCGAGGCCCGGGGGGTGCCGCCGGCCCGGCTCACCGGCACCGTGCAGAACGACGTGCTCAAGGAGTACATCGCCCGCGGCACCTACATCTTCCCGCCGCGGCCCTCGCTGCGGCTGGTCGCGGACGTCCTCCGGTACTGCCGGGCCGAGATCCCGCGCTGGAACACCATCTCGATCTCCGGCTACCACATGGCCGAGGCCGGGGCGACGCCCGCGCAGGAGGTCGCCTTCACCCTGGCCGACGGCATCGCGTACGTGCGCGCCGCACGGGCGGCGGGTCTGGCGGTGGACGACTTCGCGCCCCGGCTCTCCTTCTTCTTCGTGGCCCGGACCACGCTGCTGGAGGAGGTCGCGAAGTTCCGCGCGGCCCGCCGGATCTGGGCCCGGGTGATGCGCGACGAGTTCGGTGCCCGGGACCCCCGCTCGCAGATGCTGCGCTTCCACACCCAGACCGCCGGGGTGCAGCTGACCGCCCAGCAGCCCGAGGTCAACCTGGTCCGGGTCGCGGTGCAGGCCCTCGCGGCGGTGCTCGGCGGCACCCAGTCGCTGCACACCAACTCCTTCGACGAGGCGATCGCGCTGCCCACCGAGAAGGCGGCCCGGCTCGCCCTGCGCACCCAGCAGGTGCTCGCGTACGAGACCGACGTGACCGCCACCGTCGACCCGTTCGCCGGCTCGTACGCCGTGGAGGCGCTGACCGACGCGACGGAGGAGGCCGTGCTCGTGCTGATGGCCCGGGTCGAGGAACTCGGCGGCGCGGTGGCCGCGATCGAGGCCGGGTACCAGAAGACGGAGATCGAGCGGAACGCCTACCGGATCCAGCGGGAGACCGAGGCGGGGGAGCGGACGGTGGTCGGGGTCAACCGGTTCCGGCTGGCGTCCGAGGAGCGGTACCGGCCGCTCAGGGTGGACCCGGAGGCCGGCCGGCGGCAGGTGGCGCGGCTGGCCCGGGTGCGGGCGGCGCGGGACCGGTCGGCGGTGGACCGCTCGCTGGCCGCGTTGCGCCGGACGGCCGGTGGGCCGGACAACGTGCTGTACCCGATGCGGGAGGCGCTGGCCGCCCGGGCCACCGTGGGCGAGGTCTGCGACGCGCTGCGCGAGGTCTGGGGCGGCTACGCCCCGGTCGAGCGGTTCTGAGTGGTGCGGGGCCGGACCGTCGGTGCCGCCGTGCGATTCCGAGCCATCGTCAATTCCCCTGGTGGGAGGGGCGTGACCTTGATCGCCGACGGTCGTTGCACTGGGCAGGAACCTGGGGAAGGCGGCTGAAACAAGATGTCATACCCACCTGCTCGGCCGGTATGCGCCCATCCGGGGACTTCTTTTCCGGAAGTCGGGCCAAATCCCCCCAACGGGCCTACCCTTGTTGAGATGAACCGTCGTGAGTCCGCCCAGTCGGCCGTCACCCTCACCGCTGCCCGTCCCGCCGCCGGTCTCCGTGACCGGGTGAGCGGGCTGGAGCCCGAGCTGATCGCCTTCCGGCGGGACCTGCACCGGCACCCGGAGCTGGGCCGCCAGGAGTTCCGTACCACCGGTCTGCTGCGCGACCGCCTGGTCGCCGCGGGCCTCGCCCCCCGGATCCTCCCGGGCGGCACCGGAATGCTCGTCGACGTCGTTCCCGAGTCCGCACCGCGCGGGGCCGGCTTCCTGGCCTTCCGCGCCGACATCGACGCCCTGCCGATCGACGACGCCAAGACCGACGTCCCCTACCGTTCGACCGTGCCCGGCCGGGCCCACGCCTGCGGCCACGACGTGCACACCTCGGTGGTGCTGGGCACCGCGCTGGTGCTGGCCGAGGCGGCCCGCACCGGCGAGCTGCGCCGTCCGGTCCGGCTGGTCTTCCAGCCCGCCGAGGAGGTCATGCCCGGCGGTGCGCTGGACGTGATCGCGGCCGGCGGGATGGACGGCGTCGAGCGGATCTTCGCGGTGCACTGCGACCCGAAGGTGGAGGTGGGCCGGGTCGGGCTGCGGGTCGGGGCGATCACCTCGGCCTGCGACCGCCTGGTCCTGAGCCTGGACGGTCCCGGCGGCCACACCGCCCGCCCGCACCTGACCACGGACCTGGTCACCGCGATCGCCCGGATGGCGGCCGACCTCCCGACCCTGCTGGCCCGCCGGATGGACCCGCGCTGGGGCGTCTCGCTGGTCTGGGGCCGGATCGCCGCCGGCTCCGCGCCCAACGTGATCCCGCAGCACGCGGAGCTGGAGGGCACCGTCCGCTGCCTGGAGCTGGCCGGCTGGCGGGATGCGCCGGAGCTGCTGCACGAGCTGATCGCCAGGCTCGCCGAGACGTACCGGGCCAAGTGGACGCTGGACTACCACCGGGGTGTCCCGCCGGTGGTCAACGAGGCGGTCTCGGTGGCCCTGCTGGAGGAGGCCATGACAGCGCGTTTCGGCCGCTCCGGCCGCCAGGTGGTGGAGGACACCGAGCAGTCGCTCGGCGGCGAGGACTTCTCCTGGTACCTGGAGCACGCTCCGGGTGCGCTGGCCCGGCTCGGCGTCCGCACCCCCGGCGACACCGCCGTCCGTGACCTGCACCAGGGCAGATTCGACGTGGACGAGCGCGCGATCGCGATCGGTGTGGAGCTGTTCGCGGCGCTGGCCCTGGATCCGGACACGGAGCCCGGGGAGGGCTCCGAGGTCCTCTGAGGGCCCTTTCGGCGGTCGTAAACCGGACACTCACCATGAGTGTCCGGTTTGTCGCAATACAGGCTTTATTTACGGTTACGTACACTGGGCTGCGCCAGTTCCGACCGCCGTTCCTGCATGGAAAAGGGGCGTCGGGAGGGCCGTGAGACCACGGTTTGATAACAACCCGAATGCTCCGGCGGCCCGTAACCCAACCGTGTTCTACGCGCGTTACGGTGGCGTCCGACCACGCTAATCGGGTGCGTGTGAGAAGGAGATACTCCCTTGCGCCGTTCTACTAAGCTCGCCGCGGTTGTGCTCTCGGGTTCCCTGGGCATCGCCTCGCTCGCCGCTTGCGGCGCAAAGAGCAACGACACCGCCGCCTCTTCCGGCTCCGCCGACGGCGGCCTGAAGGTCGGCATGGCCTACGACATCGGTGGCCGCGGCGACCAGTCGTTCAACGACTCCGCCGCGCGCGGCCTGGACAAGGCCAAGAACGAGCTCGGCGTCGCCGTGACCGAGGCCGACGCCAAGACCGGCGAGGCCGAGGCCGACAAGGAGACCCGGCTCAAGAACCTGGTCACCGCCGGCTACAACCCGATCATCGCGGTCGGTTTCGTGTACCAGGCTGCGGTCGAGAAGATCGCCAAGGAGAACCCGAACACCAAGTTCGCGATCATCGACTCGGCCTCCGAGACCCAGCCGAGCAACGTCACCTCGCTGACGTTCTCCGAGCAGGAGGGCTCGTACCTGGCCGGTGTGGCCGCCGCCCTCAAGTC
The DNA here is from genome assembly GCF_042726075.1 of Kitasatospora sp. NPDC127035. NCBI lineage: Bacteria > Bacillati > Actinomycetota > Actinomycetes > Kitasatosporales > Streptomycetaceae > Kitasatospora > Kitasatospora sp. NPDC127035. The sequence goes on along the minus strand of NZ_JBHXDN010000007.1, from coordinate 135,937 downwards.
GAAGAACAAGCACGTCGGCTTCATCGGCGGCGTGCAGACCGAGCTGATCAAGAAGTTCGAGGCGGGCTACCGCGCGGGCGTCAAGTCCGTCGACCCGAACATGCCGGTCGAGGTCACCTACCTCACCACGCCCCCGGACTTCTCCGGCTTCGCCTCGCCCGACAAGGGCAAGGAGGCCGCCCAGGGCCAGCTCGACAAGAAGGCCGACGTCATCTACACCGCCGCCGGCTCCTCCGGCAACGGTGCGATCGAGGCCGCTGCCAACGCCAACGCCCTGGCCATCGGCGTCGACTCCGACCAGGCCGCCCAGCCGGCCCTGGCGAAGTACAAGAACAGCATCCTCACGTCGATGGTGAAGAACGTCGACAAGGCCGTCTTCTCCTACGTCGAGTCGATCAAGAAGGGCACCCCCTTCACCGGCGTGAAGAACTTCGACCTCAAGGCCGACGGTGTCTCGCTGGCCACCACCGGCAACAAGATCGACGACATCAAGGCCAAGCTCGACGAGGCCGGCAACGCCATCAAGAGCGGCGCCACCACCGTCCCGACCGACCCCACCAAGTAGGGGTTCGACCGGACGTCGCTGCCGCTGCCGCCTGCCCGGCAGCGCCATGATGGACGCAACATCAGGGAGGGGCCCGGAAGGGTGCGCTCAGTGCGTACCCCCGGGCCCCGTCCCGTCCCTCCACCGCTTTTCGCTTTTGGCCCTCCAGCGCAACGACGCGCCTCCAGACCACCAGGAGATCGCCATCACCGCATCCGACCCCGCCCCGCACACGGGCGGTACCCCCAGCGCGGGGACGGCGACACCGGCCGTCGAACTGCGCGGCATCACCAAGCGCTTCCCCGGTGTCGTGGCCAACCACGACATCAACCTCACCGTCCGCACCGGTACCGTGCACGCCCTCATGGGCGAGAACGGCGCCGGCAAGTCGACGCTGATGAAGATCCTCTACGGCATGCAGAAGCCGGACGAGGGCACCATCGCGATCAACGGTGAGCTGTGCGAGTTCAACACCCCGGGCGAGGCCATCGCGCGCGGCATCGGCATGGTGCACCAGCACTTCATGCTCGCCGACAACCTCACCGTCTGGGAGAACGTCGTCCTCGGCGGCGAGCACCTGTTCGGCATCGGCGCCAAGGCCAAGGCGAAGATCAAGGAGATCTCCGACCAGTACGGCCTGGGCGTGCGCCCGGACACCCTGGTCGAGGACCTCGGCGTGGCCGACCGCCAGCGCGTCGAGATCCTCAAGGTGCTCTACCGCGGCGCCAAGATCCTCATCCTCGACGAGCCCACCGCGGTGCTCGTCCCGCAGGAGGTCGACGCGCTCTTCGACAACCTGCGCGAGCTCAAGTCCGAGGGCGTCACCGTCATCTTCATCTCGCACAAGCTGCACGAGGTGCTCTCGGTGGCGGACGCGATCAGCGTCATCCGCCGCGGCACCACCGTCGGCGACGCGGACCCGAAGAGCGTCAGCGCCCGCCAGCTGGCCGAGCTGATGGTCGGCTCCGAGCTGCCCTCCCCGGAGAGCCGCGAGTCCACCGTCACCACCGACGTGATGCTGGACGTCGCGGGCCTGCGGATCGCCAAGACCGACGCCGAGGGCATCGAGCGCGTGGTCCTGGACGACATCTCGCTGCGCATCCACAAGGGCGAGATCCTCGGCATCGCCGGTGTCGAGGGCAACGGCCAGGCCGAACTGGTCGAGGCCGTCATGGGCATGCTGCCGCTCGACGCAGGCGCCGTCACCCTCGACGGCAAGGACCTCTCCGGCACCCTCACCCGGGCCCGCCGCCAGGCCGGCATCGGCTACATCCCCGAGGACCGCCACCGGCACGGCCTGCTGCTGGAGGCCCCGCTCTGGGAGAACCGGATCCTCGGCCACGTCACCGAGGCCCCGAACTCCAAGGGCGTCCTGCTCGACCCCGCCGGTGCCCGCAGGGACACCGCGCGGATCGTCGAGGAGTACGACGTCCGCACCCCCGGCATCGAGGTCACCGCGGCCTCCCTCTCCGGCGGCAACCAGCAGAAGCTGATCATCGGCCGCGAGATGAGCCACCGGCCCAAGCTGCTGATCGCCGCCCACCCCACCCGCGGTGTGGACGTCGGCGCGCAGGCGCAGATCTGGGAGCACATCCGGGTCGCGCAGCGCGAGGGCCTCGCGGTCCTGCTGATCTCCGCCGACCTGGACGAGCTGATCGGGCTCTCCGACACCATCCGGGTGATCTACCGCGGCCGGCTGGTCGCCGACGCGGACCCGGCCACCGTCACCGCCGAGGACCTCGGCACCGCGATGACCGGTGCGGCCCGCGGCCACATCGAGTCCGAGCCCGAGGCCGTCGAGGAGTTCCAGGCGACCCGGGTCGAGGGCACCGAGGCCGAGCCCGCCGCCGGGGACGACGCCCCGTCCGTCACCGCCGGGGACGACACCCCCACCGACACCGCCGACGACCAGCAGGCGGGGGAGTAGCCACATGACCAGTCCCAACCCCGCAGCCAAGCGTTCGCTGGCGCAGCGGATCAGCGGCGAGAAGATCGTGCTCGCCCTCGCAGCGCCGGTGCTCGCCGTGCTGCTCTCCGTCGTGATCTGTTCCGTCCTCCTGGCGACCTCGGGCAAGAACCCGTTCGACGCCTGGAACGTGATGATCACGTACGCCACCAAGTCGGACGGCCAGGTGGCCATCCTCAACCGGTCCACCACGTACTACCTGGCCGCCGCGGCCGCCGCCTTCGGCTTCCGGATGAACCTCTTCAACATCGGCGTCGAGGGCCAGTACAAGGTGGCCGCGCTGTTCGCCGCCTTCGTCGGCAGCCGGCTCGACCTGCCGTCGTTCATCCAGATCCCGCTGCTGCTGATCACCGCCATGCTGGTCGGCGGCCTGTACGCGAGCATCGCCGGTCTGCTGAAGGTCCTCCGCGGCGTCAGCGAGGTCATCTCGACCATCATGCTGAACGCCATCGCGGTCGCCATCGTCGGCCTGCTGCTCGTCCCCGGCATCTTCGCGCCGGAGAAGAGCGGCACCAGCAACTCGATCCAGACCGCCCCGGTCTCGGAGTCCAGCCACTTCTTCGCGATCAACACCGACGGCGGCCCGCTCTACGGCTTCCTCTTCATCGCGATCCTGGTCGGCGTGGCCTTCCAGTTCACCCTGACCCGGACCCGCTTCGGCTTCGACCTGCGCGCCACCGGCCGCTCGGAGTCCGCGGCGACCGCGTCCGGCGTGAACGTCAAGCGCATGGTCGTCATCTCCATGGCGGTCTCCGGTGCGCTGGCCGGTCTGATCGGTCTGCCCGAGCTGCTGCAGAACTCGTACAACTACGGCCAGAGCTTCCAGGGCGGCCTCGGCTTCCTGGGCATCTCGGTCGCGCTGCTCGGCCGCAACAGCCCGATCGGCATGGCCTTCGCGGCCCTGCTCTTCGCCTTCCTGGACGCCACCGGCTCCCAGCTGCCGCTCCAGGGCGGCTTCCCGTTCGAGATCGTCCCGGTCATGCAGGGCACCATCGTCATCTGCGTCGTCGTCGCCTACGAGCTGGTGCGTCGCTACGGCCTCAAGCGCCAGCAGCAGAAGGTCGGCGCCGAACTCGCCGCCCAGGCCGCCGCGGCCAACGAGAAGAAGGAGGTGTCCGCATGAGCACGGCCACCGCAGCCCGGGCGAAGGCGCCGGGCGCTCCCGCCAAGAAGCGCAAGATGTCCTGGCCGGTGGTGCTGCTGCTGATCGCGGGCGCCCTGGTCCTCTTCTCGGCCGTCGGCATGATCACCGACAACCACTCGCTGACCTCCTCCGGTCAGGTCACCGCCGCGCTCAGCGCCGCCGTGCCGATCGGCATGGCGGGCCTCGGCGGTCTCTGGTCCGAGCGGGCCGGCGTGGTCAACATCGGCCTCGAAGGCATGATGGTCGCCGGCACCTTCGCCGGCGCCTGGGGCGGCTACCTGGTCAGCCCGTGGTTCGGCCTGGTGGCCGGCATGCTCGGCGGTGCGCTGGGCGGTCTGCTCCACGCCGTCATCACCGTGACGTTCGGCGTCGACCACATCGTCTCCGGCGTCGGCGTCAACCTGCTGATCCCCGGCATCTGCGCGTACGTCAACCGGATCTACTACAAGGACTACATCTCCGCCGGTGCCGGCGCGAACCAGTCCCCGCCGGCCGATCCGCTGCCGTACATCACGATCCCCGGCCTCTCGTCCGGCCTGAAGGACATCGAGACCCACCACTGGTTCCTGGTCTCCGACGTGGCCGGCGTGCTCGGCGGTCTGGTCACCAACATCTCGGTGGTCGTGCTGCTGGCCGGCGCGCTGATCGTGGTCAGCTACTTCGCGCTCTGGCGCACCGTGTTCGGCCTGCGGCTGCGTTCCTGCGGCGAGAACCCGACCGCTGCGGAGTCGCTGGGCGTCAACGTCTACAAGTACAAGTACCTCGCGGTCATCACCTCCGGCGCCTTCGCGGGCCTCGGCGGCGCGTACCTCTCGCTGGTCGCGGCGCACTTCTACAAGGACGGCCAGACCAACGGCCGCGGCTTCATCGGCCTCGCGGCGATGATCTTCGGCAACTGGATGCCGGGCGGTCTCGCCATGGGCGCGGGCCTGTTCGGCTTCACCGACAGCCTCCAGCTGCGTGACCCGGAGTCGGTGCACGTGCTGATCCTGGTGGTCGCCATCGCGATGGTGCTGCTGGCGCTCTGGAACCTGTACCGCCGCAAGATCCCGGCCGCGCTGATCACCTTCGTGGTCGCCGGTGGCCTCTTCACCTGGTACTTCACCACCGAGGAGGTGCAGCGTCCGCTGATCGTGGCGACGCCGTACGTCATCACCCTGGTGGTGCTCTCGCTGGCCTCGCAGCGGCTGCGCCCGCCGAAGGCCGACGGCCAGATCTACCGCAAGGGCCAGGGCAAGTGACGGCCGCGGCCGCGACGGTCGACTGGGAGGCGCTCCGCGAGGCGGCGCGCGAGGCGATGACCCACGCCTACGCCCCGTACAGCAGGTTCCCGGTCGGCGCGGCCGCCCTGGTGGACGACGGCCGGGTGGTCACCGGCTGCAACGTCGAGAACGCCTCGTACGGGATCGGCCTCTGCGCCGAGTGCGGTCTGGTCTCCGCGCTGCACGCCGGCGGAGGCGGCCGGCTGACCGCGTTCACCTGCGTGGACGGGGCCGGAGAGCTGCTGATGCCGTGCGGGCGCTGCCGCCAGCTGCTGTACGAGCACGGCGGGCCGGAGCTGCTGATCGAGCTGCCGTCCGGGGTGCGCCCGATGAGTGAGGTCCTGCCCGACGCGTTCGGGCCGGAGCGGCTCTAGCACTGCCATTTGTTACGCGCGTAGAGTGTCGCGAGTGGGCCCTGACCGGGCCGACTCGCGGCACTCTTCGCTTTTCGGGTGCCGCCTGCGCGCGATGCTTTCCGCGTGCGGCACCCCCGCACGCCGCTTTTGAATGCCGCTTTTGAACGCTGCTTTTCCGAAACCCCCTCCCGGGAGCAATGGAGCAACCATGGACGCCATCTCCGTCATCAGGACCAAGCGCGAGCGCGACGAGCTGAGCGACGCTCAGATCGACTGGGTCATCGACGCCTACACCCGCGGCGAGGTCGCCGACGAGCAGATGTCCGCCCTGGCCATGGCCATCCTGCTGAACGGCATGAACCTCCGCGAGATCAGCCGCTGGACCGACGCGATGATCCGCTCCGGCGTCCGGATGGACTTCTCCTCCCTCGCCCAGCCCACCAGCGACAAGCACTCCACCGGCGGCGTCGGCGACAAGATCACCCTGCCGCTCGCCCCGCTCGTCGCCGCCTGCGGCGCCGCCGTCCCGCAGCTCTCCGGCCGCGGCCTCGGCCACACCGGCGGAACCCTCGACAAGCTGGAGTCCATCCCCGGCTGGCGCGCCCTGCTCTCCAACGACGAGATGATGGACGTGCTGCGCTCGTCCGGCGCGGTGATCTGTGCGGCCGGCGACGGCCTCGCCCCCGCCGACAAGAAGCTGTACGCCCTGCGCGACGTGACCGGCACCGTCGAGGCCATCCCGCTGATCGCCTCCTCGATCATGTCCAAGAAGATCGCCGAGGGCACCGGCGCACTCGTGCTGGACGTCAAGGTCGGCTCCGGCGCGTTCATGAAGAACCTCGGCGACGCCCAGGAGCTGGCCCGCACCATGGTCGGCCTGGGCAAGGCCGCGGGCGTCAACACCGTCGCGCTGCTCACCGACATGTCCACCCCGCTCGGCCTCACCGCGGGCAACGCGCTGGAGGTCCGCGAGTCCGTCGAGGTGCTGGCCGGCGGCGGCCCCGCCGACGTCGTGGAGCTCACCCTGGCGCTGGCCCGCGAGATGCTGGCCGCCGCCGGCGTCCACGGCAAGGACCCGGCCGACGCGCTGCGCGACGGCTCCGCGATGGACCACTGGCGCCGCATGATCACCGCCCAGGGCGGCGACGTCGACGCCCCGCTGCCGGTCGCCCGCGAGCAGCACGTCATCACCGCCCCGGCCTCGGGCGTGCTGACCAGCCTGGACGCCTACGCCGTCGGCGTCAGCGCCTGGCGCCTCGGCGCGGGCCGGGCCCGCAAGGAGGACCCGGTGCAGGCGGGCGCCGGCGTCGAGATGCACGCCAAGCCCGGCGACACCGTGGTGGCCGGCCAGCCGCTGCTCACCCTGCACACCGACACGCCCGAGCGCTTCGAGTACGCGGTCGAGGCCCTCGCGGGCGGCGTCGAGGTCTCCCCGGCCGGCACGGCGTTCACCCCGAACCCGATCGTGCTGGACCGCATCGCCTGATCCCGCCCCGCCCACCGGGGGCCCGCGCACGGACGGCCGCTCAGGCGTACGTGCACGGGCCCCCGGTGTCGAGCGTCCACGGGCCGACGGCGACGCTGTCGCCGAAGGCGAACTCCCTGCGCGAGGTGCAGCCCGGCCCGTCGTGCACGACGCCGGTGCCCTTGCGCGGATCGACCGGCAGGTAGAGCGGGATGCCCATGGCCGCGTGGCCGCGGACCTTGGCGTGGTAGTCGTTCTCGGGGTTGGACTTCGAGACGATCTCCACGACGAGGAGGACTTCGTGGGGGAGGAGCCCGCGCTCCTCGTCGTCCAGGGCGACCTCGGGGAACACCATCAGGTCGGGATTCCCGAGCCGCCCCAGGCCGACGTCCTCCAGGTCCGCGCCACCGTGGGCGATGTGACCGGGACGGGTCTGCGGGAGCCGGGCGTTGAGCTGCCGGGCGACGCGGACGACCGCGAGCTCGTGCCGCTTGACCGGCGACGTCGTCATGACGATCCCGCCGTCGGCGATCTCGGCCTTCCCCGCCCCGGGAATCCTCGGCAGCTGGTCGGCGATCTCGCGAAACCGGGCGTACGCGGCAGGATCGGTGCTCACGGCCCGGAGCGTTTCGACGGTCACCGTCGGCCGGGCCGGCGTCGGCCTGCGGCGTCAGCCGGCGGCGGCGAGGGCGGCCTTGAGGAACTCCTCGGGAGCCTCGCGGATCAGGTCGTGGCCGAAGGGGAGGGTGATCACCGTCCAGGTCGGGTCCTCGCTCAGCCGCGCGAAGGTCTCCAGGAGCGGGCTCTCCTCGAAGGCCGAGGCGTGGAGGTAGGTGCGCCGGGTGACGGCGTCCAGGGCGCCGGTCAGGGTGATCGACTGCAGCAGGGACGCCAGCGGGTGGACGCCGGCGCGCGGGTCCAGCGCGGGGTTGCGGCCCGCCGTGGTGAGGCCGTCGGCGGACGCGCCGGCCAGGTACCGCTGCTTCCAGACCTCGTCGACGATCCCGTACGCCGACTCGCCGTCGCGCGGGACGAAGGCGTCCGCGTACAGCAGCGAGGCGATCCGCTCCGGCACCCGGTCGGCCGCGCCGGAGGCGACCATCCCGCCGTAGCTGTGCGCGACCAGCACCACGTCCGTGAGCTGCTCGGCCTCCAGCACGGACACCACGTCCTGGATGTGCGTGTCGAGGTTGACCGTCCCGTTGTTCAGGTGGCCGCGCTCGGCCACCCCGGTCAGCGTCAGCGGGTACACCTCGTGCCCGGCGGCGCGCAGGCCGTCCGTGAGCGGCCGGAACCACCAGCCGCCGTGCAGCATGCCGGGGATCAGGACGAAGGCGGTCATCGTGCGCTCCTCTGCTCGTACGGGTGGGAAGAGTCGTACGGGTCGTACGGGTCGTTCGGGTCGTACGGGAGGAAAGCTACGGCGGATACCTGACAGCGAACGTCAGGTATCCGCCGGGCGGCGACGGAATCGGCAGGTCCCGGTGGCGTGATCCGGTGGCGGCGTCCGACGGGGTGGACCCGGGAGGGCTACCGGGCGGAGAGCCCGCCCGGCAGACCTTCGGCCCGCCGGAGGGTGGCGGCGGTGTGGGCGCGGCGGGTGGCGTAGAGGGTGACCCCGGCGGCGAGGGCCATGGCGGCGAGGCCGACGGCGGCGGCGCCCGGCCAGCCGGTGGAGTGGTAGGCGTCCGCGCCGACGGTGCCGCCGAGGCTGTTGCCCAGGTAGTAGGCGATCAGGTACAGCGCGGAGGCCTGGGCGCGGCCCTCGGTGGCGGTGCGGCCGACCGCCGAGGACGCGGTGGCGTGGCCGGCGAAGAAGCCGGCGGTGATCAGGACCAGGCCGAGCAGCGCGCAGGCCAGCGAGTCGGCGAGCGAGAGCAGCAGACCGGCGGCGGTGGTGCCGATCGCGACGTAGAGCGCGCCGCGCCGGCCGAGCCGGCCGGAGAGTCGGCCGGCGGCGGCCGAGGTGCCGGTGCCGACCAGGTAGACGACGAAGATCGAGGCGGCCACCGACTCCGGCAGGTGGAACGGCGCGGCGATCAGCCGGTACCCGACGGTGTTGTAGACCGCGCCGAAGACGGCCATGAAGAGCATCCCGAGCAGGTACAGCCGGACCAGCAGCGGGTTGCCCAGGTGGCGGCCGACCGTGCGGGCCAGGGCGCGGGCGTCCACCGGGGCCGGGGCGAAGTGCCGGGCGGCGGGGATGAGCAGCCGGAAGGCCAGCGCGGCCAGCAGCGCGAGGGCGGCGGAGGCCGCCAGGCCCCAGCGCCAGCCGAAGCCGGCGGCGACCCAGCCGGAGAGCAGCCGGCCGCCCATGCCGCCGATGCTGTTGCCGGCCACGTACAGACCCATCGCGGAGGCCAGCGCGGAGGGGTGGACCTCCTCGGCGAGGTAGGCCATGGCGGTGGCGGGGAGCCCGGCGAGGGCGGCGCCCTGGAGGACCCGGAGCACGACCAGGGTGGTCAGGTCGGGGGCGAAGGGCAACGCCAGCGCGAGGGCGGAGGCGGCGAGGACGGACGCCGTCATCACGGCGGTGCGGCCGTACCGGTCGGAGAGCGCGCTGGCGGGGAGCAGGGCGAGGGCGAGTCCGAGGGTGGCGGCGGAGGCCGTCCAGCTGGCCTGGCCGGGGGTCAGGTCGAGGTCGGAGGAGAGGACCGGCAGCAGGCCCTGGGTGGAGTAGAGCAGGACGAAGGTCGCGATACCGGCGGCGAACAGCGCGAGGTTGGCGCGGCGGAAGGCGCGCTGCCCGGGGCGGTGGCGGTCGTCGGCGGTGGCGGCGGCGACGGCCTCCGCGGTGGCGGCGTTGGTGGCGGCGTCCGCGGCGATCTTCGGCCCTGCGGCGGTGGCGGCGGACCTTCGCGCCGCGGTGCTCTGCCGGGCGGCGGCGTCCTGCCGGGCGGCGGCGGTCGCCTGGGCCGCGGCGGTCTTCGGTCCCGCGGCGGTCTTCGGGGTCGGCTGGGCGAGGGCGTCCGGAGTGGCCACGGACGCCCCGGTACTGGAGGGCTGCATGAGATCGACCGTAGGCCCGGCCGAATGATGCGTCCAATGCATGAGACGTCGATAATGCATGCCTACGGGTATGAGTCGAGCGTGCGGCGGTGAGGGTGGTGCGTGCAGGCGTGGAGGACGACGGGGGAAGCGGGGCCCCGGCCAGGCTCGCGGAGTTGGGGCCGGACCTTCCGGCGACGCAACTGGCCCCGAGGCTGGCCCAGTTCGCGGCGGTGGCGCGGCTGGAACACGTGACGCAGGCGGCCGCGGTGCTGGGCATGCCGCAGCCGACGCTGTCCCGGGCGGTGGCCCGGCTGGAGGCCGAGCTGGGGGTGGACCTGCTGGCCCGTCAGGGCCGGACGGTCCGGCTGACCAGGGCCGGCCGGCTGCTGCTCGACTCGGTCGAGCGGGCCCTGGCCGAGGTCGAGCGCGGTGCCGAGGCGGCCCGCGCGGAGGCGGACCCGGCGACCGGCCGGGTGGCGTTCGGCTTCCTGCACACCATGGGGACGGACGCGGTCCCGGCGCTGCTCCGGGACTTCCGGGCCGCGTACCCGCAGGTGCGGTTCCAGCTGGTGCAGGACTACGTCGGCGCGATGCTGGGCCGGTTGCGGGCCGGGGAGCTGGACCTCTGCCTGGTCGCGCCGGTGCCGGAGGACGATCCGGCGCTGGTGGCCCGCCGGCTGGACGAGCAGCGGCTGCACCTGGTCGTCCCGGCCGACCACCGGCTGGCGGGCCGGCGCCGGATCCGGCTGGCGGAGGTGGCGGAGGAACCGTTCGTCGGGCTGGAGCAGGGGTACGGGCTGCGGGCGATCACGGACGGGTTCTGCGCGGAGGCGGGGTTCGTGCCGAGGCTCGCGTTCGAGGGCGAGGAGGCGGAGACGCTGCGCGGGCTGGTGGCGGCCGGCCTGGGGGTGGCGCTGCTGCCGCCGGCGCTGGTGCCGCGGCCGGGGGCGGTGGAGCTGGAGGTGACGGCGCCGCGCACCCGGCGGGCGATCGGGCTGGCCTGGGCGGCGGGGCGGCCGATGACCCCGCCGGTGGCGGCGTTCCGGGACTTCGTGCTGTCGCGGCGGGGGCGGCTGCTGGAGCACGACTGAGGCGGGCGGCGGTCCGGACGACCGACGAGTAGGTTGCCCGGATCGTCCCTTTGGTGGAATTCCCGGTGGACATTGGCCGATTCGGCCGGTGAACGGTGGCCCGTCTACGCGCGTAGGAGCTACACTCCCGCAATGGAGAAGCAGATCCCCGTCACCATCGCGGGCGCCGGCCCCCGCATCCCCACCGCCGATCAGATCGTCCGCGCTCCGAAGGTGCTCCTGCACGACCACCTCGACGGCGGACTGCGCCCCGAGACCGTGGTCGAGCTGGCCGCGGCCGTCGGCTACCAGGGACTCCCCACCACCGACCCCAAGGAGCTCGGTGAGTGGTTCCGCGAGGCCGCCGACTCCGGCTCGCTGGTCCGCTACCTGGAGACCTTCGCGCACACCTGCGCCGTCATGCAGACCCGCGACGCCCTGATCAAGGTCGCCGCCGACTGCGCCGAGGACCTCGCCGCCGACGGCGTCGTCTACGCCGAGGTCCGCTACGCCCCCGAGCAGCACCTCGAAGGCGGCCTGACCCTCGACGAGGTCGTCGAGGCCGTGCAGGACGGCTTCCGCCTCGGCGAGGCCAACGCCCGCGCCGCGGGCCACCGCATCCGGATCGGCACCCTGATCACCGCGATGCGGCACGCCGCGCGTTCGCAGGAGATCGCGGAGCTGGCCAACCGCCACCGCGACTCGGGCGTCGTCGGCTTCGACATCGCCGGCGCCGAGGCGGGCTACCCCCCCACCCGCCACCAAGCCGCCTTCGACTACCTCAAGGGCGAGAACAACCACTTCACCATCCACGCGGGCGAGGCCTTCGGCCTGCCGTCGATCTGGGAGGCCCTGCAGTGCTGCGGCGCCGACCGGCTCGGCCACGGCGTGCGGATCGTCGACGACATCACGGTCGACGAGGACGGCAGCGTGCAGCTGGGCCGCCTGGCCGCGTACGTCCGCGACAAGCGCATCCCGCTGGAGATGTGCCCGACCTCCAACCTGCAGACGGCGGCGGCCACGTCGTACGCCGAGCACCCGATCGGGCTGCTCAGCCGGCTGAAGTTCCGGGTCACGGTGAACACCGACAACCGGCTGATGAGCGGGACCAGCATGAGCAAGGAGTTCGGCCACCTGGTCGAGGCCTTCGGCTACACGCTGGGCGACATGGAGTGGTTCACCGTGAACGCGATGAAGTCGGCGTTCCTGCCGTTCGACGAGCGGCTCGCGATGATCAACGACGTGATCAAGCCGGGCTACGCCGAACTCAAGGCCGAGTGGCTGTTCAGCGCCGGCAGCTGACGCCGTCGCCGTTCGTCGGATGAACGCCATTCCGGGCCCGTCCTGAACGCCCTTTTCGGGCAAGGAATTTGGCGTTCATCCGACTACCCACTCGTGTGGGTGAACCGCCTTTGGTCCTCGTGCGATCCAATCAATACGGTGTGCCAGTCAATGCTGACCGGCCGTGGCGGACGGAACCCGTCGTGCCAGCCGTACCGGTCGGCCACCGACGAGGACCCAAGGGGACCAACCACATGAAGCAGGCCACTCTCAAGGCCGCCGGCACCGCCGCGCTCGGCCTCGCCATCGCCGCCGTCGGCGCCGGCAGCGCGTCCGCCGCCCCCGCCGCCACCGGTGGCCTGGGGCTCCCGACCGGCGCGCTGACCAACCCGGCCGTCACCGGTGCCGTCACCGACACCGCCGCCAAGCTGCCCGGCGGTGACCGGGTCGCCAACACCCTCGGCACCCTCGCCCCGAGCGCGGGCCAGGCCACCGCCCCGGTCGCCGGTGCGGCCGGCAACCGCGCGGGCGTTCCGAGCATCCCGGGCCTCGACAAGACCCCGGTCGGCGGGCTCACCGGGCTCCTCCCGGGCCTCGGCGGCTGACGCTCCGCACCCGCGCACGGCGAACGGGCCGCTCACTCCCCCCGGAGTGAGCGGCCCGTTCGCCGTGGTCGACCTGTGGTGGTGGTCCCGGTGGTCCCGGTGGTCCTGGCCGGTGGTTCTGGTGCTCTCGCCGGGGAGGTTCGCGGTGGCCGTCCCCGGCGGGGCGGTCACGGCTCCTGGGGGAGTACCAGCCAGAGCGCCAGGTAGATCAGGAACTGCGGGCCGGGCAGCAGGCAGGAGACCAGGAAGATCGCGCGGACGGTCCACGGGGTGAGTCCGAACCGCTCGGCGATCCCGGCGCAGACGCCGGCGATGACGCGGTTGTGGCGGGGGCGGGCGAGGCGGCTCATGGCGTACTCCGTTGCTGTGGCGCCGGTGGCCGGTCCCTCCGGCTGGCGTACCTCCATGCTCCGCCGGATTCCCGGCCGGTACCTCAGCCCGCAAGCCGATCCGGCCCCTGACGTCCTTCCCCTCGCAGGGCGACCCGGCCTCCGGGTTTTCCTCAGGGTCGCCCCGGAGGTTGGCGTGCGGACGGAGTGGGAAGTCGGCCGGTCCGACGTCTCGTGCGGGGTGCCCGACCGCACGGGGACGGCGCGCCCGCCGTGCCCGGCCGGGCACGGCGTCCCGGGCGATCCGCTGCCGTTCCGGTGTGGTTCCGGTGTGGTTCCGCTGTCGGTCCTCGGCGATAGCGTCGTGCCATGAGCTCCTCCCTGAGTGTGTACCTGTTGGACCCCGAGGCCACGCGCGCCCTGGTCGGCTCCGGTGACGACCAGCTGCTCCAGGTCGTCAAGGACCGCTTCGGCGCGGACCTGGCGTCGGACGACGAATGGTTCGAGTCGGAGATCGAGGCCGGCGCCCCGACGGCCTACGAGGCGCTGCACGCCGTGGTGCACGCCGGGCCCTTCGTGGAGAACAGGGAGCACGCGTTCCAGTACGGCTACGCCTACAAGCGTCTCTGCGGCCTGACCGGGTCCTTCCTGGACAACTCCTCCTTCAGCCCGTTCAAGGGCGACTGGCTGTCCGTCGTCGACGAGGGCCTGAAGGCGCTGAGGATCACCGCCGTGTCCGTGTCCGAGTTCGGTTACTCCGGGCTGCCCGCGCCCGTTCCGTCCTCGTACCTGCCGGGTTGCGGCGAGTGGACGCACGAGCAGTGCCTGCGGGCCCTGGAGGAGTTCGAGGAGACCAAGCGGCAGGGGCACGCGCCGCCGCTGGAGCCGGAGGTGGTCGAGGCCGTCATGGACGTCATCAAGTGGCTGCGCCACGTCGAGGCGCGTTCGGGCTTCGGCGTCGTGGGCTTCGTGTCGTAGCGGCGTCGGGCTCGTCCCGGCCGCGGGCGGCGCCGGGACGAGGCTCGGGACCGCCACTCTCCGGGGGCCCCGCGCCCCCGGCTACGGCACGAGAACGACCTTGCCGAGGTTGCGGCGCTGTTCGATGACGGCGTGGGCACGGGCGGCCTCGGCGAGGGGGATCTCGGCGTGGACGGCCGGGCGCAGGGTGCCCGCGTCGCGCAGCTGCCAGAGCTCGCGCAGCCGGCGGGCGTGGACGTCCGGCTTGCCGAGGGCGACGGCGCGCATCTGGAAGCCGATCAGGGACGCGCCGCGGAGCAGGAGTTCGTACGCCTCGACGGTGCCGCCGCCGGAACTGTAGGCCACCAGCCGGCCGCCGGTGGCGAGGGCGCGGACGGCGGGTGCGAGCAGGTCGCCGCCGACGCCGTCGAGGATCACGTCGTACGGGGCGCCCCAGTCGGCGTCGTCGTAGTGGACCACCTCGTCGGCCCCGAGGCCGCGCACGAAGCCGTCCTTGGCGGGGTTGCCGACGGCCGCGACGACACGGCCCGCTCCGCCGGCCCGGGCGTACTGGAGGGCGAGCGTGCCGACCCCGCTCGCGGCGGCCGTGACCAGGACGGACTCGCCGGGCTCCACGCGGGCCGACTCGTAGGCCCCGCACGCCACGAGTCCGCTGCGGACCAGGGCGACGGCCTCGACGGCGGTGGCGTCGTGGCCATCGCGGTGTTCAGGACGGCGAACACGGCGTAGGCGTCGGCGAAGCAGAGCCCGGTGACGCGGTCGCCGACGGCGAAGGCGGCGTTGCCACCGGGTGCGCCGTCTCCCGGGCCCGCGGCGACGACCCGCCCCGCGACCTCGCCGCCGAGGGGGACCGGCCCGCCGCCCTCGCGGACCTTGCGGACGGTCGGCAGGGTGACGCCGACCGCCTCGACCCGGACCAGCAGTTCCCCGGCTCCCGGGGTGGGGGCGGCGGCCTCCTCGGCGCGGAGCGCGGTGTGGCCGTCGTCGATGTCGTGGCGGATGCGCAGCACAGGACCTCCCGGCCTGAAGTCATTGGATCTCCCAACGATAGGCCGAAAGTCATGGGGAAGTCCAATGAAAACCCGAGTAGCCTGGGACCATGACCTCGCCCCTCCAGCACCTCCAGTCCCTGCCGAGCTGGCTCGCCGGTCGCGTCGCGGCGCGCGGCCGGGGCCTGGTCGCCGACGCGATCGCCGGGGAGGGGCTGAGGCTCATGCAGCACGCGGCGCTGGCCGCCACCGCCGAGCACGGCCCGGTGGCCCAGGCCGACCTGGGGCGGCTGCTCGCCGTCGACCCCAAGGACATGGTCGGCATCCTCAACCACCTCCAGCGGGCGGGATACGTCCTGAGGTCCCCGGATCCTGCCGACAAGCGGAAGAACGCGGTGACGGTGACCCCGGAGGGGGCGGCGGTGCTCGCCCGCTGCGCGGCCCTGGCCGAGGCGGCCAACGAGGAGCTGCTCGCACCGCTGAACCCGGACGAGCAGCGGCAGTTGATGGCCCTGCTGGCGCGGGTCCACGAGGGGGCGTAGGGCCGCCGGGCGGTGCGGGGCCGCGCGGTGGCGCAGGCTCCGGCCGGAGGGATCTCGGCCTGTCCGGGGGCGGTTCGGCCGTGGATCCGTCGGCAACCGATCCGTCGGTAGCCTGGGCGGATGACCGAGAGCCTTGATGCGACGGACTGGGCGATCCTGGCGGAGCTCCAGCGGGACGGCCGGGTCGCGTTCACGGAGCTGGCGCGGCGGGTGAACCTGAGCGCGTCGGCGACGACGGAGCGGGTGCGGCGGCTGGAGTCGGTCGGGGTGATCACGGGCTTCCGGGCGGAGGTCGACCTGGAGCGGGCCGGGTACCCGGTGCACGCCGTGGTCCGGCTGAAGTACCCGGGGCCGGGGACGCGGCACGAGCCGTTGCGGCGGTTGCTCGGGGAGCGTCCGGAGATCCTGGAGTGCCTGCGCACCACCGGGGACGACTGCTACGTCATGAAGGTGGCGACCACGTCGCTCGCGCATCTTGAGGAGATCGTCGACGAGCTGGCCCAGTTCGGGAGCACGACCACCAGCCTGGTGCTGAGCCGGACGCAGTCGTCCCGCGGCCCGGCCGCACCCCGGGCGGTCGCCGCGTCGTCGTGAGGCGGGGCGCGGGTGGCAAGGATGCAATCCGCGTGCGGTCGGGGCTCGCGTCCGGGCGTTCGCCGTCCTCCGGAGGGGTCAGGGGGTGTCCGGGGCCGGCAGGGGGTGGCCGTCGCCCGCGGACAGGCTGAACACCTTGACGTGCATGTCGGTCGTGACGGTGATCCGGTCGGGGCCCGTCCACGTGGCGGACTTGAACGCTCCGTAGCCCGGGTACTGCCCGGCCATCTCGTGGACGGTCCACCGGCGGGCGCACCAGCCGGTGCCGGCCTCGACCAGGATCGACCAGTACTGGCTCTCGGTCTCGCCTCCCGGATCGGCCTGGAGGCGTACGACGAGCGCCCGGTCGGGCCGGTCCGGGGCCTGCTCGCGGCTCATCGTCTCGGTGACGCGCAGGCCCTGGAGCAGGACGCCGCCGATCATGACCGTGATCCAGACGAGCACGGTGAAGAGCGCCGCGACGATGCGGTCGCGGCCGGGCTTCATGAAGCAGGCGGCGAGCACCAGCAGGGCGAGCGAGCAGCTGATCAGCAGTATCGGGCGGTCGAAGGCGTCGGCGACGAGCAGGTGTCCGCCCGAGCGGCTCTCCCAGATTCCCGCGGCGTACAGGCACACCGGCAGCGCAGCGGCTCTGGAGAGGAGTCGTCGCGTCGTCCGGCGATGTGCGGTGGGGAACATGTGTACGGACTATGGGACTTCGCCCGTAGGCACGTCAAGGACGGTGCACGGGTCGGAGCGGGAAGTCGGTGGTGTCGACTTTTGGTGCGGGTGCGGGTGCGGGTGCGGGTGCGGGTGCGGGTGCGGCTGCGCGGTGGTGGGCGGCGGCTGGGGCGGCAGCCGCCGTGCGGGTGGGGCGGGATCAGCGCGGTATGCGCCTGTCGGGCTCGTCGTCGGCCGGTTCGCGGTGGACCTTGAGGGCGGTGATGACGCCCAGGGCGACGGTGGTGATCGCGAGGGCGAGGAGGACGGCGAAGGCCGCGCCGACCAGGTAGTCGACGGTGCCGGGCCTCACCGCTGGATTCGCAGGAGGCGGTGGCCGAGCCGGGCGGCGAGGGCGTGGAGGAGGTCCTCGGCCTGGTCGCGGGTGAGGGGGACGGCGAGGTGCTCGCCGGGGGCGGCGTGGATGTCGAGGTCGGGGGCGAGGCGGAGTTGGAGGGGGGCGTCGGGAACGGTCTCGACGGTGACGTGGGCGACGGTGGTGCGCTCGGTGTGGACGGCCTCGGTGACGAGGGGGATCAGGAGTCCCACGGGGGGCGTTCCTTTCGGTGGAGCGGAGGAGGTGGAGGAGGTTGAGGAGGGTGGCGACGGGGGCGTTGCCGAAGTCGACGAGGAGGCGGCCGTCGACGGCGCCGGGGAGGGTGGCGGCGGATCCCCACTGGATGCCGAAGGGGCGGCCGAGTTCGTGGAGTTCGGCGAGGAGGGCGGTGACCTCGGGCTCGGTGTAGGTGCGGATGACGGGGTCGTGGGGGGTGAGGGGGGTGCGGTCGTGGTTCACGCGGCGGCGTCCAGTTCGAACCAGACGGATTTGCCGTTCTTGTGGGAGTCGGCGCCGAAGCGGTGGGTGAGGGCGCGGACGAGGTGGAGGCCCCGGCCGGACACCTCGTAGGGGTCGGCGGAGATACGCGGTTCGGGGAGGGCGGGGCTGTCGTCGCAGACGCAGACGCGGAGGGTGCGGGGGAGGAGGACGGCGATGACGAGGGGAGCCCGGCAGCCGGCGTGCCGCCAGGCGTTGAAGTGGAGCTCGTGGAGGGCGAGTTCGGCATCGTGGACGGCGTCCGGGTGCCAGCCGGAGGAGGTGAGGGCGGCGCGCAGCTCGTTGCGGGCGGCCGACCAGTCGGGCGGGTTGAAGGTGCGCATGGCAGACCTCCGAGGGGAGAGGTGGGGAGGAGAGGAGTCGACGTGCGTCGCCGTGAGCCAGGCCGGACCGGACCCGGTTGCTCTGCGGTGCGTGAAGGCAGCAGGCGCCTACTGCCTTGGAGAAAAGCGTTACTGACGCTCCGTCGTGTGATCGGTGCAACACTGACAGTAGGGTTGCGAGTCATATTGTTGCAACCAAAACGGCAAGGTTGACCCTTGTGAGTGACGGGCCGCCGGTGGCGGCGGGTCGCGTCGATGCGGAACACTGCGGGAAGAAGGAAGGGACGCTGTGGGGCTCAGGGGAGAGATCAGTCAGCGGCAGCGCCGCTTCGGAGACGAGCTTCGCCGTCTGCGGTCGGCGGCGGGCTTGTCGGCTCCGGAGGCCGGCGCGCTGGTGGGGATGAAGAGCCCGGCGGTCAGCCACACAGAAGCGGGCCGGATCAGCCTCAACCAGGAGCGGTTGAGCGTGTGGCTGGACGCCTACGGCTGCGAGGATCCGGCGTATCGCGCCGGGCTCGCGGACATGGGGCGGGGTTCGGGCAAGGGCTGGTGGAGCGCCTTCGCCAACAAGGTCCCGGACCTTGCTCTCGATCTCGCGGAGCTGGAGGACCGGTCCGTTCGGCTGGACAGTTACGACACGCTGTACATCGCCGGGCTGCTTCAACTTCCCGCGTATGCCGAGGCCATCTACGAGGATGCCTACAAGGTCGGCGCCAGTTGGGACATCTCGACAGCGGTCGATTTCCGCATGCAACGGCAGCGGATCCTGACCGATGGCAAGGATCGGCAGTTCCGGTTCGTCATCCACGAAGCAGCTCTACGCATGCGCTTCGCCGGGGATGCCGTGATGAGGGCGCAACTGCGCCACCTCCTCGACGTGGCGGAACTGCCCAACGTCACCATCCAGGTGCTGCCGTTCACCGCCCCGAAGCACGGACCGATCTCGGCTTCGTTCCTGGTCTGTGACCCGGGATGCTCCGACCTCTCCACGATCGTTCTCTCCGGCCCCAAACGGGCCGAACATCTCGGCGATCCGACGGACGTCGGCGACTATCGCCACGCGTTCCAGCGGTTGGCCGACAACGCCTTGCCTGCCGTCGACGGGCGGAGAGACTTGTGTGAACTCCCCTCGCGAGACTCCTGGGGCCTGGTCCAACATCTCCTCTACCTGCTGCAGACCTGAAAGGCGTCCGATGTTCCACCTGTCCTGGCAGAAGTCCTCCTTCAGCGGCGCAGACGGCGCTGACAACTGCCTCGAACTGGCACGGGGTGCTGACGGCCTGAGGCATGTTCGGGAGTCCGATGACCCGGGCACAACGCTGACGAGTGATGCCACTAGGCTCCGTGCGTTCCTCCTCGCGGCCAAGGCCGGCGAGTTCGACCACCTGGTCTGACACCAATGTCGGGGGTGTATGTGAACCGGATCGATTGGCAGAAATCCAGCTTCAGCGATGCTGATGGCGGAAGCACGTGCGTCGAGCTTGCCTACGGCAGCGGAGACGTCCGCCACCTCCGCGAATCAGATGACTCGGATGCCGTCATCGCTACCGACGTGGTGAGGCTCCGCGCCTTCCTCCTCGCGGCCAAGGCCGGCGAGTTCGACCACCTCATCTGAACCGCGCTTCTCCCCGCCCCGGAGGATCTCACTGATGAACGCCGACACCTGGCGTATCCGACTCATCGTCCGCACCACCCAGGTCGGCGTCATCGGCGGGACCCTCTGGGGCGCCCTCGTCGCCCTCATCGCCTTCCGCTCCACCTCCGTACCCCTCGGCGCCATGGTCGGCCTCCTCGTCGGCACCTTCATCTCCATACCGACCGGCTCCCTCCTCTCCGCCCTCCCCAAGCGCCTCGCCTTCCACCACTTCTCCGCCCCCGCCCTCGGCGCCGTCCTCACCGGGACCGCCGGCTACCTCGTCCTCTCCCACGTCCTCGACGTGCCGCACGTCCTCTTCCGCGTCGGCGTCGCCTCCCTCTTCGTCCTCTCCACCGTCCTCGCGGCCACCGCCTTCCACTTCGCCGTCCGCACCCTCCGCCCCGGTGCACGCGGCAGCGAACAGCGCTTTCGTCGTGGTGGTGCGTACGAGCGACTGTTCCCGTGGCGCCACCGCTCACCGTTGGACGGCCTGTAATCGCTACTGCTTAGCTGGGGTGACGACAGTTCCAGGTCGGAGCGAGCGAGCGAGAGAGAGGTGCCCGGTGGAGACTCCCCGCCTGGAGGAGGTACGCCTGACCTCCTTCAAGAGCTTCACCGGCCAGTGCCTGCCCCTCCGCGACCTCACGGTACTGATCGGCCGCAACGGCAGCGGGAAGTCCAACGCGCTGGACGGGCTGGTGGTGCTGTCCCGTCTTGCTCTGGGCGAGCCGGTGCATGACGCCCTGGACGGGCCACGGAGCGGCGGTGAGGAACCGATCCGCGGTGGCGCCGAGGGGTGCGCGCCGCTCGGGGCGGAGAGCTTCGCGCTCGGTTGCCGCGTGCGATCCGGTGAGGCGGTCTTCGATCTCGATGTGGAGATCGCTGTGCACCCCGAGGTGCGGATCCTGAGCGAGCAGCTGACGGCTGTGGAGGGAGTGCGCTACGGCAGCCGCCGACTCGCCGCCGGCCGTTCGCTGCTGGCCAGTAGCCCTCCGGACCCGCGCCGCAGCGACCTGAAAGTCCGCTACTTCAACGGACTGCGAGGTACTGATCCGGGGATCCCCTTCGCCGCCGACCGCTTGCTGACGAGTCAGGTCCCGGTGAGGCTGCCTGCGACGACGGAAGCGACCAAGCTGGTACACCGCGCTGCGCAGGACGTTCTTTCCGTCCTGCGGGAAGTGTTCCTACTGGATCCGGTTCCACACCTCATGCGGCAGTACGTCAACAGGCGTGACACGGAGCTCAGACGAAGTGCCAACAACCTCAGCGCAGTGGTGGAGAACCTGGCCGAGACCGATCTCCAAGCCTTCGGACGGCTCACGGAACTCGTGGCGGGTATGCCCGAGTACCCGGTGATGGGCATCAGCAGCGTCGACACACGGATCGGCGATGTCCAACTGGTGCTGCGCGAGTCCGGCTATCACGGCGAGGAGCACGATGTTCCGGCGCGACTCCTCAGTGACGGCATGCTGCGGTTCCTGGCGTTCGGCACCGCGCTGCTCAGCGCTCCCGTCTCCTGCGATGGCGAGGAGCCTGCGCAGGCCCAGCGGCATCTGGTGATCGAGGAGATCGAGAACGGCCTCTACCCCACGCAGGCCGCGCGCGTACTACGGCTGATGAAGGAGGAATCGGTGCGGCGAAGCGTCGATGTTCTCTTCACCACCCACAGCCCGGCACTGCTCAATTCCCTTGCCGCGCAGGATCACTCAGGTGTGGTCGTGTGCAGCCGTGACCAGGAGTCCGGGGAGAGCATTCTGACTCGCCTCACGGATCTGCCGGGCTACGTCGATCTGTTGGCGGCCGGAGACCTGGGCGATGCAATCACCAAGGGCCGACTGCCGGAAGCGATCCGTCCCCGGGACGGCATGACCAGCGTCGAGGACTTCCTGAGGAGCCTGTGAGCCCGTGAGCGACCAGCGCAGGTCAGGGCTCCAACTGCCTGTCGTCGACTTCCTCGACACCTCGATCCTTGTCGAGATCCTCGACGTGCCTCACATGAACGGCCATCGCGCCGAGATCCTGGCGCAGATGGATGTCCGGCTGAAGGCCAGGGTGCGCTTCGTCCTGCCGACCGCGACGGTGATCGAGACCGGTAACCACGTCTTCCAGATCAAGGACGGGACGGCCCGTCGCGCCTGCGCCACCAGTTTCATGAGCATGCTGCGCAAGACAGCGTCCGGCGAGGCCCCTTGGAAGCTGCACGAGCGGACCTGGGACGGCGCCTTTCTCAGCCTGCTATGCGGGGGCGGGGCCACCGGCATGGGTCTGGCGGATCATGCGGTTCGTCAACAGCTCGGCACCGGCGATCTGAGCATCGTCGCCGAGCGGGACCTGTACGCATCCCGGGTGCAGGCCGACGTCCGTATCTGGACACTGGAAGCCACGATGGGCACGTGGGCCGAACTCGCCTGAGGTCGAACGTCACGGTCCTCGCTCTCTGCGCAGGAAGTCGGCCGATCCGACTTCCTGCGCAGCCACCGCCGCCGCCGATGTCCGCCGACCGGCGGACTCGGACGTTGCGGGGTGCTGGTCCTCAGCTCAACTGCCGAGCCTCAGCGCGTAGTAGACGTTCAGGGCGGACTCCGCACCCGAGCCGGTGGCGGTCATGATGCGCTGGCCCCGCGCGGACCGGAGGTCCCCGGCGGTGAGGACGCGGGGGTGCTGCCGTTCGGGCGGGCAGTAGCCGTCCTCGCCCCGTACCAACGCTCCGGGCACGGCGGCCGGGCGGCAGCCGAGGTTCACGAAGACCGCGTCGGCGTCGAAGGCGCCCAACTCGTCTGCCGTGAAACGGCCGTCGACCGTCCGGCGGAGGTCGAGCGAAGCGACCTCCCGCAGGGTCACCCGGCCCTCCCCGCGCACCTCGTCGGCCTTGTAGGCGTCCGCCGGCGGGTGCGGCACCACCAGGCGGAGCGGGACGTCCGGGTGGGCGCGCAGCAGCGTGCCGAGGGGGCGGTCGGCACCGAGGACGAGGGCGGGGCGACCGGAGAGGGAGACGGCGTCCGCCTCCCACACCGGAGGGATCGGGCCGGCGTCGGAGGTGATCCACTCCGCCTCCTCCGGGAGCGCCGCCCGGACGCCGGTCGCGACCACCGCGTACCGCGCGCGGACCGAAGTGCCTGAGGCCAGGCGCACGGTGACCCCGCCGTCGTCCGCCTGCAACTCCTCCGCCGCGTCGCCCGTGCGGACCTCGCACAGCTCGTGCACCCGCCGTACGTCCGCCGCGACGGCGTCCGCGAACGCCCCGCCGGTCGCGAAGCCGAGGACGTTCTCCACCGCCGGCACCCGGCGGAGCGTGTGCGCCGGCTCGTGCCGCTCGATCAGCACCGACCGCAGCCCCACGCTCGCCGCCATCACCGCCGCCGCGCAGCCCGCCGGGCCACCACCGACGATCACCAGGTCGTGCGTCACCGCCTCCGGCGTCACCGGCGCTCCTGTCAGCACTGTCCGACCAACTCCTCCGCCGTCACCGACCGTCGCGCTCCCACCCTTACAGGAACTGATGGACGATGCCCGCTGCCGCGTACCCGTTGACGATTCCGATGACCACGGCGATGCCGACCTTCCGGTCCGAGGCGTACGACATCGTGGTGCCGATGGCCAGGAACAGGGCCCCGGCCGCGAGGGAGCGCCAGTCGGTGAGCGGCTCCATCGTTCCCCTCAGGTGGAGTCCGACGAACAGCAGGAAGGAGGCGAGGACGGTGACGAGCATCCACCTCTCGAATCCCGGCAGCGTGCGGTTGGTCCGCTGGTTCTCGCCCGACATCCGATGCGCCCTCCCCGGCACGGCTGTGTCCCGGGTGCCATTGCATCGTGTGCCGGGGCGTTTGTCGCGGGGGCTTCCGGCCGTTGCGGGGGAAGTTCAGCGTTCCCAGGACCGGGGCCGGTCCTGGGCCTCCCAGTCCGGGCGGAGGAGGGCGAGCATGGCGATGTCGTGGCGCCGCCCCCGGTGGAAGCAGGCGGAGCGGCGGACGCCCTCCTGGACGAAGCCGGCGCGGGCGAGGGTCGCGAGCCCCGGGGCGTTGGTGGTGTGGGGAATCGCTTCGAGGCGGTGCAGCGGGAGTTCGCCGAAGGCGAGGTCGACCAGGGCGTCGAGGGCGGCGGCACCGTAACCGTGGCCCCGTTGCTCGGGAGCGACGAGGAAGCGGACGCAGGCCAGGCCGTCCACCATGTCCTGGTCGGCCAGGACGGCGGAGCCGACCGGGGTGCCGTCCGGGAGCACGACGAGGAAGCCGTCGTGGTCGGAGTCCTCGATGTCCTGCTCGATCCGTTCGCGGACGGCCGACAAGGGGCGCGGCCAGTGGCCGAGTTCGTGCGCCGCCACGGGGTCGGAGCGCCAGGAGTACAGCAACTCGGCGTCGTCCACGTCGAGCGGGACGAGGGTGATGGCGGGGGTGGTGGCCTCGGGCGCGCGGGTGCTGGTCATGGGCGGATGGTAGGGCGGGGCGGGCGGGGCGACCACCGGAATGCCGCGCCGCCCGCCGGGCGCGCCGAACGGCGCGGCCCGGCGGACGGCGGTGGGCCGGGTGGGTCAGCCCTGCTGCGGGCCCTGCGGCTGGGCCGGCTGGTACGGGGCGGCCGGCTGGTAGGGGGCGGCGGGCTGGTACGGCTGGGCCTGGTGCTGCGGGGCGGCCTGCTGGTGGGGCTGCTGGTACGGAGCGGCCGGCGGGTACGGAGCGGCCTGGTGCTGACGCGCGGTCGGGTTGTACTGCGGGGCGTTCGGCACCGGCACCGGCTGCGGGGCGGTCGCGTTGGAGCGCTCGGCCAGCGCCTTCACCGAATTGGCGATCAGCACCACCGGCAGGATGAAGGCCTGGAAGAAGATCCGGTACTCGCCGCCCTCGAAGACGAACCCGAGGTAGTACGCGTACCCGACGAAGGCTATGCCGGCGACGATGTTGAGGATGCGCCAGCCGAGCTTCACCCCGCCGAGGTTGATGGCGCCGAGGACCACCATGGCGATGCCGCTGACGGCCAGCAGCACGACGTACCAGGAGAAGAGGGGCTCGGCGTCGAAGTCGAAATTCAAGGGAGGTTCCTGTGGGTGAGTGAGGAAGAGCGGCTGATGGGGACGAGTGCGCACAGTACTGGAGTCCACCGACAGTCGTCCTCACGATTTCGCCACGGTGTCATCGCCGAATCCACCCGGCGAACCCGCCGTTCACCCCTTGAAAACCGCTCAGGAAGCGTCAGTGCGTTCGGATATGATGCGGCCGTCGCTGGTGGTTGGGGGGCGAAGCAGCGACCCGGGTGAGAGTCCCGGTGCGGCCTCCCACCTCGGCGAACCGCCTGCTGCCGGGTTCCGTCGGGTTCGCCCGCCTTCCTCCCATGAGGTCCCCTTGCGTACTCAGCACCGCAGATCCCTCGCCCTGGCCGCCGCGGCGACCCTGGTCTCGGGTGCCGCCCTCGCCGCCGCGCCCGCCGCTTCCGCACTTCCGCGCCCCGCCAAGGCCGACACGGTCCGCAGCGCCCAGGGACAGGGCGTCCCGGGCCCCGGCGTCCAGGAACAGCGCAGCCCCGTCACGGTCACCCTCGACGGCTTCCCCCGCGGCTTCACCGCGGGCGGCCTCGCGGCGGAGTTCACCGCCACGCTCCGCAACTCCGCCGACCACGCCGTCGACGTCACCACCGGGTTCACCGTCGCGAACGGCGACTCGGGGATCCGCGAGACCCAGCTCCGGCTGGAGTTCCAGCCGCCCGGCGGAGCGCAGTGGAAGCCCGCCACGCCCAACCCGGGGGCCGCCGTCGGGGCGACCTGGACGCTCGACGCCTTCAACTCCCGGCTGAGCCTGCCCGCCGGGGGCTCGGCGACGTACCGGCTGCGTCTCGCCGTCACCGCCGACGCTCCCGCCGGTCGGGCGACCGCCGCGCTGAACGCCGTCGTCTCGGACCCGACGCTGCCGCCGGAGAACCGGATCTCCAGCGCGAGCAGCCCGTTCTCCGAGTTCGTCACCACGGCGGCGGGCGGCAGCGCGACCCCCACGCCCGCCCCCGCGCCCGGTGTGCCGTTCCTCGCCCTGGACGCGGTGCCGGTCTCCTTCACCGCGGGCGGCGAGGCGAAGCCGTTCCGCCTGTCGCTCACCAACCGCAGCGGCAAGGAGATCGCCTTCCTGCCCGAGCTGACCTTCCGGGGGCGGGCCCTGCCCACCGCCGAGGGGACCCGGCTGGAGTTCCAGACGGCCGAGGGCGAGTGGCTCCCGGCGGTCGACCAGGGCTCGTCCGCGGCGGGGCGGCTCACGCTCACCCTGCGCACGGGGGACAAGGACAGCGGCCTCGTCCGGCTGCGCGACGGCGAGTCCCGGACGGTCAACGTCCGGCTGGCGTTCGCACAGGACGTGCCGGCCGGCGTGCTGTCGCTGGTGTTCACCGGTCTCAGCCTCCCCCAGGGCGGCGGGAACGGGTCCGGGGCGACGGCCACCAGCTCGGCGGTCGACATCACGGTGGCCGGCGCCGCGCCGTCCACGCCGCAGGCCCCGCAGGCGGCGCCCAGCACGGTGGGCACCGCCCCGGTCGCCGAGCCGACCGCGCCGTCCGTCGCCCCGGCGGGCCCGCCCGCCGCCACCGCGCCCGCGGTCGGCCTCGCGGCGGTCACGTCTCCGGCGCCGTCGACCAGCGCGCCGGTCGTGCAGGCGGCCGACGCCACGCCGACCGCGCCCGCCGCACCGGCCCCGGCCGTCACCGTGACCGTGGCGGCGGCCCCGCTGCCGCCCGCCGACCTGGCGACGACGGGCGGCGACTCCTTCAACGCACCGATGGCGATCACCGGGGGCACCGCGATAGCGATGGGCATCGGCACGCTGCTCGTGGCCCACCGCCGCCAGCAGCTCCGCCCGGCGGCCCGGCCGTCCCGCCCGGCGGCGGGCCCGGCGGCCGGTCCTGCGGGTCCGCCCGGCCCGGCCGGTCCGGTCGGCAGGCCCGGCCCCGGCGGGCCGACGGGGGGCTGAGCCCGGCGGGCGCGTCCGGTACGTCCGGCGCGCCCGCTTCGAGCACTGCCGGGACCTACCGGGAGCTGTCGGGACCTACGCGGGACCTGCCGGGGCCTACCGGGCGGCGACGGTCGCGCGGGCGAGTACGGACAGCTCGAAGGGGCGGAGCGCGTCGGTGCGTTCCCACTCCGCCGGGCCGACCGTCTCGTGCTGCCGGACGTACTCGACCGGGCGGAGCCCGTGCGCGCACAACAGGCGGTCCATCTGCTCGACGCCGAGGAAGGTCCGCCAGGGCTCGCCCTGCTCGGCGGTCGCGGCCATCACCGCCTCCGCGTACGCCGCACCCGTCTCGTCGCGCTGTTCGGGCGGCAGGAGGTGTTCCACCACGAGTTCGGTGCCGGGGGCGAAGCCGCCGACGGCGTCCAGGGTCCGGCCGATCGCCTCCCGGGTGAGGTACATCGTGACCCCGAGCCAGCCGACCAGTGCGGGCCGGTCGAGGTCGAAGCCGGACCGGACGAGCCCGTCGGTCAGTGACCGGGCGGACATCTGCTCGAAGTCCACCGGGACGAGGGCGGTGGAGGGCGGCAGCGGCGTCCCCGTCGCGAGCAGCAGCTCCCGCTTCCACTCCTGGGCCGCAGGGCGGTCGACCTCGAACACCCCGACCCGGCCTGCGAGTTCGGACCGGTAGGCGAAGGAGTCGAGCCCGGCGCCGAGGATCACGTACTGGTCGATCCCGAGGGTGGCGAGCCCGGCGAGCCGGTCCTCGGTGTAGCGGCTGCGGGTGACGGCCGTGGTCCGTGCGCCGGCCAGGACGGGGTGGCTGCCGTAGGACCGGTGATAGCCGAGGAGTTCGTCGGCGTGCTCAGCGAGAAACGTGTGGGCCACGGTGTCGGAGAGGATTGCGGGGGCGTCGTCGACGAGGAGATGCGCCGCGCGTGCCGCAGCCGCCATGAGAGCCGTCCGGCTCGGTTGTCCGTTGTTCACCATGAAAGCGGACATTACCGATAGATTTTGACAGTATATCACAAATTTAAATATTTCGGAAGTTTATTCAGGCGGTATTTCGATAACGAATTCGGCTCCGGAGCGGGATCCGATCGGACGAGGGTGAGCAGATGACCGACCACGAAGTGCTGCACGTGTTCTGCGGACCGGACGGCGGGTACGGCAACCTGCTCGGCGTCGTCCGCGACGGGGCAGCCCTTCCCGCCGAGGCCGACCGGCAGGCGTTCGCCCGCGAGCTCGGCTTCAGCGAGACGGTGTTCGTCGACGACCCGGAGCGCGGCGCCGTCGACATCTACACGCCCACCCTCCGCCTGCCCTTCGCCGGGCACCCGTGCGTCGGCGCCGCCTGGCTGCTCGGCGTGGACCGGCTGGTCACCCGGGCCGGCGCGGTCGACGTCCGGCACGACGGCGCGTTCACCCGGATCGCGGCGCCCGCCGCCTGGGCGCCGCCGCGCACGCTCCGGCGCCACGGCTCACCGGCCGAGGTGGACGGGTTGGCGGTGCCGCCGCCGGGTGAGTGGATCTACGCCTGGGCCTGGGTGGACGAGGCGGCCGGTACCGTCCGCGCCCGCGCCTTCCCCGGCCGGGACGACGGCATCGACGAGGACGAGGCCACCGGCGTTGCCGCCCTCCTCCTCACCGCCGAGCTGGGCCGTGATCTGACGATCACCCAGGGGTGCGGTTCGCAGATCGTCACCGGGATCCGCGACGGCGGCCTGATCGAGGTCGGCGGCCGGGTCCGCAGGGCGGACTGAGCTCGGGCGGACCGGGGCGGGGCGGACCGGGGTGGGGCGGACCGGGGTCGGACCGACTGCCGAGGAGGGTGTCTTGTCGGAGGAGACGCAGTTCGCGGGGTGCCCGGCGGGCGGCGTCGGGCTTCAGTGACCGCGGCCCGCGACGGGCTCCGCGTAGACGGCGGGCGCAGAGGTGGGCGCGGCGGTGGGTGCGGCTGCCGGGGCCTGAACCCGGGCGGACACCGTGGGCCGTGACGCCGTGGACCTCGGTGCCGGGGCCCTCGGTGCCGGGGCCCGGGGGGCCGTCGCGCGGCGGAGGAGGAGGGAGCGTCCGGCGGGGACCAGGGCGAGGTGGGTGATGCCGACGCCGACGACCGCGAGCAGGATGTGGTCCACGTTGAGGACGTGGCCCGGGGCCCAGGAGGAGAGGAACTCCAGGGCGGTGGCCAGCAGGGCCGAGGCGCCGGTGGTGCGGAGGAAGGACAGCAGCCAGGGTGCTCGGAGACGACCTCCGGCGAGCGGCAGCAGGAGGCCGAGCGGGGCGGGCAGGAGCAGTTCGCCGAGGACCTGTCCCAGGCTGGAGGAGTGCAGGGAGGCCAGCGGCGTCAGGTTGGCGTCGTACACCCAGGCCACCGGCAGCGGGCGCAGCACCAGCCAGCCGACCAGGACCAGATGGAGGGTGAGGCCGAGGAGGCCCACCACCCGGAGTGGGTGGTGGACGGCCGTCGCACGCCCGGTGTGGGCGGCTGTCGGCCGCCCGGTCTCGGTCCGCACGCCGGCACGCTCTGCGCGTGTCCTGGTGCCATCTCGCTGCACGGGAGGAAGGACGTGGGCCGACGGCGCGACGGTTCCACGGCCGGTGCGAACTTTGTGCTGCACGCCGGAGCAGGTCCGGGACGGCGCGCCGGAGCCGCGCGCCGGAGCGAACCCGGAGCCGCTCCGGGGCGCGAGAGGCGGCAAGGGGCGCGCGGGAAGGGGTGGGGGCGGCCGAGTGGATGCCCGGTGGACCCGCAGGCCCGCCGGGCGCCCCTCAGCGGCAGGGTGCCGCGGTCGACGGCGAGGTCGACGGCACCGCGCTGAACGCGTTGTCGGCCGGGGGTGTGGACGGCGTCACCACCACCGGCGACGGCGAGGCCACCCCCGCGCGCGCCGGGGCCGACACCTTCCCCGGCTCGGGGGACCGCGTCGGCGTCACCGCCGCAGGGGGGACGGCGGCGGACGACGGCGTGCCGGGCGCCGTGGGTATCTGCGCGACCGTGGGGCAGGCGGTCCGGCTGGCCGGTGCCCCCGCGTCCACCGGGACGGCGGTGGGGCGGATGCCGCAGCCCGCCGCCAGTACGGCCAGGCCCAGCAGGGCGGCGGCACCGAAGGACCGCCGGTCGAAGGGACGTCTCACTGGGCACTCTCCTCGGGGGCGTCGGCCGGCGGCGGGGGTGGCGGCGACACCGGCAGCGTCAGCGTGAACACCGCACCCACCTCCCCGTTGGCGGCCGTGATCGTCCCCCCGTGGATCTGCGCGTTGGCCATCGCGATGGAGAGGCCGAGACCGCTGCCCTCCGACCGCGCCCGCCCCTTGTCGGCCTTGTAGAACCGGTCGAACACGTGCGGCAGCACGTCCTCGGGGATGCCGGGGCCGCTGTCGGACACCTCGACGACCACCGAGTCCGGGGTCTCCCGCACCCGCACCCGCACCGGCGAGCCGCCGTGCTTGAGCGCGTTGCCGATCAGGTTGGCGAACACCACGTCCAGCCGGCGCGGGTCGACCACGGCCCGGACCCCGCGCGGGGCGTCCAGCTCGACCGCGTCGTACCAGGCCCGGCCGTCGATGCAGGACATGATCAGGTCGGCGATGTCCACCTCGTCGGCGACCAGCTTGGCCGTGCCGGCGTCGAAGCGGGTCACCTCCATCAGGTTCTCCACCAGGTCGGACAGCCGCCGGGTCTCGCTGACCACCAGCCGGACGGCCGGCTCGATCATCGGGTCGAGCGACTCCGCCTCGTCCTCCAGGATGTCCGTCACGGCGGTCATCGCGGTCAGCGGGGTGCGCAGTTCGTGCGACATGTCGGCGACGAACCGCCGGCTCTGCGCCTCGCGCGCGCTCAGCTCCTCGACCTGCTCGTGCAGCGACTCGGCCGTCCGGTTGAACGTGCGCGCCAGATCCGCGAGCTCGTCCGAACCCTCGACCTCCAGGCGGGTGTCGAGGTGGCCCTCGCCGAGCCGCCGGGCCGCGTCGCCGAGCCGCTTGACCGGCCGCAGCACCGTCGCCGACGCGGCCTGCGCGAGCAGCGCCGAGCCGATCAGCGCCAGCAGGGTGGCGATCGCCAGCGACCAGCCGAGGGTGTTGAGGTCGGCCCGCTCGTTCTCCAGCGACTTGAACATGTACGCCGTCGGACCGGTCGACACCACCTTGGTCCCGCCGATCACGAACGGCCGGCCGTCGAGGTTCTGTCGCTGCCAGTAGAGGTGGTACGTGTACGGGTTGGACTCGGTGATCTCGCGCGGCTTGGCGACGGCGGTCTGCAACGGGGTCGGGACGTTGGCGAGCGAGTACCGCGCCGGATCGGAGGAGGCGATGCAGTCCGGCAGGGCGGGGTCGACGACGACCACGTCGTAGGTGAGTCCGGAGCTGGCGACGTAGCCGGCGAGGTCGATCAGGTCGTGACAGGTCGCCTTCAGCGGCAGGTTCGAGACGTTGCGGCTGAGGGAGACCCGGAAGTCGTTGAGCGCGGTGTCCTGGGCGCGCTTGAGCACCGCGTCCCGGTTCAGCCAGTACGCGATGCCGGAGGCCGAGACGGCGGTGAGCAGGGCGACCGCGGCGAACACCGCGATCAGCCGCACCCGAAGGGAGCGCAGCCGTCGCCACGGGCCCGAGGAGAACCGCCGGGTCGTCGTCTGATGGTCAGTCACGGGAGCCTGTCGTTGCGGAAGTTCAGTGCGGGGGTCGGGATATCGCCGGGCCGGTGGGGTGTCCGGTGGAGTGCCCGGCGGGGCGGGTGCCGGTGAAGGCACCCGCGGTGGCGCCGATGGGGGCGGCGGTCGGAGTGGCGATCGGTGCGCTGGTCGGGGTGGCGGTCACGCCGGTGGGTCCAGCCGGTAGCCGACCCCGCGCACCGTGCGGATCAGCGTCGGCGCCGAGGGCACGTCCTCCACCTTGGCCCGCAGCCGCTGGACGCAGGCGTCCACCAGCCGGGAGTCGCCCAGGTAGTCGTGCTCCCAGACGAGACGCAGCAACTGCTGCCGGGAGAGCGCCTGCCCGGGTCGCCGGCTGAGCTCCAGCAGCAGCCGCAGCTCGGTCGGGGTGAGCTGGAGGTCCGCGCCGTCCTTGGTGACCGTCATCGCCGCCCGGTCGATCACCACCGTGCCGTAGACGGAGGAGTCCGAGCTCTCCCGCTCGCCGCGCCGGAGCACGGCCCGGATCCGGGCGTCCAGCACCCGTGGCTGCACCGGCTTGACCACGTAGTCGTCCGCGCCCGATTCCAGGCCGACCACCACATCGATGTCGTCGGAACGGGCGGTGAGCAGGATGATCGGCAGCTGGTCGGTCCGGCGGATCCGGCGGCAGACCTCGAAGCCGTCGATTCCGGGCAGCATCACGTCCAGCACGATGAGGTCCGGCCGCTGCTCCTTGAAGAGCCTCAGACCGTCCTCGCCGGACGCGGCGGTGGCCACGCGGTGGCCCTGGCGGGTGAGGGCGAGTTCGAGGCCGGTCCGGATGGCGTCGTCGTCCTCGATCAGAAGGAGGAAAGGCACGGGCTCATTCTGGCTCACCCGGAGCGGCGAATCACCCCCCACTCGCCCCTGCCGTCACCCGCCCCCGTCCCCCACCGCCCGACCGGGAACCGGAACCCGAGCCACCGGCGTCCGTCAACGGCGGGAGGCCGAGCACGACAAAAGGCCCGGCCCTGTGACAGCCCTGTGACAGTCGACGGACAGCGTCATCACAACCGGCGGGCAAGATTTTCGATGTCGCCGCAGGACAGCGGGCCAACTGGCCGGCTGGAAGGCGGCAACGGAACCGCTCGTACCGAACAAGGGGGCGCACGATGAACGCCATGCTTCAGACCCGGACCAACCCGGCTGTCGGCACCGCGCGTTCGTCAGCGAACACCCACAGGACCCGGTTCGAGGTCAGGACCGACGAGACCTCCGGTGCCGTGATCGTACGGGGGTGCGCACACAGCACCGGTGGAAGTACTGCCGCACGCCGGGTGAGCGGCGGCGGCAGGACGGGGGAGATGTACGGGATCGGCCGTCGGGGGAACGCGGCCGACTCCGGCAACACCCTCACGCTGCGGGGGATCCTCCCCGTCCGCGTCGAGGGCACGGACGCCCCGGGGGGGAACCGGGGCATCGGGGGGACCGGCCTGCGGAAGGCCGACTCGGGGGAGTCGGCCGGCCGCGAGGCCGCCGGTGCGACGCTGCTGCGGCTGAACCCCGCGGCGGCGCGCACCACCGAAGTGGCACAGGGCGGCGCGCGGGAGGAGCGCCCGGCCGTCGCGGAGGACCACATCACGGAGTTCACCGCGTACGTGCGCGAGCGTCGCGCCTCTCTGTACGCCACCGCGTACCACCTCACAGGTGACCGCTACGAGGCCGAGGACCTGCTGCAGAGCGCGCTCTTCAGCACCTACCGGGCCTGGGGCCGGATCACCGACAAGGCGGCGGTCGGGGGCTACCTCCGCCGCACCATGACCAACCTGCACATCTCCGCCTGGCGGCGCCGCAAGGTCAGCGAGTACCCGACCGAGGAGCTGCCGGAGACGGTCGGCGACACCGACGCGATGGGCGGCACCGAGCTGCGTGCCGTGCTCTGGCAGGCGCTGGCCAAGCTGCCGGAGAACCAGCGGACCATGCTGGTGCTCCGCTACTACGAGGGCAAGACCGACCCGGAGATCGCCGACGTGCTCGGCATCAGCGTCGGCACGGTCAAGAGCAGCATCTGGCGCGCGCTGCGCCGGCTGCGCGACGACGAGCAGCTGAACACCTCGGGCGACACCGGCCGGGCCTTCGGCGAGCTGGTCGCGTAAGGGCCGCAGGGGGCCGCTCCAGGGCGGTCGCAGGGGCCGCCGAGGGCGGCCCCGGGAATGACTCCCGTCGGGGGACGGGTAGCAGGACGGACACGGCACGGAGGCGCCGGCTCGGGGGAGCGGCGCCGCCGGGGGAGGCCGGGACCGTCCGGGGAAGGCGGCGGGCCCGGTGCGGGGGAGACGCACCGGGCCCGCCGTTTCCGTTTTCCCGTTCTCGGGCTGCGCCGTGAGGCAGACCGCGCGGTGGCCGGCCGTGACGTGGAGCCGACCGTGACGTGGAGCCGGGCGTGCCGC
The DNA here is from genome assembly GCF_042726075.1 of Kitasatospora sp. NPDC127035. NCBI lineage: Bacteria > Bacillati > Actinomycetota > Actinomycetes > Kitasatosporales > Streptomycetaceae > Kitasatospora > Kitasatospora sp. NPDC127035. The sequence goes on along the minus strand of NZ_JBHXDN010000007.1, from coordinate 102,345 downwards.
GAAGGCCGGTCGTGCCGCGAAGCCGTGAGGCCGGCCGTCCGGGGCTCCGGGCCGCCGTGGGCGGCCGCAGCGGGTCCGGCCCGGCCCCTGTCCGGACGTCAGACGGCGGAGAGCTCCTGGGAGGCCGCCACGCGGATCCGGCGCTCGGCCTCCGGCCCGGCGCAGGGGTGCGCGCCCAGCGCGACCTGCCGGCCGATGATGGTGCGCTCGGCGCGCATCAGCCGCCAGCCGCGCCGCACCAGTACCGGAAGCGACTTCCGGCCCTCGCGCACGTCCCGGCGCAGCCGCCGCCAGGCGGTGGTGAGCGGACCGTTGCGCAGGCAGAGGGCGTCACCCAGCAGGCCCTCGGCGGCGCATTCGCCGACGATCTCGGCGGCGAAGATGCCCTCGGCGACGAACGCACCGGCCCCGTCGAGGTCCAGTACCCGGGTGGCGATCCGTCCGTTGTCCGGGATCGAGTACACCGGCACCTCGGCCCGGCCGGTCCCGTACAGGTCGCGGATGGCCGCGACGGCCTGCTCGCGGTGCCAGGAGAGCGGGGAGTCCCAGTCGACCGCGCCGTCGGGCAGCAGCGGGAGGGTGGGGTCGTCGCCGTCCTTGTAGAAGTCGTCGAGCTGGAGCACCGGCAGGGCGCTGCGCTCGGCGAGCGAGGACTTCCCCGAACCGGAGGGCCCGGAGAGCAGGACCACCCGGGCGCGGGCTATCGGCACAGGGTTCAGCGGGGAGTCACTCACGGGACACCAGTCTGACGCATCCGGGGCGGATGCCGAAACCGGTCGGACCGAACTGTCCGCATCCGTCGGGTCAGACGGTCTTGAGGACCTCCGGCGCGGTGAGTGCGGCGTGCACCAGCGGCAGGTAGCGGCTGTCGACCTGGAGGTAGACGGGGTGGCCGTCGCCGGGCGGGCGGTAGGCGGTGGCGGCCCAGTCCTGGTCGTGCCAGGTGCCGGGCTCGGGGTCGTGGAAGGTGCCCCCGGCGGCCAGTTCGGTGCGACCGCCCTCGGACGGGCCGAAGGTCACGACGGCGGCCCCGGGGGTGATGCGGAGCTTGCCGTTGACGTAGACGGGCTGCCAGCCGGGACGTTCGGAGCGGGCCGAGCAGGGGACCTTCGCGGTGCGGCCGGCGGCGAGGCGGCGGCGGGCACGGGCCACGAACAGCTTGCGGAGGAACCCGTCCGCGAACAGCGCCATCATCTCCGCCACGAATTCACCCACGGCAGCGTCCCCCTTGATCGTTTCCGGTACGGGCGATTCTGGCCCGGGGTGCGACCGGGCGGGGACCACCGAACGGCTCGACGTCCCGCGACGAAAGTCGCGCGGACGGAGGGGTGGGCCGGGAAGGGGGGCGAGCCGGGAGGGCGAGGGCCGGGAAGGGCCGCGCCCGGCCCGGAAAACCGACGGACCCGCGCCAGGGGGGGAGAGGCGCGGGTCCGTCCTGTGACCGTCCGGGCCCTGGGGGGGTGAGGGCACTGGGGACGGCCAGTCTGTGGAGTTGTTACTCGTGGCTACTCAACGTAACCGTAGGGCCGACCGGGAGGTCAGATCCCCATCGGGTGCCAGACCGTCTTGGTCTCCAGGAACGAGAGTAGCCGGTCCGTACCGGGCGCATTGGTCCAGTCCTGGGCGAACGGGTCCAGCTCCGGGCGGATCACCCTCTTCAGGGTATCCGCGGCAAGTGCCTCCAGCGAGGCCGCCGCGCCGGGACCGTCGTCGGCGATCGCGCCGGTGAGGTCCACCGCGTTGACGTCCTGGTGGGAGGCCAGGGTCGGGGCGATGTCCGAGGTCCTGCCGGAGATCAGGTTGACCACGCCGCCGGGCACGTCCGAGGTGGCCAGCACCTCGCCCAGCGACAGGGCCGGCAGCGGGGCGTCGGCCGCGACCGCCACCACCACGGTGTTGCCGGTGGCGATGGCGGGGGCGACCACCGAGACCAGGCCGAGCAGCGAGTGCCCGTAGCCGGCCTGCGGGGCGACGATCCCGACCACGCCGGTCGGCTCCGGGGTGGAGAGGTTGAAGTACGGCCCGGCGACCGGGTTGGCGCTGCCCGCGATCTGGGCGACCTTGTCGGTCCAGCCCGCGTACCAGACCCACCGGTCGATCGCCGCGTCCACCAGGGCGGCGGCCTTCTTCGGGCCGATGCCCTCGGAGAGCGCCACCTCGGCCGCGAACTGCTCGCGCCGGCCCTGCAGCATCTCGGCGACCCGGTAGAGCACCTGGCCGCGGTTGTACGCGGTGGTGCCGGCCCAGCCCTTGACCGCCGCACGGGCGGCCAGGACGGCGTCGCGGGCGTCCTTGCGGGTGCCGAGCGGGGCGTTGGCGAGCCACTCGCCCTTGGAGTCGGTCACCTCGTACACCCGCCCGCTCTCGGAGCGCGGGAACTTCCCGCCGACGTACAGCTTGTAGGTCTTGAGGACGTCAAGACGCGCGATGGTGGTCTCAGACATCGAGGTAGGCCTCCAGACCGTGCCGGCCACCCTCGCGGCCGTAGCCCGACTCCTTGTAACCGCCGAACGGCGAGGTCGGGTCGAACTTGTTGAAGGTGTTGGCCCAGACCACGCCGGCCTTCAGCCGGTCGGCGGTCCAGAGGATCCGCGAGCCCTTCTCCGTCCAGATGCCGGCGGAGAGGCCGAACGGCGTGTTGTTGGCCTTCTCGACCGCCTCGGCGGGGGTGCGGAAGGTCAGCACGGACAGCACCGGGCCGAAGATCTCCTCCTGGGCGATCCGGTGGGCCTGGCTGACGCCGGTGAAGATGGTCGGCTTGAACCAGAAGCCGGTGCCCGGCAGCTCGCACTCCGGCGACCAGCGGTCCGCGCCCTCGGCCTCGCCGGCGTCCGTCAGCTCGGTGATCCGCGCCAGCTGGGCGGCCGAGTTGATGGCACCGATGTCGGTGTTCTTGTCCAGCGGGTCGCCGACCCGCAGGGTGGACATCCGGCGCTTCAGCGCGTCCAGCAGCTCGTCCTGGATCGACTCCTGGACCAGCAGGCGCGAGCCCGCGCAGCAGACGTGCCCCTGGTTGAAGAAGATGCCGTTGACGATGCCCTCGACCGCCTGGTCGATCGGCGCGTCGTCGAAGACGATGTTGGCGGCCTTGCCGCCCAGCTCCAGCGACAGCTTCTTGCGGCTGCCGGCCAGCTGCTTGGCGATCGCCCGGCCGACCGGGGTGGAGCCGGTGAAGGCGACCTTGTTGACGTCCGGGTGCGCGGTGAGCGCGGCGCCGGTGGTGCCGTCACCCGTGACGATGTTGACGACGCCCTTCGGCAGACCGGCCTGGCGGCAGATCTCGGCGAAGCGCAGCGCGGTCAGCGGGGTGGTCTCGGCCGGCTTGAGGACGACCGTGTTGCCGGTGGCCAGCGCCGGGGCGATCTTCCACGCCAGCATCATCAGCGGGAAGTTCCACGGGATGACCTGGCCGGCCACGCCCAGCGGCTTCGGGTTCGCGCCGTAACCGGCGTAGTCCAGCTTGTCCGCCCAGCCCGCGTAGTAGAAGAACCAGGCGGCGACGGTCGGGATGTCGAAGTCGCGGGTCTCGCGGATCGGCTTGCCGTTGTCGATCGACTCCAGCACCGCCAGCTCGCGGCCGCGCTCCTGGATGATCCGGGCGATCCGGAACAGGTACTTCGCGCGCTCGCTGCCCGGCAGCGCCGACCAGTCGGTGAAGGCCCTGCGGGCGGCGGCGACCGCGCGGTCCACGTCCTCCGCGGTGCCCCGCGCGAACTCGGCGAGCACCTGCTCGGTGGCCGGGTTGACCGTCTTCAGGGCCTCGCTGCCGGAGGAGTCGACGAACTCGCCGCCGATGAAGTGGCCGTACGAGGTGGCGATGTCGCCGGCCGCGGCGGGCGACTCGGGGGCGGGGGCGTAGCCGAACAGGCCGGCCGGCTTGACGGCCTGCGCCGCCTGTCCGGCCTGCCCGGTCGCGGGCCCCGCGGTCTTCTTGGTGTTCTTGGCCATGATTCTCAGTCCACCGTCACGTAGTCGGGACCGGAGTACCGTCCGGTGGTCAGCTTCTGCCGCTGCATCAGCAGGTCGTTGAGCAGGCTGGAGGCGCCGAAGCGGAACCAGTGCGGGGTCAGCCAGTCGTCGCCGAGGGTCTCGTTGACCATCACCAGGTACTTCATCGCGTCCTTGGTGGTCTTGATCCCGCCGGCGGGCTTCACGCCGACCTGGACGCCGGTCTGCGCGCGGAAGTCGCGGACCGCCTCCAGCATCAGCAGGGTGACCGGCGGGGTCGCGTTGACGGCGACCTTGCCGGTCGAGGTCTTGATGAAGTCGGCACCGGCCAGCATCGCCAGCCACGAGACGCGGCGCACGTTGTCGTACGTCTGCAGCTCGCCGGTCTCGAAGATGACCTTGAGGTGGGCGGAGCTGCCGTCGGCGCGCCCGCACGCCTGCTTGACGGCGACGATCTCGTTGAAGACGTCCAGGTACCGGCCCGAGAGGAAGGCGCCCCGGTCGATCACCATGTCGATCTCGTCGGCGCCGGCCGCCACCGCGTCGGCGGTGTCGGCGAGCTTGACCGGGAGCGCGGCGCGTCCGGCGGGGAAGGCGGTCGCGACGGAGGCGACCTGGATGTCGGTGCCCTGCAGCGCGGCCTTCGCGGTGGCGACCATGTCCGGATAGACACAGATGGCGGCGACACGGGGAGCGGTGGGGTCGGTGGGGTCGGGGTTCCTGCCCTTGGTGCACAGCGCGCGCACCTTGCCGACCGTGTCCGCGCCCTCCAGCGTGGTCAGGTCGATCATCGACATGGCCAGGTCGATGGCGTACGCCTTCGCCGTGGTCTTGATCGAGCGGGTACCGAGAGTGGCGGCACGCGCCTCCAGGCCGACCTGGTCGACACCGGGCAGGCCGTGCAGGAAGCGACGGAGCGAGGCCTCGGACGTCGCGACGTCCTGGAGACCGCTGCCCGCAACGCCGGGGGCATTGGCTGCAAGAGTGGACATAGTCACCACACCAGCATATCTACGCGCGTAGCCAACCGCTAGACCGGAGACCTATCGATGCCGGACCGAGATCTGACCGCCCACCCGGCCCGACGCGGGGGCGGATTGCGGCGGGGCCACCCGACGCCGGGAGGAGTGACCGGGGCCGAACCGTGATCGCGGACCCTGTGGGCGGCGGGGGGCATGGGGCAGAATCGTCGGCATGACCGAATCCGACGGCAAGCCCCACCAGGGCTCGGCCGGCTCCGATGGGGAGCCCGTGTACGCCGACCGCGTGTACCGCTCCGTTCCCGGCGTGATCTCCGGGGTGCTGTTGTTGGCCGTGGCGGCGTGGCTCATCGGGGACGCGGCGATCAACGGGAGCGGCAAGACGCCGTGGGTGTCCCTGGCCGCCGTGCCGGTGTTCGTGCTCCCGGTGATCGCGTACACCCTGCGGCCGGCGGTGCTGGCCAACGAGCGGCGGCTGGTGGTGCGCAACCCGCTGCGCACGATCATCGCGCCGTGGGCCGCCGTGGACGCGCTGCGGGCCGGGTACTCGGTGGAGCTGCTCGCCGACGGCCGGAAGTTCCAGGTGTGGGCGGTGCCGGTGTCGCTGCGGCAGCGCAAGCGGGCCGCCCGGGCGCGCGAGCACGGCGGGCGGCAGCACGCGTCCCGGCTCGGGATGGTCTTCGGCCAGGCGTCGTCCGGGGCGGCGGTGCAGGGCTCGACGGACCCGAACCGGGCCTGGTCCGACCAGGTGGTCGGCGTCCTCCAGGAGACGGCCGAGCGCAACGCCTCCCGTCCGGACGCGGCCGGCCCGGTGCAGGTCCGCTGGTGCTGGTGGATCATCGCCCCGACCCTGGCCGGGCTGGTGGCCCTGATCACCATCATCGCGGTCTGACCGCGCCCCCCGACCGAGAGGGCCCGCCGATCCGGCGGGCCCTTCGTCGTACCGCCGGGACGGCGCCGTCCCGGCCCGGCGCGGCGCGTGGACGCGACGAGCGCCTCCCGGCCCGTACCGGGGGCGCTCGGTCGTGCGTGCGGTCGGTCAGGCGTCGATGCCGGCGGCGGCGGCCAGGTCGCGCTTGACGGCGGCGAGGAGGGCGGCGGCCCGCTCCCGGGCCGGGGCGAGGTCCGCGGCGGTGGCGACCGGGAGGACGACCTCCAGGTAGCACTTGAGCTTGGGTTCGGTGCCGGAGGGCCGGACCACGATGCGGGCGGAGCGGACGGCGTCCCCGGCCAGGTAGTAGCGCAGGCCGTCGGTGGCCGGCAGGTCGGCGGAGCCCTCGGTGAGGTCGTCGGCGCGGGTGACGGTCAGCCCGGCCAGCTCGGCGGGCGGCTGCTCGCGCAGGCGGCGCATGGCGTCGGCGATCAGCGCGAGGTCCTGGACCCGGACGGAGAGCTGGTCGGTGGCGTGCAGGCCGTGCTCCAGCGCCAGGTCGTCCAGCAGGTCGGTGAGGGTGCGGCCGGACCGCTTGAGGGTGGCGGCCAGTTCGGCGACCAGCAGGGCGGCGGTGATGCCGTCCTTGTCGCGGACGCCCTCGGGGTCGACGCAGTAGCCGAGCGCCTCCTCGTAGCCGTAGCGCAGGCCCTCGGCACGGGAGATCCACTTGAAGCCGGTGAGGGTCTCGGCGTAACCGAGCCCGGCGGCCTCGGCGATCCGGCCGAGCAGCGAGGAGGAGACGATGGTGGTGGCGAAGGTGCCGGCGGCCTGCTTGGCGACCAGTGCGGCACCGAGCAGCGCGCCGACCTCGTCGCCGCGGAGCATCCGCCAGCCGTTGGTGCCGCTGCCGGCGCCGCCGTTGGCCGGGACGGCCACCGCGCAGCGGTCGGCGTCCGGGTCGTTGGCGATGACGAGGTCGGGGCCGACCGAGGAGGCGGTGCGGAAGGCGAGGTCCATCGCCCCCGGCTCCTCCGGGTTGGGGAACGCGACGGTCGGGAAGTCGGGGTCGGGCTCGGCCTGCTCGGCGACCACGGTGGGCGCGGGGAAGCCGGCCCGGCGCAGGGCGGCGACGAAGGTGTCGCGGCCGACACCGTGCATCGGGGTGTAGACGACGTCGAGGTCGCGCGCGCCGTGCGGGTCGACGATGGAGGCGGCCCGGTCGAGGTAGGCCTCGACGACGGACTCGTCGACGGTCTCCCAGCCGCTCCCGGCGAGCGGGACGTCGGTGAGCGAGCCGATGGCGTCGATCTCGGCGGCGATGCCGGCGTCGGCGGGCGGGACGATCTGCGAGCCGTCGCCGAGGTAGACCTTGTAGCCGTTGTCCTGCGGCGGGTTGTGGCTGGCGGTGACGGTCACGCCGGCGGCGGCGCCGAGGTGGCGGACGGCGTAGGCGAGCACCGGGGTGGGCAGCGGGCGCGGGAAGAGCGCGGCGCGAAGGCCGGCTCCGACCACCACGGCGGCGGTGTCGCGGGCGAAGTCGTACGACTTGTGACGGGCGTCGTAGCCGATGACGACGAGGTCGCCGAGGCCCTGCTGCTTGACGTAGGCGACCAGGCCGGCGGCGGCCCGGATGACCACGGCGCGGTTCATCCGCATCGGGCCGGCGCCGAGTTCGCCGCGCAGCCCGGCGGTGCCGAACTGGAGGCGGCCGGCGAAGCGGTCGGCGAGATCGGACCAGGCGAGCTTCGCCCGGGACTCGGCCTCCGGGTCCTCGGCGTCGGCGAGCAGCGCGGACAGCTCCTCGCGGGTCTGCGGGTCCGGGTCCTCGGCCAGCCAGGTCCGGGCCCGGGCGAGGAGGTCGGTGGTGGTTGCCTGCGTCATGGCTGCAGCTCCATCGGGAAGTGCGTCGGTGGTACGGCCGGAGGGGCGAGCGAGGCCGGGTGGCCGGAGGGTTCCGCGTGACGTGCCTGGGGTTCTGCCGGATGTGCGGGGGGAGGGGCGCATGCGGACGGGGCCCGCGGGCGGACGTGATCAGCGGATCGGTCGATCAACGGATCACGGTCGCTCGCGGACCCCGTCGCCCGGGCGGCGTACGCCGGACGCCCGGTGTGGGGCGGGCGTCCGGTACGGGCCGGAGCGGCTCAGATCCGGTCGAGGACCTTCGCCAGCAGCGCGCCCATCCGCTCGGCGGAGGCCTTGCCGGCCTCCAGCACCTCGGCGTGGTTGAGCGGCTCGCCGGTCATGCCGGCCGCCAGGTTGGTGACCAGGGAGATGCCGAGCACCTCGGCGCCGGCCTCGCGGGCGGCGATGGCCTCCAGGGTGGTCGACATGCCGACCAGCTCGCCGCCGATCACCCGGGCCATGTTCACCTCGGCCGGGGTCTCGTAGTGCGGGCCGCGGAACTGGACGTAGACGGCCTCGTCGAGCGTCGGGTCGACCTCGCGGCACAGGTCGCGCAGCCGCTTGGCGTAGAGGTCGGTGAGGTCGACGAAGTTGGCGCCGACGATCGGGGAGTCCGCGGTCAGGTTGATGTGGTCGCTGATCAGGACCGGCTGGCCGGGGACCCAGCCGTGCCGCAGGCCGCCGCAGCCGTTGGTCAGCACGATGATCCCGCAGCCGGCCGCGGCGGCGGTGCGCACGCCGTGGACGACGGTCGCGACGCCGTGGCCCTCGTAGTAGTGGTTGCGGCCGAGGAAGATCAGCGCGCGCTTCTCGCCGATCTTCACCGAACGGATCGTGCCGGCGTGGCCGGCCACGGCGGGGGCGGGGAAGCCCGGCAGGTCGGTGACCGGGAACTCCGCGACCGTCTCGCCGAGGGCTTCGGCGGCCGGCACCCAGCCGGAGCCCATCACCAGGGCGACGTCGTGGCGCTCGGCACCGGTCAGCTCGCGGAGGCGCTCGGCGGCGGCCTGAGCGGCGGCGTAGGGGTCGGCGGAGACGACCGACTGAGGAGATGCGTTCACACGACCGAGGATAGACGGGAAACGGCTACGCGCGTAGAAAATCCTGGTACGACGTGCCGGATCGTTACCCGGATGGCGTGAACGTACAGCTCCGGGACACCTGGCGGGGGGTGCGACCCGGAGCAAGGCACGAACCCGGTGGCGAGCCGCGGGCCCGGCGGGCGTCACGGGCGGGCGGGCCGCGGGGCGGAGCGGGCCGCGGGCCCGGTCGGCGGGCCGGTGGGGCGGGCCCCGCGAAGGGGGCGGGGGGCGGTCCGGTGGGGCGGGCCCCGCGAAGGGGGCGGGGGGCGGTCCGGAGGAGTAGTGCGGGCGGCGGGGGACCGCCACCCCGGGGGGGCGGGGGGAGGCGGCCGGCGGGCGGGGTGCCCGGGCCGCGCCCCCGGAAGCGGTCAGCAGGGGCGGCGGCGCAGGTCCAGGACGTAGTCGTCGGGGGCGCCGGCGCTCTCCGCCGCGTCCGCGATCAGCCCCAGGTACCGGGCGGCGGGCAGGCCGCCCTCGTAGTCGTTGAGCACGTACGTCCAGACCGGCACGTCGCCGTCCAGGGTCTGCGCGCGCAGCTTGATCTTGCGGTAGATGCCGAGCTGGACGCCCTCCCAGCGGTCGAGCCCCTCCTCGTCCATCGGCGCGACGTCGTAGAGCGAGACGAAGACCTGGTCCTTCTCGTCCTCCACCACCGTGGCCAGCGAACCTTCCCAGCCGAGCTGCTCGCCGCCGAAGGTGAGCCGCCAGCCGGACAGCCACCCCGTGGTGCGCAGCGGTGAGTGCGGGGCGCGGCGGGTCATCTGCCGGGCATCGAGGTTGGTGGCATACGCGGCGTAAAGGGGCATGGGGGGAAGACTACGTTCCTCGGGCGATCGGGCAGAAGCCCCGACCCCGGCGTGGCAGCGCTCCCGGCGTGCGGGACAATGGTGGACGTGACTCGGATCGTGATCATCGGTGGCGGACCCGGCGGATACGAGGCGGCCCTGGTGGCGGCCCAGCTCGGCGCGGAGGTGACCGTCGTCGACCGCGACGGCCTGGGCGGATCGGCGGTGCTCACGGACTGCGTGCCGTCGAAGACGTTGATCGCGACCGCGGAGGTGATGACCACCTTCGACAGCTCGTACGAGGAACTCGGCATCATCGTCGCGGACGACACTCCGCACATCGACAGCCCGGCCCGGGTGGTCGGCGTGGACCTGGGCAAGGTCAACCGCCGGGTGAAACGCCTGGCGATCGCGCAGTCCCACGACATCACCCAGTCCGTCACGCGGGCCGGCGTCTCCGTGCTGCGCGGCCGCGGCCGGCTCGGCACCGGGGGCCAGGCCGTGGACGGCTCCCGCGAGGTGCTGGTGGACGCGCCCGACGGCAGCGTCCAGTCGCTGCGCGCCGACGCGGTGCTGATCGCCACCGGCGCGCACCCGCGCGAGCTGCCGGACGCCCAGCCGGACGGCGAGCGGATCCTGACCTGGACCCAGGTGTACGACCTGGAGGAGCTGCCGCGCGAGCTGATCGTGGTCGGTTCCGGCGTCACCGGCGCCGAGTTCGCCGGTGCGTACCAGGCGATCGGTTCCAACGTCACCCTGGTCTCCTCGCGCGACCGGGTGCTGCCGGGCGAGGACCCGGACGCCGCCGAGGTGCTGGAGGAGGTCTTCCGCCGTCGCGGCATGAACGTGATGAGCCGCTCGCGGGCCGAGAGCGCCAAGCGGATCGGCGACAAGGTGGAGGTGACCCTCTCCGACGGCACGGTGATCGAGGGCACGCACTGCCTGATGGCCGTCGGCTCGATCCCCAACACGGCGGAGATGGGCCTGGAGGAGGCCGGGGTCAAGCTCAACGACTGGGGCCAGATCCAGGTCGACCGGGTGTCCCGCACCTCCGCCCCGGGCGTGTACGCGGCCGGGGACTGCACCGGCGTCTTCATGCTCGCCTCGGTGGCGGCCATGCAGGGCCGGATCGCGATGTACCACGCGCTCGGCGACGCGGTGCAGCCGCTCAACCTGAAGACCGTGGCCTCCAACGTCTTCACCGACCCGGAGATCGCCACCGTCGGCTACACCGCCGCCGACGTGGAGTGCGGCAAGATGGACGCGGTCGAGGTCAAGCTGCCGCTGCGCGGCAACCCGCGGGCCAAGATGCAGGGCATCCGGGACGGCTTCGTGAAGCTGTTCTGCCGCCCGGGCACCGGGATCGTGGTCGGCGGTGTGGTCGTCGCCCCGCGGGCGAGCGAGCTGATCCACCCGATCTCGCTCGCGGTGGACGCCAATCTGACCGTCGAACAGGTGGCCAGCGCCTTCACCGTCTACCCGTCGGTCTCCGGCTCCACCGCCGAGGCCGCCCGCCAGCTCCACATCCGCAAGCGGGACGCGGGCGAATCCTGAGCATCCGGGGCCCAGTTGAGGGCGGTCGCCGTTCGGCGGCCGCCCTTTGCGCAGGCCGGGGCGTCACCCGGACGGCGGGCGCAGTTCCGGGTTGCTGACGGCGCGTATTGTACGGTCACGCGCCGCTCTTGCGTGAGCAATTCCCGCTACTAGCAGCAAACGCCTGAAAGCAGACGGTCACGCACGTTACCGTCGGTTCTGTGTTTGCAGCAGAACGTCGCCAGTTGATCCTCGAAATGGTGCGCGCCAACGGAGCGGTCTCGCTCCGGGAACTGGCCCGCGTCGTCCAGACCTCCGAAGTGACCGTGCGCCGCGACGTACGGGCACTGGAGGCAGAAGGGCTCCTCGACCGCCGGCACGGCGGCGCGGTGCTCCCCGGCGGCTTCAGCCGCGAACCCGGTTACCCGCAGAAGACCCACCTCTCCGCCGCAGAGAAGAGCGCCATCGCCGATCTCGCAGCGGGCCTGGTGGAGGAAGGTGACGCCGTTGTCGTCGGCGCCGGTACCACCACCCAGGAGCTGGCCCGCCGGCTGGCCCGGGTGCCCGGGCTGACGGTGGTCACCAACTCGCTGCTGGTCGCCCAGGCGCTGGCGCACGCCAACCGGGTGGAGGTGGTGATGACCGGCGGTACGCTGCGCGGCTCCAACTACGCCCTGGTCGGCAGCGGCGCCGAACAGTCGCTGCACGGGTTGCGGGTGTCCAAGGCGTTCATCTCGGGCAGCGGGCTGACCGCCGAGCGAGGCCTTTCGACCACGAACATGCTCTCCGCGAGCGTGGACCGGGCGTTGGTGCAGTCGGCCGCCGAGGTGATCGTCCTCGCCGACCACACCAAGCTCGGCGCGGACACCATGTTCCAGACCGTCCCGACCGAGACCATCACCCGGCTGGTCACCGACGAGCAGGCGACCGCCGACGACGCCACCGCGCGGGAGCTGGACGCGCTGGCCGACTGCGGGGTGCAGATCGACCTCGCGCCGCTCGGTACTCCGCCGACCGGTGACGCCCCGGTGCACGGCACCGGCAGCGGTCCCGTCCACCAGACCCAGCCGGGCCCGATGGCCCGCCGGGCGGCCCCGCCCCCGGGCGGCGCCCCGCTGCCCGGCCAGCGCCGCCCGGGCACCCACGGCCCCGGGGGACCGGGCGGTCCGGGCGGCCCGCTGCCGGCCAGACTCGCCGAGCTGGGCCTGCCGCGCGGGCGGTGACCCGCCGCCGGAAACGGCACCGGTCCGCACACCCTGGGGGGCGTACGGACCGGTGACGCAACGGGTGGACGTCAGTCCTTGATCTCGCAGAGCGCGGCGCCGCTGGAGACGCTGGCACCCACCTCGGCCTTGAGGCCGACGACGGTGCCCGCCTTGTGGGCGTTCAGCGGCTGCTCCATCTTCATCGCCTCCAGGACGACGATCAGCTCGCCCTCCGCGACGACCTGGCCCTCCTCGACGGCGACCTTGACGATGGTGCCCTGCATCGGAGAGGCCAGCGTGTCACCGCTGACGGCCGAGCCGGCCTTCTTGGCACCCACCCGGCGCTTGGCCTTCGCGGCCCCCGCACCGGCCGCCGGGGCGGTGGAGACGCCCAGCGAGGACGGCAGCGAGACCTCGATCCGCTTGCCGCCGACCTCGACGACCACGGTCTCCCGGCCCTCGGCCTCCTCGCCGTCACCGGCGGCACCGGCGAACGCGGGGATGGTGTTGTCGAACTCGGTCTCGATCCACCGGGTGAAGACCTGGAACGGGCCCTCGCCGCCGTGCACCTCGGGGGCGAACGCGGGGTCGGTGACCACGGCCTGGTGGAACGGGATGGCGGTGGCCATGCCCTCGACCTTGAACTCCGCCAGCGCGCGCCGGGCCCGCTCCAGCGCCTGCTTGCGGTCGCGGCCGGAGACGACCAGCTTGGCCAGCAGGGAGTCCCAGGCCGGGCCGATGACCGAACCGGTCTCGACACCCGAGTCCAGTCGGACGCCAGGGCCGGACGGCGGGGCGAACAGCGTCACGGTGCCCGGCGCCGGGAGGAAGTTGCGGCCCGGGTCCTCGCCGTTGATCCGGAACTCGAAGGAGTGACCGCGGACCTCCGGGTCGTCGTAGCCGAGCTCCTCGCCGTCGGCGATCCGGAACATCTCCCGGACCAGGTCGATGCCGGTGACCTCCTCGGTCACCGGGTGCTCGACCTGCAGACGGGTGTTGACCTCCAGGAAGGAGATCGTGCCGTCCAGCGCGACCAGGAACTCGCAGGTGCCGGCGCCCTGGTAGCCGGCCTCCTTGAGGATGGCCTTCGAGGACCGGTACAGCTCGGCGTTCTGCTCGGGGGTCAGGAACGGCGCGGGCGCCTCCTCGACGAGCTTCTGGTGCCGGCGCTGCAGCGAGCAGTCACGGGTGGAGACGACCACGACGTTGCCGTGCTTGTCCGCCAGGCACTGGGTCTCGACGTGCCGGGGGTTGTCCAGGTAGCGCTCGACGAAGCACTCGCCGCGCCCGAAGGCGGCGACCGCCTCGCGGACCGCGGACTCGAACAGCTCCGGGATCTCCTCCAGGGTGCGGGCGACCTTGAGGCCGCGGCCGCCGCCGCCGAAGGCCGCCTTGATGGCGACCGGCAGGCCGTGTTCCCGGGCGAACTCGACGACCTCGTCCGCACCCGCGACCGGGTCGGGCGTGCCGGCCACCAGCGGGGCACCGGCGCGCTGCGCCACGTGCCGGGCGGTGACCTTGTCCCCGAGATCGCGGATGGCCTGCGGCGGCGGGCCGATCCAGGTGAGGCCCGCGTCGAGGACGGCCTGGGCGAAGTCGGCGTTCTCCGACAGGAAGCCGTAGCCGGGGTGGACGGCGTCCGCACCCGAGTCGGCGGCGGCCTGGAGGACCTTCGCGATGTCCAGGTAGCTGGTGCCGGGGGTGTCGCCGCCCAGCGCGTAAGCCTCGTCGGCCGCGCGGACGTGCAGCGCATCCCGGTCCGGCTCGGCGTAGACGGCGACGCTGGCGATACCGGCGTCCGAGCAGGCACGGGCGACGCGGACGGCGATTTCCCCGCGGTTGGCGATGAGCACCTTGCGCACTGTGGCTCCCTTCTTGAACCTCGTTGAGTTTATGGATTCCTGGGCAGTACCGGCGAGTAGCCCCAGGTTGTGAACTATCCCACACGGAGGGTGATGCGTCCGGACGGGTGGTGGGCGGCCCGGCGGAAGTCTCTGCAGGTGACGGCAGGTGGGTCGGAGGGCGTCCGGTGCTTGCGGACGGTGACGCAGTGTCCCGGCGGGGCCGTGGCGGGGCGGTGGGCTTGGCCACACTCCGGCGGTTCGCGAGCCGCGCCCGGGCGTTCCTCAGGGAGTCGGCGCCGGGGCGGGGGCGGTGGAGGCGGGGGCACCGGCGGCCGGGGCGGTGGAAGCGGGGGCGGCGGAAGCGGGGGCGCCGGCGGCCGGGGCGGGCGCGGCCGGAGTGGGCGCGCGCTCCAGGGCCTGGGCGGTCACGTCGGCGACCTGCTCGACCACGTCCGGTCCGTACGCCTGGGGGTTGACCACCCGCAGGAGGAGGGCGAACGTGCCGTCCGCGCCGTGGCGGCGGGCCAGCCGGCGGTGGTGCGCCACGAGGTGGCGGACTCCGGCCTGGTTGGCGACCCCGGTCTGGCCGGAGATCAGGAAGACCGGGCGGCCACCCCCGGGAGTGGCCAGCCGGGCCAGCAGGACGTGGACCCCGGCTTCCCAGTCGGCGGTGTAGGAGCGGCCGCCGACGGTGATCACGTTGTCGGCCGCTTCGGGGCCGCTGGATATCGTCACCCCGGGCAGGCCCCAGGCGAGGTGGGCGGCCATCCGGTCGTTGGAGACGGGGCCGCCGAAGCAGAGCTCGGTCTTGGCGCCGAGGCTGCGCGGCGCGGCGTCGTGCGCGACCAGGTCGGCCTGCGAGCCGCACTCCTTCACCAGGGCGGCCAGCTCCATCAGCGCGTAGGCGTCGCGCCGGGTGACGGTGCGGGGGTGTGCGCCGGTGCCGATGCTGCGGTTGACCACGATCAGGCACTCGCCGCCGGCCGGCAGGCCGAGGAAGGCCCTGGTCCGTTCCAGCCGCCGTCTTCGGCGCAGGCTCTGGCCGAGCCACCCGATCGTGGCGCTGAGCGCGCTGGCGACCAGCCCCAGCAGCACGTTGAGCAGACTGTCGGTCATCCGCCCATCACCTCCCCGTTCGAACGGTGCCGGTCAGCCTAGCGGTGGGCAGGCCGGTGGCCCCGGTCCGGACCGTCGACGGTGCCGGAGCGCACTTCTAGCGTGCATCAGATGAGGCAAACAACGGGGAAGTTGGCGTTAATAGCACTCGTCTTTGGCGCACTGACGACGGCCGGGTGCAGCAGTTCGGGCACGGGCGGAGCGGCGGGCCCGCCGCCGGTCGCCGCCGTGGTCCCGCTCAGCGGCCCGGCCCGCTTCGGCGCGGATACCGGGCGGGCGCCCGCCGCCGCGACCTCCCCGGTCAGGCAGCCGAAGCCCTGCCCGGGCTCGAAGTACGGCGCCGAACTGCTCGGGGCGGCGCGTTCACCCCGGCCGGCGGCCGACGTCAGACCCAGAGGTCGGTGATCCGGACGTCCAGTTCGGCGAGCAGGCCGCGCAGCAGCGGCAGCGAGAGGCCGATGACGTTGCCCGGGTCGCCGTCGATGCCCTCGACGAACGGCGCCGAGCGGCCGTCCAGGGTGAACGCGCCGGCCACGTGGAGCGGTTCGCCGGTGGCGATGTAGGCGGCGACCTCGGCGTCGTCGGGGGTGCCGAAGCGGACGGTGGTGGAGGCCGTGGCGGAGGCCTGTCGCCCGGTGACGGTGTCGATGACGCAGTGGCCGGTGCGCAGCACGCCGGCGCGGCCGCGCATCGACTGCCAGCGGGCCAGCGCCTCGGTGGCGTCGGCGGGCTTGCCGAGCGCCAGGCCGTCCAGCTCCAGCACCGAGTCGCAGCCGATCACCAGTTCGCCGTCGGTGAGCGTGGCGGCGACGGCCTTGGCCTTGGCCTCGGCGAGGACGAGGGCCAGCTCGGCGGGGGTGGCGGCGGTGAGGGCGTCCTCGTCGACGCCGCTGACCACCACGCGCGGGTCGAGGCCCGCCTGGCGCAGCAGCCCGAGGCGGGCGGGGGAGGCGGAGGCGAGCACGAGGGTGCGGCGGTCGGTCATGCCCACCAGCGTAGAGGGGCGGTCCGGTCGGCCGAGCGGAGCGTCGCGTTCAGAGCATCAGCAGCACGGCGATCAGCAGGGTGAGGGCGGCGAGCACGTGGCCGGCCCGGTGCAGCCTGCGCTGCATTCGCTGGGCTTCCGGGGACGGCTCGTCGCGGGGATCTGACCAGAGCACTCCTCCAGGGTGCTCCGCGGGGCTGCCGGGACGCCTGAGTATCCGTACTCAGGTTTCGGGGCAATCCGGACGTTCGCCGGGCGTGCCGCCGGGCGGGGCGGCAGGTGCTTCGCCGGCACCCGCCGCCCCGCCCGGGGCGCGCCCGGTGCTGCTATCCGGCCCAGCCGGAGGTGCGCCAGGCGTTGGCGCCCGGGCGCGGGGCGGTCCGGAGCCGGCGGGCGCGGTCGTTCCAGGGGGAGTCCGGGCCGGCGCCGGCCCGGCGGGTCGCCTCGGCGGCGGCCTGCGCGGCGGCGGCCCGGGCCTGGACCACCGCCAGGACGGTGGCCAGCTCCTCGGGGGTCGGCTGCCCGTGCAGCACGTGGATCGGGGCCATGCTCAATCCTCTCGCGATCCTCTCGGAGCGGGCGACTACAGCGGGATGTTGCCGTGCTTCTTCGGCGGCAGCGTCTCGCGCTTGCCGCGCAGCGCGCGCAGGCCGCGGACGATGTGCCGGCGGGTCTCGCTCGGCGCGATGACGGCGTCCACGTAGCCGCGCTCGGCCGCGAGGTACGGGTTGAGCAGGGTGTCCTCGTAGGAGGCGATCAGCTCGGCCCGCTTCGTGTCGACGTCGTCCGCCTCGGCCAGCTCGCGCCGGTGCAGGATGTTGACCGCGCCCTGGGCGCCCATCACCGCGATCTGCGCGGTCGGCCAGGCCAGGTTGAGGTCGGCGCCCAGGTGCTTGGAGCCCATGACGTCGTACGCGCCGCCGAAGGCCTTGCGGGTGATCACGGTGATCAGCGGGACGGTGGCCTCGGCGTAGGCGTAGATCAGCTTGGCGCCGCGGCGGATGATGCCGTCCCACTCCTGCTCGGTGCCGGGCAGGAAGCCGGGCACGTCGACGAAGGTCAGCACCGGGACGTTGAACGCGTCGCAGGTGCGGATGAACCGGGCGGCCTTCTCGCTGGCGGCGATGTCCAGGCAGCCGGCCAGGTCCATCGGCTGGTTCCCGACGATGCCGACCGCGTGGCCCTCGACCCGGCCGAAGCCGGTGATGATGTTGCCCGCGTACAGCGGCTGGGTCTCCAGGAACTCGCCGTCGTCGAGGATGTGCTCGATCACCCGGTGCATGTCGTACGGCTGGTTCGCCGAGTCCGGGACCAGGGTGTCGAGTTCGAGGTCCTCGTCGGTGATCGCGAGGTCCGCCTCCTCGGGGAAGGACGGCGGGTCGGAGAGGTTGTTGGAGGGCAGGTACGAGAGCAGGCTCTTGACGTACTCGACCGCCTCCTTCTCGTCCGCGGCCAGGTGGTGCGCGTTGCCGGACTTGGTGTTGTGGGTGTGCGCGCCGCCCAGTTCCTCCATGCCGACGTCCTCACCGGTGACGGTCTTGATCACGTCGGGGCCGGTGATGAACATGTGCGAGGTCCGGTCGGCCATCACCACGAAGTCGGTGATCGCGGGGGAGTAGACCGCGCCGCCCGCGCAGGGGCCCATGATCAGCGAGATCTGCGGGATCACGCCCGAGGCGTGCACGTTGCGGCGGAAGATCTCGCCGTACAGGCCGAGCGAGACCACGCCCTCCTGGATCCGGGCGCCGCCGGAGTCGTTGATGCCGATCACCGGGCAGCCGGTCTTCAGCGCGAAGTCCATGACCTTGACGATCTTCTCGCCGAACACCTCGCCCAGCGAGCCGCCGAACACGGTGAAGTCCTGCGCGAAGACGGCGACCTGGCGGCCGTCGACGGTGCCGTACCCGGTGACCACGCCGTCGCCGTACGGGCGGGTCCGCTCCTGGCCGAAGTTGGTCGAGCGGTGCCGGGCGAACTCGTCGAACTCGACGAAGGACCCCTCGTCCAGCAGTTCCGCGACCCGCTCACGGGCCGTCAGCTTGCCCTTGGCGTGCTGCTTCTCCACCGCCTTGGCGGAACCGGAGTGCACCGCCTCGTCGAGCCTGCGCCGGAGGTCGGCGAGCTTGCCGGCGGTGGTGTGCGGGTCGTACGGCGCCTCGGTCATCCGGTGGCTCTCCCTGCTCCTTGGCCGCGACCTGTTTCGGGGTCGCGCGGGCCGGGTGGGGATCCGCGCGGATGAGGGCAGGGCGGCGCTACGAACTACCGTTGGGTAGCGTAGTCATCGCTGACGGTTTCCCGTTATGGCCAGCGACACAGTGTGGTCGGCCGCCGTTCTGCGGGACAATGGGGCGGCCTAGGGCCTCTAGGGTGTGCCGCATGACCTCCGACACCCCCCGCCGCAGTGGACTGCGCGGCTTCGGCCATGCCGGGCCGTCGCCGTGGACCGACCTGGACCGCCCGCCGCTGGACGCCGAGGCGCTCCGCCGGGACCTGCTGGTCCCGGGCGGGTTGTGGACCGGGCTGGACGTCGTCGACGAGACCGGCTCCACCAACACCGACCTCGCCGCCCGAGCCCGGGACGGCGCCCCGCAGGGCGCGGTGCTGGTCGCCGAGGCGCAGCGGACCGGGCGCGGACGGCTGGAACGGCAGTGGACGGCGCCCGCCCGTTCGGGGCTCTTCCTCTCCGTCCTGCTTCGCCCGGACGGGGTACCCGTCGAGCGGTACGGCTGGCTGCCGATCCTGGTCGGCGTCGCGGCGGCGAGCACGCTGAGCCGGGTCGCCGAGGTGGAGGTCGGCCTGAAGTGGCCCAACGACCTCCAGGTCGGGATCGACGGGGCGGAGCGCAAGCTGGGCGGCATCCTCACCGAGCTCGGCGGCGGCGCGGTGGTCGCCGGTCTGGGCGTCAACGTCTCGCTGCGCGCGTCCGAGCTGCCCGTCCCCACCGCCGCGTCGCTGGTCCTGGCCGGTGCCGCCGTCACCGACCGGTCCACGCTGCTGCGTGCGCTGCTGCGCGAGTTCGCCGGCCTGTACCGGGAGTGGACGGACGCCGCCGGCGACCCGCACGCCAGCGGACTGCTGAGCGCGTACGCGGACCGGTGCACCACGCTCGGCCGGGAGGTCAGGGTGCTGCTGCCCGGCGACCGCGAACTGGCCGGCGAGGCGGTGGCGATCGACGGGGACGGCCGGCTGGTGGTCCGGACGCCCGACGGTTCGCGGCGGCCGGTCGGCGCGGGCGACGTCGTCCACGTGCGGCCGGAGCCGCGCTGACGGCGGCCGGACGCCCGGCGCCGGGGAGCGGCGCCGGAGCGCGGAACCGCCCGGGCCGACGGGAGTCTTCACCACCCCTTGACCCGGGCGGATGCCCCGGATCGCGGGATTCCGTGCGAATATTCCACCTGGCAGCAGTGTGAGGCGCGCCACTGCCCGCCGGGGTGGCGGGCGCGCCCGGACAGGCAGGACACGAGGCGAGTGCGGCGACCGCACGGGGACGGACCGGTGGCAGAGGACGGCAGCAACGGCGGCGCGGCGGGCTCCCACGACCAGACGGGCCCCCACGACCAAACGGTCGCCCTCGACCTGGAACGCCTGATCCTGGACGCGCCGCGACGCTACACCCCGTACCAGGCCGCGCGGGCGGCCGACGTCCCGATGGACCTGGCCACCCGGTTCTGGCGGGCGATGGGCTTCCCGGACATCGGGCAGTCCCGGGCGCTGACCGACGGTGACGTGATCGCTCTGCGCCGGCTGTCCGGGCTGGTCGAGTCGGGGCTGCTGAGCGAGGCGATGGCGATCCAGGTGGCGCGTTCCACCGGTCAGACCACGGCCCGGCTGGCCGGCTGGCAGATGGACACCTTCCTGGAGAACCTCACCCAGTCCGTCGAACCCGGTCTGACCCGCGCCGACGTCGCGTACCCGCTGGTCGAGCTGCTGCTTCCGGAGCTGGAGCAGTTCCTGGTGTACGTCTGGCGCCGCCAGCTGGCCGCCGTCACCGGCCGCGTGGTGCAGGCCGCGGAGGACAACGAGATCACCAGCGGCCGGCTCGCCGTGGGCTTCGCCGACCTGGTCGGCTTCACCCGGCTCTCCCGGCGGCTGGAGGAGGAGGAGCTCGGCGAGCTGGTCGAGACGTTCGAGAACACCTGCTCCGACCTGATCGCCGGCCAGGGCGGCCGGGTGATCAAGACGCTGGGCGACGAGATCCTCTACGTCTCCGAGGACCCGGTGACGGCAGCCGAGATCGCGCTCAGCCTGATCGAGGCGCTGGCCGAGGACGACAGCATTCCCGCGCTGCGGGTGGGCATGGCGTTCGGCACGGTCACCTCGCGGATGGGCGACGTCTTCGGCACCACGGTCAACCTGGCCAGCCGGCTCACCTCGATCGCCCCGAAGGACGCGGTGCTGATCGACGGCGAGTTCGCCGTCGCGCTGGAGCAGAACGGCAGTGTCGCGCCCGCCGACGTCGACGGGCCCGGCCTGGCCGAGGCGCTCGCGGCGGCGGCCGGTTCGCGGTCGGCGGGCGCCCCGGACACCGGGCACCGGTTCAACCTCCAGCCGATGTGGCGCCGTCCGGTGCGCGGGCTCGGGCTGGTCGAGCCGTGGCTGCTCTCCCGGCGGCTGCGGGCGGAGTAGGGCCCGGTTCGGCAGGCCGCATCGGGTTCGGCGCGGCCGTGACGATGTGTAGTGGCCGGAGCTGCCGGAGCTGCCGGAGCTGTCCGACGCTTTCGGAGCGGGCGGAGGCTTTCGGAGCGGCCTGAACGGTTCGGGAGAACGGCCGTCGTGGGTGCCCGTGGGGCGTGGCCGGGTGGTGCGGGGGCGGCGCGGAACGCCGTCGAGCGACGTACGGGCGGAGCGGGGCGCCGCCCGGCGGAGTAGAACCTGCCCGGGCCGGGCACGGTCTTGCCGCAAGCCGAACGGTTGAAAGTCGTACTGCCCTGCGGATCCTCTTCGACAAACGGGGCATAACCGAATGAAACCGCCATAGTCTTGGTGCAAGCGGCCGAATGGGTGCGGCTCCCGGGGGCGGGGTCCCCGGGGCGCGGGCCCGGCGGCCCGCCGCAGGGGACCGAGCAGGACCGAGCACAGGGAGCGAGGCGAGCCGGTGAGCAGTGAGGCGATCATGACGGACCGCGGCTGCGACTGCGACCGGACGCAGCAGCCGCCGGCCCCCGGGGCCCCCGACACGCGGCTGACCTCCGTGGTCGAACTCGCCCAGGACATGGCCGGGGCGCTCACCCCGCTGGAGGCCGTCCGGGCCGCCGCCGCACGCGCCACCGAGGCACTCGGCGCCACCATGGCCGCCGTCTCGGTCTGGGACCGCGAGTCCGGCCGGCTGCGGGTCCTGGTCAACCACGGGGAACTCTCGCCGGGGGAGGAGGAGCTGCCCGAGGACGAGTCCTACCCGGTGGCCGACTTCCCCGAGATCGTCACCTACCTGGAGGAGCGCTGGACCACCGGCCGGCTGCCGCGCGCCTGGGTCCAGACCGCAGACAACAGCCAGCCGCACCCCGGGCACGCGCACCCGACCGCAGGCGCGTACTGCCAGGAACGCGCCGCCGCGCTGCGCCGGCGCGGGCGGGCCTGCTGCGTGGTCGCGCCGATCGTCCTGCACGGGCAGGCCTGGGGCGAGCTCTACCTCGCCCGGGCCACCGGGTCGGCCGGGTTCACCGACGCGGACGCCGACTACGCCACCCTGCTCGCCGCCCAGATCTCGGCCGGCCTCGCCCAGACCGAACGCCTCGCCGACCTGCGCAAGCTCGCCTTCTCCGACCCGCTCACCGGTCTGGCCAA
This sequence comes from Kitasatospora sp. NPDC127035, assembly GCF_042726075.1. NCBI lineage: Bacteria > Bacillati > Actinomycetota > Actinomycetes > Kitasatosporales > Streptomycetaceae > Kitasatospora > Kitasatospora sp. NPDC127035. Next base: position 80,307 of record NZ_JBHXDN010000007.1, on the reverse strand, counting down.
CCGGCGTGCGGTGGATGCGCGGCTGGAGAGCGCGCTGGAGGCCCACAACCGGGACAACACCGTGGTCTCGCTGGTGGTCTGCGACGTCAACGGCCTGAAGCGGGTCAACGACCAGCTCGGCCACGAGGTGGGCGACCGGCTGCTGGAGCGCTTCGCCCACCAGCTGTCGCTGGCCGCCGCCAAGCTCCCCGGCAGTCTCGCCGCCCGGCTCGGCGGTGACGAGTTCTGCCTGCTCGCCGAGGGCCAGAAGGCGGACGAGGTGGTCGCCGTCGCCGAGGAGCTGTGCGCCCGGGCGCTCGCCCTGGCCGAGGGCGAGGGCGTCGCCTGCGGGGTCGCCTCCACCGGTGACTCGATCGGCCCGGTCACCACCCCCGACCGGCTCTTCCGGCTCGCCGACGCCGCCCAGTACCGGGCCAAGGCCGCCCGCGCCGCCCACCCGGTGGTCGCCGGACGCAGCCACGGCCCGGGCTTCTCGCCCGACCCGACGGTGCTGCTCGCCGACGCCGCGGACCCGCACCACCGTGCCGACGGGCGCGGCCGACCCGGCGGCCGGGCCGGCTCCGGCGACCGGCGGCGCTTCCGCGGCGCCGCGCACAGTGCCGACCCGGGGCAGTTGCTCACCGCGGTGCTCGCCGCGCTCGACCAGCACGGCAACACCCGCTCCGTGCACCCCGCGGACACCATCGGCAAGCTGGCCGTCGTCGCCGAGATCTCGGCCCGGCTGCTGGACGCGGTCGGTTGGTGGATCTCGTACGTGCCGCCCGGCTCGCAGCTGATGCGCACCGCGCAGCACGCCGTCTACCGGATGACCAGCGGGCCGAGCAGCACCCGCGCGGAGACGCAGCGGGCCCAGATCGAGGCCCCGGACGCCGTCTTCGACCTGCGCCACTACCCGATGACCCGCCGGGCCGTACGCGGCGGGGCCTTCGCCCTGCGGGCCGGCGCGGCGGGCAACGACCCGGCGGAGGAGGCCATGCTGGTGGTCTCCGGCTACCGCGGCATGGTCGCGGCCGGCGGCCAGAACGCGGCCGGCGGGTGGCTGCTGGAGCTGTTCGCGGACGACGCCACCCTCCCGCTGGGCCAGGTCGCCGCGGCGCTGCGCTCCCTGGTCGCCGTCGCCCTCGCCGGCCCGGCCTCGCCCCCGGTGAGCTGAGGGCCGGAGGCGGGGGAGCGGCGGGCGGGCGAAGGGCGGGCGGGGCCGGGCCGTCGGCGTGGTGTGGCGGTTCGGTGACCGGTCTGTTCCGAGCCGGTCGCGGTCCGGTGGCGAGGGCGTTGCGGGACTGGGCGCGGTGGGGCGGGCGTGGGATGGTGTCCGCGGTCGGCGGGCCGTCGGGGCCGCGCCGGATCGGATTCTCGGGGGTTGACTCCTATGCGCGCTCGGTTGACGGGCCTCGTCCTCTCCGCGGTGCTCGCCTTCGGCGGCGGCGCGCTCGCCGCCGCGCCGGCGGCCTCGGCGGCCCCGGTGGTGCGGTCGGCCCCCGCGGCCCCGGAAGCCCCTGTGGCCCGGCAGGCGCCCGCCCCCGTGGTGCCCGCGGCGGCCGGGCAGGCGGGCGTGTCGGCGGAGCGGCACGGGGCGTCGCGGCTGGCCGAGTCGTCGAAGGACAAGTCCAAGAAGAAGAAAAAGAAGAAGAAGGGCCTCGGCCGGATGATGGGCCTGCTGATCGGCGCCGTGCTGGTGCTGACGGTGATCGCCGTGATCATCGTGGTCGTGCTGGTGCTCCGCCGCCGCAACCGCCGCTGAGGTCAGCCGCCGTCCGGCGCTCCGTCGGCCGCTCCGGCCGCTCCGTCCGTCGCTCCGAGCGCGCGCAGGACCGCGGCGACCAGGCGGTCCGCGTACGCGTGGTCGACCGCCCCGAGACCGTGCAGCCAGCGGTAGTACATCGGCCCGTAGAGCAGGTCGACGGCGAGGTCGAGGTCGGTGTCGGCCGGGAGCTGTCCGGCGGTGCGGGCGCTGCGCAGGCGGTCGCGGGTGACCTCCAGCAGGGGGTCCAGCAGCCGTTCGCGGTACTCGCGCAGCAGGTCCGGGTCGACCAGGTACTCGGAGATCAGACCCCGGCCGGTGTTGTCGAAGGCGGGGTCGGTGAGCTCGTCGGCGGTCGGGCGCAGGACGGCGCGCAGGTCGGCGGCGAGATCGCCGGTGTCGGGCAGCGCGAGGCTGCCGCTGGCGTCCTCGCTGACGGCGAGGAAGGCGTCGAAGACGACCGCGCCCTTCGACGGCCACCAGCGGTAGATGGTCTGCTTGCCGACTCCGGCACGGGCGGCGATCTTCTCGATGGTGAGCTTGGCGAAGCCGACCTCGGAGACCAGGTCGGCGGCGGCGGCGAGGATCGCGGCGCGGCTCTGCTGGCTGCGGCGGCTGGGGTCGGGCGCGGTCTGTCGGGACATGGGGCCATCCTAGCGCTACAGCGAGACGAACCGTCTCGTCTTGACGAGTGGCGGGTCGTCAGGTCATGATGAGGGCGTTCCGACGAGACGGATCGTCTCGTCTCACCATCTCGACGAAGGGCACCACCATGACCCGCTCCGCACACATCGCCATGGTCTCCATCCCGGCCCACGGGCACGTCAACCCGAGCCTCGCCGTCGTCGCCGAGCTCGTCGCCCGCGGCCACCGGGTCAGCTACGTCAACGACGCCTCGTTCGCCGGGCCGGTCGAGGCGACCGGGGCGACGCTCGTGCCGTACCCGACCGCGCTGCCCCTCACCGACGACTCCCAGGTGTGGCTGCAGGACCCGGTGGCGATCCAGAACCTCTTCCTCGACGACGCCGTCGCCATGACCCCGGTGGTCCGCCGGCTCTTCGAGGAGGACCGGCCCGACCTCGTGCTGTACGACATCGCCGGGTTCACCGGGCGGGCGGTGGCCGAGGGGCACGGCGTCCCGGCCCTCCAGCTCTCCCCGACCTACGTCGCCTGGCAGGGCTTCGAGCAGGACATGGCCGAGGTGTTCGAGGCGATCCGCAGCGGCCCCGGCGGGCCCGCGTACATGCGGCGGTTCGCCGACTGGCTGGCCGAGAACGGCACCGTCGTCCGGGACCCGGAGGAGTTCAAGGCCCTCCCGGCCCGCGCGCTCGCCCTGATCCCGCGGGCCCTGCAGCCCAACGCCGACCGGGTCGACCCCGCGCGGTACACCTTCGTCGGCCAGTGCTTCGGCGACCGCTCGCACCAGGGCGGCTGGCAGCGGCCGGACGGCGCCGAGAAGGTGGTGCTGGTCTCGCTCGGCTCCGCCTTCACCCACCAGCCGGCCTTCTACCGGGAGTGCGTCCGCGCCTTCGGCGACCTGCCCGGCTGGCACGTCGTGCTCCAGATCGGCAAGCACACCGACCTGGCCGAGCTGGGCGAGGTGCCGGCCAACATCGAGGTGCACCGGTGGGTGCCGCAGTTCGACGTGCTCGCGAAGGCCGACGCCTTCGTCACCCACGCCGGCATGGGCGGCAGCAGCGAGGGCCTCTACCACGGGGTGCCGATGATCGCGGTGCCGCAGGCCGTCGACCAGTTCGGCAACGCGGACAAGCTGGTGGAGCTGGGCGTCGCCCGCCGCCTCGACACGGAACAGGCCACCGGGGAGGCGCTGCGCGCCGCCCTGCTGGAACTGACCGGCGACCCGGAGGTGGCCGCGCGCCTGGACGTGCTCCGCGCCGAGGCGCGCGCCGAGGGCGGCACCGCCCGCGCGGCCGACCTGGTCGAGGCCGAGCTGCGCTGACGCGGGGGCGGGATCCGGGCCCCGGGCGCGCCCTCGCGGGCGGGCCCGGGGCCTCAGGCGATCCGGTCCGGGCGGGTGTACACGTTGGCGCCCTCGCCGCGCAGGAAGCCCACCAGGGTCAGGCCCAGCTCCTCCGCCAGGTCCACCGCCAGCGAGGACGGCGCCGACACGGCGGCCAGCAGCGGGGCGCCGGCCAGCGCCGCCTTCTGGGTCAGCTCGAACGAGGCCCGGCCGCTGACCAGGAGCACGTGCCCGGTCAGCGGGAGCCGTCCCGCGCGCAGCGCCCAGCCGACCACCTTGTCGACGGCGTTGTGCCGGCCGACGTCCTCGCGGGCGCAGAGCAGTTCGCCGCTGACGCCGTCGAACAGGCCGGCCGCGTGCAGGCCGCCGGTGGAGTCGAAGGTCCGCTGGGCGGCCCGCAGCCGGTCCGGCAGCCCGTACAGCAGCGCGGGCGGGACGGTCAGCGGGTCGTCGGCGACCGGGTGGCGGACGTGGGTGCGGACGGCGTCCACGGTGTCCCGGCCGCAGAGGCCGCAGGCGCTGGTGGTGAGCAGGTTGCGGTGGGCGGAGAGCGGCAGCGCCCCGGCGCCGCGCAGCGTCGCGTCCACCACGTTGTAGGTGTTGGCGCCGGCCTCGTCGGTGCCGGCGCAGTAGCGCAGTGCCGCGAGGTCCTCGGAGGCGTGCACCAGCCCCTCGCCGACCAGGAAGCCCGCCACCAGGTCGAAGTCCTGGCCCGGGGTGCGCATGGTGACCGTGAGCGGCTCGCCGCCGAGTCGGATCTCCAGCGGCTCCTCGGCCGCCAGCGCATCCGGCCGGGTGCTCCGCCCGTCCCCCCGCAGCCGGACCACCCGCCGCCGCGCCGTCGCCCGCGTCATCGTGTCGCCGCCTCCTGTGTCCGTCGGTCTGCCTGTCGGTCCGTGCCGTCCGTGCCGTCCGCGCGGTCTGCGCCGTCCGTGCAGGCCGGGGCCGGTCCGTTGTCGTGGCGTGCGCCGTGGGGCGCCCGTCACCCCCCACAGCGTGCGGCACCGGCTGCGGTATCCGAAAATCCAGGTGACCGACCGGTCCGGCGCCGGAGTCCCGGAAGGGCTCAGGTGTTGTCATATCTTCATTCACCTGATGAGATGGTGTATATGGATATGCACAGTGCTGCGGCCCCCCACACGCCGCTCGTCCAGGTCGGCAAGGCCGACGTCAGCGCCGAGGACGTGCTGGCCGTCGCCCGGGGGAACGCCCGGGTCGAGATCGGCCCGGACGCGCTCGCCGAGATGGCGGTCGCGCGCGCCCGGATCGACGCCCTGGCGGCCGAACCCCGCCCCGTCTACGGCGTTTCCACCGGCTTCGGTGCCCTCGCCGTCCGGCACATCAGCCCCGAACTCCGGGCCCAGCTGCAGCGCTCGCTGGTCCGCTCGCACGCCGCCGGGATGGGCCCGGCGGTCGAGCGCGAGGTGGTCCGCGCGCTGGTGTTCCTGCGGATGAAGACGCTCGCCAGCGGTCGCACCGGGGTCCGCCCCCTGGTGGCCCAGACCATGGCCGCGATCCTCAACGCCGGCATCACCCCCGTGGTCCGGGAGTTCGGCTCGCTCGGCTGTTCCGGTGACCTCGCGCCGCTCTCGCACTGCGCGCTCGTCCTGATGGGCGAAGGCGTCGCGACCGGCCCCGACGGCGTCGAGAAGCCGGCCGCCGAGCTGCTCGCCGCCGCCGGCATCGAACCGGTCGAGCTGCTGGAGAAGGAGGGCCTCGCCCTCATCAACGGCACCGACGGCATGCTCGGCATGCTGGTCATGGCCATCGCCGACCTGCAGCGGCTCTTCACCACCGCCGACATCACCGCCGCGATGACCCTGGAGGCGCTGCTCGGCACCGACAAGGTGCTCGCCCCCGAGCTGCACGCCCCGATCCGCCCGCACCCCGGCCAGGCGCTCTCCGCCGCCAACATGCTGGCCGTGCTCAAGGACTCCGGCCTCACCGGCCACCACCAGGACGACGCTCCGCGCGTCCAGGACGCCTACTCGATCCGCTGCGCCCCGCAGGTCGCCGGCGCAGGCCGTGACACCCTCGCCCACGCCGCGCTCGTCGCCTCCCGCGAGCTGGCCGCCTCCGTCGACAACCCGGTGGTGCTGCCGGACGGCCGGGTGGAGTCCAACGGCAACTTCCACGGCGCCCCGGTCGCGTACGTGCTGGACTTCCTCGCCATCGCCGCCGCCGACCTCGGCTCGATCTCGGAGCGCCGCACCGACCGGCTCCTCGACAAGTCCCGCTCGCACGGCCTGCCGGCCTTCCTCGCCGACGACCCGGGCGTGGACTCCGGCCTGATGATCGCCCAGTACACCCAGGCGGCGCTGGTCAGCGAGAACAAGCGGCTCGCCGTGCCCGCCTCGGTCGACTCGATCCCCTCCTCGGCCATGCAGGAGGACCACGTCTCGATGGGCTGGTCCGCCGCGCGCAAGCTGCGCCAGTCCGTCGACAACCTCGGCCGGATCCTCGCCGTCGAACTCACCGCCGCCGCAAGGGCGCTGGAGATCCGCCGGCAGGCCGACGCCAGCGGCACGGTGGCGCCCGCCAGTGCCGCGGCGATGGCCGCCGCCCGCGAGGCGGGGGTCGGCGGCGCCGGCCGTGACCGCTTCCTCTCGCCGGACCTGGAGGCCGCCGCGGCGCTGGTCGCCTCCGGCGACCTGGTGCGCGCGGTGGAGCGGGTCACCGGCCCGCTGGCCTGACGACCGGTCGTGCGGAGCGCACGGGGCGCTGCTCCGGACCCCGCCGTGGGCCCTGTGGCGGGCTCCGCGACGGGCCCGGCGCCGGACGGGACCGGCCGCCCGAGGCGGCCGGTCCCCCGGCGTGGTCGGCCCGGGGGAGGATCAGTCCCAGTCGCTCCGCACGCTCTCCGCGGCGCGCCGCTCCGCCCGGTCCAGCCGGCGCTCGGCCAGCGCGGCGGACACGTTGACGCCGACGATGCCGGCCCAGCAGACCACCAGTCCCCAGATCCCGCTGGTGCCGCCGGCGATGCCGGACAGCGGGATGCCCAGTGCCATCGAGACGATCGGCACCACCCGGGCGCCCGAACCGTGCGGGCGGTGCGGGCGGCGTCCGGGACCGTGCGGCCGGTGCCCCTCCGCCGGGTCGTAGCCACCGGCGGGGCCGAGCCGCTCCGCGACCCGGCGCTCCACCCGGGCGTCGAGGCGGGCGTCGATCCGGGAGAGGAAGGAATCGACGAGTTCCGACTCGTACTCCTTGCCGAGCTCCTTGCGGGCCTGCAGCGAGGCATCGAGATCGCGCCGCATGTCGTCCTGGCGAGTGTCCATGGCAACCAGGGTGCGCCCACGAGGGCGTGTCGGTCCATCGGTTCGCACCGTAATCCGGGAGGACTAGGGGGGAAATCAGGGTCACCCCCGGGAGGCCGACCGGGTCGCCGGTCCGACCGGTCGCCGCGCGGCAGCCGGACCGACCACGGGGGCGGCGGTCGGATCGGCCGTCGGATCGGTCACGGGGGCGGTGGCCGGACCGCCGTCCGGCCGGCCGCCGGAGGTCTCACCCGGTGTTCCGGCGTACGAGACGTCTTTGCCAGTGGCAGCCCGCTGCTGCACAGTCATCCGAACAGCTCGCATCCGGAGGTACCGCAATGACCGCCACCGAGGACACCGGCACGGTCGGCCCCTCCGCCCGGCTGCTCCAGCTCTTCGAAGGACACCGGCTCACCCCCACCCAGCGCCGGATCGCGCACTCCCTGGTCCGGCACGCCACCGAGGCCCCGTTCCTCTCCAGCGTCGAGGTCGCGGAACTCGCCGGCGTCAGCCAGCCCTCCGTCACCCGTTTCGCGGTCGCCCTCGGCTACGACGGCTACCCCGCGCTCCGCAAGCAGCTGCGCGAACTCGGCGCCGGCGAACCGGCCGCGCCCGAGACCCCCGCCGACGCCGTCCGCAACGAGCACCAGCAGGCCGTTCTCGCCGAGATCGAGCACCTGCGCCTGCTCGCCGACCTGCTCGCCGACCCCGAACCCATCGCCCGCGCCGCCCGGCTCCTCGCGGCCTCCCGCCCGCTGCCCGTCCTCGGCCTGCGCGCCGCCTCGGCGCAGGCGCGCGGCTTCGCGTACTTCGCGGCCAAGGTGCACCCCGACATCCGGCTCCTCGACGAGGGCGGCAGCATGCTGGCCGACCGCCTCGAACAGGCCGCCGCCGCCGGTGCCACCGCACTGCTCTGCTTCGCCCTGCCGCGTTACCCGCGCGAGCTCATGGAGGCTCTGACGGTCGCCCGGGACTGCGGGCTGACCGTGCTCACCGTGGCGGACAGCGCGTTCGCCCCCGTCGCCAAGCTCTCCGACCTGATGCTCCCCGCCGCCGTCGGGACCAACCTGGTCTTCGACACCGCCTGCGCGCCGATGATGCTCGGGCGCGTGTTGTTGCAGACCATGTGTGACGAACTCCCGGGCGCCGAGGCCCGTTTGGAATCCATCGAGCAGTCGGCCGCGGCGCGCGGGCTCTTTCTGGAGTAGTCGTCACAAACCCGGGCATCCCTCTGTACAGGGGGTGCCGCCATGCGCGTGATCCACGAGATGAAGTTCGTCGGGCGCCTCGCCTCGGGCGCCGACGAGTGGTCCTGCCCGACCTGCGGACGCCGCGTCACCCTGCGCCGTCTGCCCGAGCCCGAACTGACCGTCCTCGATCCGGGCGACGACACCGCCGTGCACGTCGGTGTCATCGAGCCCGACGCCCGCGCGGCCGCCACCGCGGAACGCTACGGTCTCGGCCCCGTCCAGGAGATCCCCCGCCAGCCCCGCCCCGCCGACCCGGACGCCGACGACCGCCGCTGGCTCGCCGAGATCGGCATCGACTGGGACGGCGACGCCGCCGCCTGACGGTGGCCGGCGACACGGGGCGCGGACCGGGAGGCCGGCCGTGCCGCTCGCTCGCCCGGGAGCGGCCGGGCGGGCGGCACGGGTGCGCGGCGGGAGAGCCGTCCGACGTTCCCCGCGTGCTTCCCGCGTGCTTCCCGCGGGGAGGCGGGGACGTCACCGCGGTGCCTCCGGCGATCCGGACGCGAAGGCCGGTGCTCCGCTCGACCTCCTCCGCCGTGTCGCGGAGTCCGTCGGGCTGCCCGGTGACGGCCGTCGTCGTCTCCTCCGCTCCCCGTCGCTGGGCCGAGCGGCTGGTGTTCGCCGGGTTCGGGGTAGCGCTCGGTGGTCGGCCGCGCGGGTGTTGATCGGATGTGCGCAGGTCTGGCCGGAGGCTGAATGTTTGGATATATTCAGCCGAGTAGAGACTGAATGAATTCATCCGTAGGGAGGCTGGACATGGTGCAGCAGGCGAGCGGGCCGCGCGAGGTGCGGGCGGCACGGGGAACCGCGCTGACGACGCAGGGGTGGCAGCAGGAGGCCGCCCTGCGGATGCTGATGAACAACCTCGACCCGGAGGTGGCCGAGCACCCGTCGAAGCTGGTCGTCTACGGCGGCACCGGCAAGGCCGCGCGGGACTGGCGCTCGTTCGACGCCATGGTCCGGACGCTGGAGGGGCTGAAGCAGGACGAGACCATGCTGGTCCAGTCCGGCCGTCCGGTCGGCGTCATGCAGACCCACGAGTGGGCGCCGCGCGTGCTGATCGCCAACTCCAACCTGGTCGGCGACTGGGCCAACTGGGAGGAGTTCCGGCGGCTGGAGTCCCTCGGGCTCACCATGTACGGGCAGATGACCGCCGGCTCGTGGATCTACATCGGCACCCAGGGCATCCTCCAGGGCACCTACGAGACCTTCGCCGCCGTCGCCAACAAGCGCTACGAGGGCACGCTGGCGGGGACGATCACCCTCACCGCCGGCCTCGGCGGCATGGGCGGCGCCCAGCCGCTGGCCGTCACCATGAACGGCGGCGTGGCGATCTGTATCGACTGCGACCCGTCCCGGATCTCCCGCCGGATCGAGCACCGCTACCTGGACGTCGAGGCCAAGAACCTCTCGCACGCGCTGGAGCTGGCCACCGCCGCCCGCGACAGGAAGCAGCCGCTCTCCATCGGCCTGCTGGGCAACGCCGCCGAGCTGTTCCCGCAGCTGCTCGCGATGGACGCGCCGATCGACATCGTGACCGACCAGACCAGCGCCCACGACCCGCTGAGCTACCTGCCGCTCGGTGTCGCCTTCGACGACATGGCGACGTACGCGGCCGAGAAGCCCGCCGAGTTCACCCAGCGCTCGCGCGAGTCGATGGCCAGGCACGTCGAGGCGATGGTCGGCTTCCAGGACCGCGGTGCCGAGGTGTTCGACTACGGCAACTCGATCCGCGGCGAGGCCCAGCTGGCCGGCTACGACCGCGCCTTCGCCTTCCCCGGCTTCGTCCCGGCGTACATCCGGCCGCTGTTCTGCGAGGGCAAGGGCCCGTTCCGCTGGGCGGCCCTCTCCGGTGACCCGCAGGACATCGCCAAGACCGACAAGGCCGTGCTCGACCTCTTCCCCGAGAACGAGTCGCTGCACCGCTGGATCAAGATGGCCCAGGAGAAGGTGCACTTCCAGGGCCTGCCCGCGCGGATCTGCTGGCTCGGCTACGGCGAGCGCGACAAGGCCGGCGAGCGGTTCAACGACATGGTCGCCTCCGGTGAGCTGTCCGCCCCGATCGTGATCGGCCGCGACCACCTGGACTGCGGCTCCGTCGCCTCCCCGTACCGGGAGACTGAGGCGATGCTGGACGGCTCCGACGCGATCGCCGACTGGCCGCTCCTCAACGCCATGGTCAACGTCGCCTCCGGCGCGTCCTGGGTCTCCATCCACCACGGCGGCGGCGTCGGCATCGGCCGCTCGATCCACGCCGGCCAGGTCACCGTGGCCGACGGCACCCCGCTGGCGGGGGAGAAGATCCGCCGGGTGCTCACCAACGACCCGGGCATGGGCGTCATCCGGCACGTCGACGCCGGCTACGACCGGGCCGACGAGGTCGCCGCCGAGCGCGGTGTCCGCATCCCGATGGGCGAGCTGTGACCGAGCCCGGCTCCGACAGCTTCGAGCGGATGTGGGCGGAGCTGCTCCCCGTGGGCCGCTCCGCCTCCTCCGGCGGCTACCGCCGGTTCGCCTGGAACTCCGCCGACGCCGAGTGCCGCGCCTGGTTCGAGCAGCAGGCCCGCAGCCGCGGCCTGACCTACGAGCTGGACCGCAACGGCAACCAGTGGGCCTGGCTCGGCGACCCGGCCGGGGAGGGCGCGGTCGTCACCGGCTCGCACCTGGACTCCGTCCCGGACGGCGGCGCCTTCGACGGCCCGCTCGGCGTGGTCTCCTCCTTCGCCGCGCTGGACGAACTGCGCTCGCGGGGCGCCGGGTTCACCCGGCCGCTGGCGATCGTCAACTTCGGCGACGAGGAGGGCGCCCGGTTCGGCGTGGCCTGCATCGGCTCCCGGCTCACCGCCGGGGTGCTGGACCGCGAGGCCGCCCACGAGCTGCGCGACGCGGACGGCGTCCGGCTGCCCGACGCGATGGAGCGCGCCGGCTACGACCCGACCGCGATCGGCGCGGACTCCGACCGGCTGGCCCGGATCGGCGCCTTCGTCGAACTCCACGTCGAGCAGGGCCGCTACCTCGACGAGGACCGGCCGGTCGGAGTGGCCTCGGCGATCTGGCCGCACGGCCGCTGGCGGTTCGACTTCCACGGCGAGGCCAACCACGCCGGGACCACCCGGATCGAGGACCGCCGCGACCCGATGCTCACCTACGCCAACACCGTGCTCGCCGCACGGAAGAAGGCGAAGCTCGCCGACGCGCTCGCCACGTTCGGCAAGGTCGCCGTCGAGCCCAACGGCACCAACGCGATCGCCTCCCTGGTCCGCGGCTGGCTGGACTCCCGGGCCGCCGACGAGGCCACGCTGGCCGCGCTCGTCGAGGAGATCGGACGGGCGGCGTACGAGCGGGGCGAGCGCGACGGCGTCCGGGTCGAGCTGACCCGCGAGTCCTACACCCCGGTGGTGGACTTCGACGGCCCGCTGCGCGACCGCCTCGCGCAGGTCCTCGGCAAGCGCGGACCGGGCGCCGTCCCGGTGCTGCCCACCGGTGCGGGACACGACGCCGGGATCCTGGCATCGGCCGTCCCGACCGCCATGCTGTTCGTGCGGAACCCGAGCGGCGTCTCCCACTCCCCGGCCGAGCACGCCGAGACGGCCGACTGCCTGGCCGGCGTGGCCGCCCTCGCCGACGTACTGGAGGACCTGGCGTGTCAGTGACCTACTGGGCGCGGTACGCCTGGCTGCCGCACGCCAACGGGCCGGTGGTCGAGCAGGACGTGCTGATCAGCACCGGCGCCGGCGGCAAGATCGCCCGGGTGCAGCCGGACAGCGGCCCCTGCCCGCCCGGCGCCGTCCGGCTCGACGGTCTGCTGCTGCCCGGCCAGGCCAACGCCCACTCGCACGCCTTCCACCGGGCGCTGCGCGGCCACGTCCAGGTCGGCTCCGGGACCTTCTGGACCTGGCGCGACACCATGTACCGGTTCGCCGGTGCGCTCGATCCGGACAGCTACCTGGCGCTCGCCACCGCCGTCTACGCCGAGATGGCGCTCGCCGGGATCACCGCCGTCGGTGAGTTCCACTACCTCCACCACGCGCCCGGCGGCGCCCGCTACGACGACCCCAACGCGATGGGCGAGGCGCTCATCGAGGCCGCCGCCCGGGCCGGCATCCGGATCACCCTGCTCGACACCTGCTACCTGTCGTCCGGCTTCGGCGCCGAACCGACCAAGCCGCAGCTCCGGTTCGGTGACGGCGACGCCGGGGCCTGGGCCGCCCGTGCCGACGGGCTGAAGGCCCGCGAGCACGCCCGGATCGGGGCCGCGATCCACTCGGTGCGGGCGGTCCCCGCGGAGCAGCTCGGCACCGTCGCGCGCTGGGCGGCGGAGCGCGAGGCCCCGCTGCACGTCCACCTCTCCGAGCAGACCGCCGAGAACGACGCCTGCCTCGCCGCGCACGGTGTCACCCCGACCCGGCTGCTCGCCGACCACGGCGCGCTCGGGCCGCGCACCTCGGCCGTGCACGCCACCCACCTCACCGAGGAGGACGTCAAGCTGCTCACCGACTCCTCCACCACCGTCTGCATGTGCCCCACCACCGAGCGGGACCTCGCGGACGGCATCGGCCCGGCCCGGACCCTCGCCTCCGGCGGCTGCCCGGTCACCCTCGGCAGCGACAGCCACGCCGTCATCGACCCGTTCGAGGAGGCCCGCGCGCTGGAGCTGAACGAGCGGCTGCGGACCCGTACCCGGGGCCACTGGACGGCGAACTCGCTGCTGCGGGCGGGGACGGAGGACGGGCACGCCTCGCTCGGCTGGCCGGAGGCCGGGCGGATCGAGGCCGGTGCGTTCGCCGACTTCACGGTGATCGCGTTGGACTCGGTGCGGACCGCGGGGCCGGCGTTCCGGCTCGGTGCCGAGATCGCCGTCTTCGCCGCCTCGGCGGCCGACGTGCGGCACGTGGTGGTCGGCGGGCGGCACGTGGTCAAGGACGGCGTGCACCAGCTGGTGCCGGACGTGCCGGGTGCGCTGCACACCTCGATCACCGCGCTGAACTGCTGAGCCGCTGAACTGCTGAGCCGCTGAGCCGCTGAGCCGTTGGACCGCCGAGCCGACGACCGGGAGTCCTCTCCCGGTCGTCGCCTCCTTGTCGACGCCGGTGGAGCGGGCCGCTTCGGCCCGCTCCCCGGCCCCGTTCCCGAAAGGCACGACGTGAGCACCCCGAGCATCCCGAGCACGCTGATCACCGGCATCGGAAGCCTGGTCACCAACGACCCCGCGCACGGGACCGGGCCGCTCGGCCTGCTCACCGACGCGGCCGTGGTGATCGACGGCGCGACCGTCGTCTGGGTCGGTCCGGCCGCAGAGGCGCCCGCCGCCGACGAGCGCTTCGACGCGGCTGGGCGCGCCCTGCTGCCCGGCTACGTCGACTCGCACGCCCACCTGGTCTTCGCCGGCGACCGCACCGCCGAGTTCAACGCCCGGATGTCCGGCCAGTCCTACACCGCCGGTGGCATCCGCACCACGGTCGCCGCCACCCGGGCCGCCGCCGACGCCGAACTCGACGCCAACCTGGCCCGGCTGGTGCGGGAGGCCCTGCGGCAGGGCACCACGACGGTCGAGTGCAAGTCCGGGTACGGGCTGACCGTCGCCGACGAGGCCCGGGCGCTGCGGATCGCCTCCTCGTACACGCCGGAGACCACCTACCTGGGCGCGCACGTGGTCGCCCCCGAGTACGCGGAGGACCCGGCCGGGTACGTCGACCTGGTCACCGGGCCGATGCTGGACGCCTGCGCGCCGTACGCCCGCTGGGTGGACGTGTTCTGCGAGAAGGGCGCCTTCGACGGCGACCAGGCCCGGGCGATCCTGACCGCCGGCATCGAGCGGGGGCTCACCCCCCGGGTGCACGCCAACCAGCTCACCTACGGGCCGGGCGTGCAGCTGGCCGTCGAGCTGGGGGCGGCCTCCGCCGACCACTGCACCCACCTCACCGACGAGGACGTGGCCGCGCTGGCCGGCTCGGCGACGGTCGCCACGCTGCTGCCGGGCGCCGAGTTCTCCACCCGGGCCGTCTACCCGGACGCGCGCCGGCTGCTGGACGCGGGGGCGGTGGTGGCGCTCTCCACCGACTGCAACCCCGGTTCCAGCTTCACCAGTTCGATGGCCTTCTGCATCGCGGTGGCGGTGCGGGAGATGGGCATGACGCCGGACGAGGCGGTCTGGGCCGCGACGGCGGGCGGTGCGCGGGCGCTGCGGCGGTCGGACGTGGGCACGGTGCGGGTGGGGGCCCGGGCCGACCTCCAGCTGCTGGAGGCACCCTCTCCCGTGCACCTGGCGTACCGTCCGGGCGTGCCGCTGACGGCGGCGGTCTGGCGGGCGGGCGTCCGGGAGGTCTGACGGGAGGTCTGGCGGGCCGCCCGAGAGCCCTCCCGACGGGCGGCCGGGCGGGGGAGGGGCCGGTGCTCACGCGCCGGCCCCTCCGGCGTGTCCGGGGCCTGCCGCCGTTCGGGTCCGCTGCCCGGGCCTGCCGCTCAGGCCCGCTTCAACGACCGCTTCAGGAAGTCCAACTGGTGGTGGAGCAGGTTCTCCGACACCGTCTCGTCGCTCGGCGAGTGGGCCGTGCCGCCGAGCGGGAGGACTTCGTGCGGGCGCCCGGCGGCCAGGAGCGCGGCGGAGAGGCGCAGGGTGTGGGCGGGGAGCACGTTGTCGTCGGCGAGGCCGTGGATCAGCAGCAGGGGGCGGCGCAGTCCGGGGGCGTCGGGGAGGAGCGAGCAGGCGTCGTACCGGTCGGGGTGCTCGTCCGGGTGGCCGAGGAATCGTTCCTTCCAGTGGGTGTCGTAGAGCCGGTGGTCGGTCGGGGCCGCCCCGGCGACGGCGGCGTGGAAGACGTCGGGGCGGCGCAGGACGGCGAGTGCGGCGAGGAAGCCGCCGTAGGACCAGCCGCGGATGCCGACCCGGTCGAGGTCGAGCAGACCGGGGCGGGCGCCGGCGGCCTCGTGGAGCGCCTCGACCTGGTCGTCGAGGGCGGGGGTGGCGACGTCGGCGAAGACGCTCTTCTCCCAGCGCGGGCCGCGTCCGGGGGTGCCGCGGCCGTCGACGACCAGCACGGCGTAGCCCTGGTCGGCGAACCACTGGGAGACCAGGTCGGGCCACCCGCCGCCGGCCGAGACCTTGGTGCCGGCCGGTCCGCCGTACGGATCGAGCAGGACGGGCAGCGGCCCGTCCGCGGGGCGGTGGCCGGCGGGCAGGAAGAGCGCGGCGCGCAGTTCGCGCGGGCCGAGCCGGAGCAGTTCGGGCCGCGCGGTGAGGACCGGGGTCTGTGCGCGGGAGGCGATCGTGAGGGCGGGGTGCCCGTCCCGGCGGACGGTGGTGACCGGGCCAGGGGTGCCGGGCGTGCGCGCGGTGTGGACCAGCGTGCCGGCCCGCCGTACGCCGGTGTGCGCGCCGGCTTCGTCGCTGAGCGAGAGGGCGCCCGTGGCGGGGCTCCAGACCCAGAGGTGGGACTCCACCGGCTCCTCGGAGGCGGTGAGGAGCACCTCGTCGCCGTCGACGCCGAGGACCGCGTGCAACTGCCGGCCGGGCGGGGTGACGGGCCGCCCGTCCACGGTGAGGTGCCGGGTGTCGCCGATGTCGGCGGCGTCGATCAGGCGGCCGGAGGCGGTGCGCACGGGCAGGCCGGGGACGAGTTCGACCCAGTGCTCGTCGTGCCGCTCGGCGAGGACCCGGGTGGACCCGTCGGCCGGGTCGATCGCGAGGGTGCGCACCGTCCGCTGGTCGCGGCTCTGGACGGCGGCGAACGGGCCGTGGCCGTCCCAGCCCGCGGCGGTCAGGTACTCGGAGGCGGCGCCGTCCCGGGGGACGTCGGTGCGGGAGCCGTCGATGCCGAGCAGCAGGAGCGAGACGTCCGCGTTGGCGGTGCCGGCCAGCGGGTAGCGGATCGTGCGCGGGGGACTCGCCGGGTCGGACGGGTCGGCGAGGTGCAGGCGGCGCAGCGGGCGCTCGTCGACCCGCGCGACCAGCAGTCGGGTGCCGTCCGGGGACCACCAGTGGGCCCGGCTGCGGTGCATGGACTCGGCGGCGACGTGTTCGGCGACGCCGTACCCGACCTCGGGGTGCTCGGGTTCGGCGAGCGCGCGGTCGCCGGTGCCGTCGGCCTCGACGACCCGCAGGGCGCCGGCGCGGACGTAGGCGATCCGGCGGCCGGTGGGGTCGGGGCGCGGGTCGTACACCCCTCCGCCGGTGGGGACGGGCCGGACCTCGCGGGTCCCGGTGTCGGCGAGCCAGAGGGTGCCGCCGAGGGCGAAGGCGGCGAGCCGGCCGGCGGTGTCGGTGGCGTACGCGGTGATGCCGCCGGTCAGGACGCGGGCGCGTTCGCGGCGGACGCGTTCGGCGTCGGGCAGGTCGCTCTCGTCGACGCCGAGCGCGGCGGGGTCGGCGAGCAGGTGTTCCTCGCCGCTGCCGGTGTCGAGCGTCCAGAGGCAGGAGACCGGGTCGTCGCCGGAGCGGCTGCGCAGGAAGAGGACGGTCCGGCCGTCGGCGGAGATCGTCGGCCGGGCGGGTGCGCCGAGCGTGAAGCGCCGGGTGCGCGCGAGCTGGCGGGGGAGGGTCGGCGGGCGTTCGTGTACGGGGCCATGGGTCATGGTCGGCACACTGACACGCCGGTGCCGGTCCGGTCACCCGGGGCCGTCGGGAACGGCGACCGGGGCCGGCACGGAGCTCGGGACTCCGCGTCGACCCCGGAGGCAGACGGTCAGGCGGTGCGGCCGGGCGTCGTCAGTGGACGTCGCCCATCAGCCGGACGACCTTCCTGCGGTACATCGCGAGGGCCACGCCGGCGATGATCGCCATGCCGCCCTGGACCGCGAAGTACCAGGTGGATCCGACCACCCCGTCGCCGAGGACGAGCTGGAAGATGGCGGCGACGCAGTCGCCCGCGGTGACCGCGAGGAACCAGACGCCCATCATCTGGCTGGCGTACTTGGCCGGGGCCAGCTTGGTGGTGACGGAGAGGCCCACCGGGGAGAGGGTGAGCTCGCCGACGGTCTGGATCAGGTAGACCATCGCCAGCCAGAGCGGGGTGACCTTGGCCCCGCCGGAGGCGGCGGCCATCGCCAGCATCATGACCATGAACGAGGCGCCGATCATGAGCAGGCCGAAGGCGAACTTCATGGTGGTGCTGGGGTTCTTGGCCCTGCGGGACAGCAGGACCCAGAGCCAGGCGAAGACCGGGGCCAGCGCCATGATGTACAGCGGGTTGAGCGACTGGAACCAGCTGGACGGGAAGTCGAAGCCGAACAGGGTCGACGAGGTGTTGTCCTGGGCGAAGATGTTCAGCGTCGAGCCGGACTGGTCGTAGATCATCCAGAAGACGGCGGCGGCGACGAAGAACCAGATGTAGCCGCTCATCCGGGACTGCTCGGTCTCGTCGAGGTCCTTGTCCTGCTTCACCTTGGCGAAGACGAAGACCGGGAGCGCGATGCCCGCGATCGACAGCGGCCAGATCGCCCAGTTGATGGTGAAGTGGCCGGTCAGCGCGACGACCGCGTAGAAGACGGCGGCCACCGCCAGCCAGAGGCCGGCCTTCTTGAAGATGGCGCTCTTCTCGGCGGGCGAGATCGGCGAGGTCACCACGTCGCTCTTGGCGCTCAGGTGGCGGGTGCCGAGCAGGAACTGGGTGAGGCCCAGGGCCATGCCGACGCCGGCGAGGGCGAAGCCGAGGTGCCAGTCGACCTCCTGGCCGATGGTGCCGATGATCAGCGGGGCGGCGAAGGCACCGAGGTTGATGCCCATGTAGAAGATGGTGAAGCCGCCGTCACGACGCGGGTCGTTGGGACCGTCGTAGAGGTGGCCGACCATCGTCGAGATGTTGGCCTTGAGCAGGCCGGAGCCGACCGCGATGAACGCGAGGCCGGCGAAGAACGACACGCTCGCCGGAAGGGCCAGCATGAAGTGGCCGATCATGATGATCGAGCCACCGAGGGCGACGGTCTTCCGGGCGCCGAGGAAGCGGTCGGCGATCCAGCCGCCCGGGAGAGCCAGCAGGTAGACCATGGCCGTGTACACGCTGTAGACGGCGCTCGCGACGGCGAGCTTCATGCCGAGGCCGCCGTCGGTGACGGAGGCGGTCATGTAGAGCACCAGCAGGGCACGCATGCCGTAGTAGCTGAAGCGCTCCCACATCTCGCTCATGAAGAGCGTGGCGAGGCCCCGGGGGTGCCCGAGGAAGGTCTTGCCGCTGGGAGAGGCCGGCTGTACGCCGGACTCCAGGGTCGTAGACGCCATGTGTAGTGGGTTCCTTGCCTGACAGCGTCCGCCAAGGGGGGTGGCGGCGGACGTGGACGGAACCACTCTACGTGGCGATATTTGGCGTCATCAGCTGACAAAACACGGCAATTAGGTATGCCGATAGCAAAGTCGGCGACAGATTCGCTGGATCTATCCATGGTAGAGCAGCGTTAATTCCTTCAGTTGCAAGATCCAAGAGCAGAATCTTCGCCGAACGACCGGGCCGGGCGTGTCGGTTGAGGCTTGATCGCACTCCGTATAACGATCACGCACTGTGAACTACCTCACGGCCGCAACGGCCGTACCCGGGCGGACTACCATCACCACATGACCTGTGTGCTGCTCGCCGAGGACGACCCGGCGATCTCCGAACCGCTCGCCCGGGCCCTGCGCCGCGAGGGCTACGAGGTGCTCGTCCGGGAGGACGGCCCCTCCGCGCTCGCCGCCGGACTCGGCGAGGAGGTCGACCTCGTCGTCCTCGACCTCGGCCTGCCCGAGATGGACGGGCTGGAGGTCTGCCGCCGGCTGCGTGCCGACGGCCGCAGCTGCCCCGTCCTGGTGCTCACCGCCCGCGCCGACGAGGTCGACACGGTGGTCGGCCTGGATGCCGGCGCCGACGACTACGTCACCAAGCCGTTCCGCCTCGCCGAACTGCTCGCGCGGGTCCGCGCCCTGCTTCGGCGCGGCAACGTCGACCAGCTGACCACCGGGGCGCACGGGGTCAAGATCGACATCGAGTCGCACCGCGCCTGGCTCGGCGAGGAGGAGCTCACCCTCTCCGCCAAGGAGTTCGAGCTGCTGCGGGTCCTGGTGCGCGACGCCGGCCGGGTGGTCACCCGGGAGGAGATCATGCGCCAGGTCTGGGACACCACCTGGTGGACCTCCACCAAGACCCTCGACATGCACATCTCCTGGCTGCGCAAGAAGCTCGGCGACGACGCCGCGAACCCCCGCTACATCGCCACCGTGCGCGGCGTCGGCTTCCGCTTCGAGAAGAACTAGGGCCCGGGGGGCGCGATGCCCCGGCACCCGGGCAGGCACCACCACTTCGCACCACCACGGGGAGCGCCAGCGTGAAACGCCGGATGATCAACTCGCTGCTCGGCGTCGTCCTCGTGGTGGTCGTGGTGTTCTGCGTCCCGCTCGCCCTGGTGGAGAAGCGCACCATCGTCAGCTCCGCCCAGGACCGGGTGGACGCGGCCGCCGTCCGGGTGCTCTCCCTGGTGGAGAACCGGCTGGCGGCCAACGAGCCGGTCACCGGCGACAAGTTCGCCAACCAGGTCTCCGAGGGCCAGTACGTCGAGGTGGACATCCCCGGCCAGTCGACCGTCTCCAGCGGACACCGGCCCGACGGGAACCACCTGCTCAAGGCGGTCGAGCGGGGCGTCAGCGGCGAGACCGTCACCGTCGAGCAGTCCCGGGCCGCCGTCGACCACGAGATCGCCAACATGCTGCTGCTGCTCGGCGTGGTCGCGCTGCTCGCCGTCCAGGCTGCCGTCGCCCTCGCCGTCTGGCAGGCCAAACGGCTCGCCCGCCCCCTCACCGACCTCGCCGAGACCGCCGAACGGCTCGGTTCCGGCGACCCGCGCCCGCGCGACCGCCGCTACGGCGTGCCCGAACTCGACCGGGTCGCGGAGGTCCTCGACGTCAGCGCCGAGCGGATCGCCCGGATGCTCACCGCCGAACGCCGCCTCGCCGCCGACGCCTCCCACCAGCTGCGCACCCCGCTGACCGCACTCTCCATGCGGCTGGAGGAGATCACTGCGCTCGCCGAGGACCCGGACACCGTCAAGGAGGAGGCCACCATCGCCCTCCAGCAGGTCGAGCGGCTCACCGACGTCGTCCAGCGGCTGCTCACCACCCAGCGCGACCCGCGCAGCCCCACCGCCGTGGCCTTCGACCTCGACGACGTCGTCAAGCAGCAGGTGGAGGAGTGGGGCGCGTCGCTGCGCGGCACCGGACGGGTGCTCCAGGTCGAGGGCCTGCACGGGGTGACCGTGGTCGGTACCCCCGGCACGGTCGCCCAGGTGCTGGCCACCCTCATCGAGAACTCGCTGATGCACGGCGCCGGGACGATCACCCTGCGGGTCCGGCCGTCCGGGACGTCGGCGGTGGTCGAGGTGCAGGACGAGGGCCCCGGGGTGCCCGCCGAACTGGGCAACCGGGTCTTCGAACGCGCGGTCAGCGGCCGCAACTCGACCGGGATCGGGCTGGCCGTCGCCCGTGACCTCGCGGAGGCCGACGGCGGCCGGCTGGAGCTGCTCTCGCTGCGGCCCGCGGTGTTCGCACTCTTCCTCGGCCGCAGCCGGCGCGACGTCTAGGCCCGGACGGGGCCTGGCGGGCGGCGGCGGCGACCCGGGGAACGGGGCGGGTCAGAACCGGGCCTCCCGGACCACGTCGAGATCGGTGAACGCGGGCGGCTCGTCGCAGAGCGCGACCATCTCGCGGAAGATCCGGTCCGTCTCCGGCAGCCGGGAGTTGCGCATCGCGTCCTCGTACGACGCGAACTCGACGATCTCCACGACGTGCCGGGGGTCCGACCGGTCGGTGGCCAGCACCGCGTGGTCGACCGTCCGCCGGCCCTCGGTCTGCTCGGCCCAGCGGTCCAGCAGACCGTTGAGCTCGTCCACCCTGTCGGTCCTGCAGTCGATGATCTGGACGAACGCCATGACGAGCCTCCTGGGTTCCCCCTCGGACTCGATCGTTCGCCGGCCGTGCTCGCCCTCGGTCACCACTCTCCTCTTGCCGGAGCGGGTGGGGCAAGCGGAGGAGCGGCACCCGGGCGGGCCGGGTGTGGCCGCTACTCGGCCTTGGCGTACCGGATCTCCTGGGCGGCCAGCATCAGCTCGGCCTGGGCGACCACACCGGCCGCCGGAGCCGTCCCGGCGACGGTCTCGGCCAGCGCCTCGGCCAGGGGCGCGGGCACGGTCCCGGGCGCGGCCGACGGCGCGGTCGTCGACTCGGGGACGGCCTTGAACACCCAGGTCCGGTACGAGACGAAGCGGAACACCGTGCCCAGCGCGAGGCCGGCCACCTTGGCGGCCAGCTGCTCGAAGTGCGAGGAGAACCCGAGCGCGTACACCGTGATGCCGAGCACCCCGGTCTCGATCAGCATGCCGGCGCCGCTGAACACCAGGAAGAGCGTGATCTCGCGCTTGCGCGAGGCGGCGTCGCGGTCCCGGTACAGCCAGTAGCGGTAGCCCAGGTAGTTGGTGGCGATCGCGACCAGCGTGGCGGCGATGTTGGAGCGCAGCGAGGCGAGGTGCAGGCCGTTGAGGCAGACCCAGAAGACGACGAAGTTGACCACCACGCCGCTGAGGCCGACGAGGCCGAACTTCACCACCTCGCCCGACATGCCGCGCAGTTTCTGCGCCAGTGAGGGGTTCGACGCCGTGGTCGTCGCCATACCGGGCTGCCTCCATGTGCCTGCGGACGAAAGGGGCCCGGCGCGTGAACGCGGTCGGCCCCTTGAGCCCTGCGTGCACGCACATGATCGGATCACGCGTACCAGGACCTGGCCGTCCAGGCTACCCGGTTCCGCCGATCGGCTCAGCCCCTCCGTACGGTATCGAAGGGCCCCGAACCGTAGACGCCCCGACTGCCGGAGCGGTTCCACACCCTCCGACCGGCCCGGATATCCTGGCGGGGTGACTTCTCCGGGCAATGCGAATTTTCCAGTGGTCGGCATGATCGGAGGCGGGCAGCTGGCCCGCATGGCGCACCAGGCGGGTATCCCGCTCGGGATCCGGTTCAAGCTCCTCGCCGACACTCCCCAGGACTCGGCCGCGCAGGTCGTCTCCGACACCGTCCTCGGTGACTACCGCGACCTCGACACCCTGCGCCGCTTCGCGGCCGGCTGCGACGTGATCACCTTCGACCACGAGCACGTGCCGACCGAGCACCTGCGGGCCCTGCAGGCCGACGGCATCGCCGTCCGGCCGGGCCCGGAGGCGCTGGTCAACGCCCAGGACAAGGGCGTGATGCGGGCGACGCTCGACTCCATCGGCGTGCCCTGCCCGCGGCACCGGCTCGTCGCCGACCCGGCCGACGTGACCGCGTTCGCGGCGGAGGGCGCCGGCTACCCGGTCGTCCTGAAGACCGTGCGCGGCGGCTACGACGGCAAGGGGGTCTGGGTCGTCGACGACGAGACGGAGGCCGCGGCCCCGTTCCGGGCCGGCGTCCCGGTGCTCGCCGAGGAGAAGGTCGACTTCGTCCGCGAGCTGGCCGCCAACGTGGTCCGCTCGCCCAGCGGCCAGGCGGTCGCCTACCCGGTGGTGGAGAGCGTCCAGGAGAACGGCGTCTGCGCCGAGGTCACCGCCCCCGCGCCCGACCTCGACCCGGCCCTGTCCGACGAGGCCCAGCAGCTGGCCCTGCGGATCGCCGGCGAGCTGGACATCACCGGCCACCTGGCGGTCGAGCTGTTCCAGACCCGGGACGGCAGGATCCTGGTCAACGAGCTGGCCATGCGCCCGCACAACTCCGGCCACTGGACCCAGGACGGCGCGGTCACGTCGCAGTTCGAGAACCACCTGCGGGCCGTCCTCGACCTGCCGCTCGGCGACCCCCGCCCGCGCGCCCGGTGGACCGTGATGGTCAACGTCCTCGGCGGCGACTACCCGGACATGTACCACGCCTTCCTGCACTGCATGGCCCGCGATCCCGGCCTGCGGATCCACATGTACGGCAAGGACGTGAAGCCCGGCCGCAAGGTCGGCCACGTCAACGTCTTCGGGGACGACCTCGACGACGTCCGTGAGCGCGCCCGTCACGCGGCCGCCTACCTGCGAGGAACGATCACCGAATGACCTCCCCCACCGCGCCCCTGATCGGCATCGTCATGGGCTCCGACTCCGACTGGCCCGTGATGGAGGCCGCCGCCCAGGCCCTCGACGAGTTCGAGATCCCCTACGAGGTCGACGTCGTCTCGGCGCACCGGATGCCCCGCGAGATGGTGGCGTACGGCGAGAGCGCCCACGGGCGCGGGCTGAAGGCGATCATCGCCGGGGCCGGCGGCGCCGCCCACCTGCCGGGCATGCTCGCCTCCGTCACCCCGCTGCCGGTGATCGGCGTGCCGGTGCCGCTGCGCTACCTGGACGGCATGGACAGCCTGCTGTCGATCGTGCAGATGCCGGCCGGCGTGCCGGTGGCCACCGTCTCGGTGGCGGGCGCGCGCAACGCGGGCCTGCTGGCGGTGCGGATGCTGGCCGCGTTCGACTCGGAGCTGGCCGAGAAGATGACGGACTTCCAGGCCGAGCTGAACAACCAGGCGACCGAGAAGGGCCGGAAGCTTCGGGCCAAGGTGGCGGGTTCCCCCTCCTTCGGCTTTGGGAAGTAGGCAAATCGGATACAACAGCTCGTATGACCTCTGAGCTGCTGGATCCCTCCGCCTCCACCGCCTCCCCGGCCCTGCTGGAGCGCGCCGGAGCCGTCCTCCGCGACACCCCCGTGGTCGACGGTCACAACGACCTCCCGTGGGCGATGCGCGAGCAGGTCGGCTACGACCTCGACGCGCTCGACCTGGCGGCCGACCAGAGCGCCCGTCTGCACACCGACCTCGCCCGCCTCACCGCGGGCGGGGTCGGCGCGCAGTTCTGGTCCGTCTACGTCCCCTCCCGGCTCGCCGGGGACCACGCCGTCAGCGCGACCCTGGAGCAGATCGACTTCGTCCACGCCCTGGTCGACCGCTTCCCCGACCGGCTGCGGCTCGCCGTCACCGCCGACGACCTCGAAGCCGCGCGCGCCGAGGGCCGGATCGCCTCCCTGATGGGCGCCGAGGGCGGCCACTCCATCGACTGCTCGCTCGCCACCCTGCGCGCGCTGTACGCGCTCGGCGTCCGGTACCTGACGCTCACCCACAACGACAACACCCCGTGGGCCGACTCGGCCACCGACAAGGCGGTCGCCGGCGGCCTCACCGCCTTCGGCGAGGAGGTCGTCCGGGAGATGAACCGGCTCGGCATGCTGGTCGACCTCTCGCACGTCTCCGCCGACACCATGCGCGACGCCCTGCGGGTCGCCGAGGCGCCGGTGATCTTCTCGCACTCCTCCGCCCGCGGGGTCTGCGACCACCCGCGCAACATCCCGGACGACGTGCTCGGCCTGCTCCCCGGCAACGGCGGCGTGGCGATGGCCACCTTCGTGCCGAAGTTCATCCTGCCCGCCGCCATCGACTGGACCCTCGCCGCCGACGAGAACATGGCCGCCCACGGCTTCGACCACCTCGACACGACGCCCGCGGGCATGGCCTGCCAGCGTGCGTTCGAGGAGACCTACCCGCGTCCGATCGCCACCGCGTCCACCGTCGCCGACCACCTCGACCACATGCGCGAGGTCGCCGGCATCGACCACATCGGCATCGGCGGCGACTTCGACGGCACCGCCTTCCTCCCGTCCGGCCTCGACGACGTCGCCGGCTACCCGAACCTGATCGCCGAGCTCCTGCGCCGCAGCTGGTCGGAGACCGACCTCGGGAAGCTGACCTGGCACAACGCGGTCCGCGTCCTGCGCGACGCCGAGGCCGCCGGTGCCCGGCTGCGCGCGGCCGGCCGGACGCCGTCGATCGCCACCATCGGGCAGCTCGACGGCTCCTGACCCCGCGCCGGGCCCGAGCACGTGCCCGGGAGCCGGGTCCTGGCGGGTCCGCCCGCCGGGCCCGGCTCCCGGGCGTCCGCGAGCGGGAATGACCCGGCGCCGGGCTGCGCTGGGCATGACGAGGCCCCGGCGCCCGGAGCGCCGGGTACAGCCCGAGAGCACCGGCACAGCGGGACACGAGGAGGCACGGCATGTACGGCGACCCGGAGACGGTCCGCAGGATCCTGACCGAGACGGGCGACACCTGGGCCGTCGTCGGCCTCTCGTCCAACCGGCGGCGCGCGGCCTACGGGGTGGCCGAGGTGCTCCAGCGCTTCGGCAAGCGGATCGTGCCCGTGCACCCGAAGGCGGAGACGGTGCACGGCGAGCAGGGGTACGCCTCCCTCGCGGAGATCCCCTTCGAGGTCGACGTGGTCGACGTCTTCGTCAACTCCGACCTCGCCGGGCCGGTCGTGGACGAGGCCGCGGCCATCGGCGCCAAGGCCGTCTGGTTCCAGCTCGGCGTGATCGACGAGGGCGCGTACGAGCGGGCGCGCGCCGGCGGGCTGGAGATGGTGATGGACAGGTGCCCCGCCATCGAGATCCCGAGGCTCGGCCCGGCCACCCGTTAGGCCCTGTCCGGCCCTGACCTTCCGGCCCTGACCTTCCTGCCCCGGTCGTCCGGCCCCTACCGGGCGGTCCCGGGCGGGACGTAGGTGGCCGCCCCGGCCGTCGCCAGCGGGTGGTCCGGCGGGAGCGCGGCGAGCCCGCCGAGCGCGACGAGGACGGCGGGGGAGTCCCCCGCGGAGGAGGACCGGGCCCGCGCCAGCACCTTCCGGCCGAGCTCGGTGGTGCGGCTCGGCCGGGGCCGCGGCCACAGGGCGACGGCGAGGGCCGCCGCGAGCACGACCCCGAAGCCCACCTGGACCAGTCGCACCGGACCCTCGTGCAGATCCGCCTGCCAGAGTGCGACCGCCCCTGCCAGCCCGACCAGGACCGGCGCGAAGGGCGCCGACTGGTAACCGGCCCGCGCCTTCGCGTACAGCCGCTGGTCCCGGAGCAGACCGGACGCCACCAGGCGGTCGTGGAGCTCCGCGGACGCCTCGGAGAGCTGCCACCCGGAGAGCCGCCGGTCGTCGAGCAGGTCGGCCAGGCCGCGGGTCCGGGTCGGGCCGACGGCGAGGACCACGGTGGCCTCGGCGGGCACCTCGATCTCGGCGGCGGTGGCCGGATCGGTGACGGTGACCGTGCCCGAGCGGGACGCCGTCAGCCGGCCCTCCTGGTGCATCACGGCGATCGCGGTCTCGGCCAGGTGTTCCGCCAGGTAGGCGAGTTCGTAGGGGCCCGTGGTGAAGCCCGAGCGCCTCGGGGTCCGTTCGGCCCGGCGGAGGGCCGCCACGGCCGTGGCGGCCCTGAACACGTTGTAGCCCACCACCACGACGGAGGCGATGAACAGGACGGTCACGGCTCCCACGGCACCCCCGCTCCGAGGCGGCCCGGCCGGCCACCGCCTCCACAGTGTGGGAGCGGTGACGGCCCGGCACAAGGCGGCCGACCTGGCGACGGTGGCCCGCTACGCGCGGGACCACCGGGGCATCGACTTCGCCTCGGTCCAGCCGGTCAACGAGCCAGGCCTGGACCGGGGGTACAAGCCGTTGATGAACACCATCCAGGAGGGGGCTGCCTCTACACGAACGCCGGGCACCCCGACGCGGTCGCCGCGTACGACGGCGTCAACCACAAGCTGGTCATCGTCGCCGCCAACTACCAGAACGCGCAGTGGCTCACCTTCGACCTGTCCCGGTTCAGCGGGCCCGGGGTGGAGGGCGCCCTCGTCAAGCGCTGGGTCACCGGCGTCGGTGACGGCGACGGCCAGCGCTACCGGTACTACGAGGACACCCTGATCCAGGGCGGCCGTTTCTGGTCGGGCTGTGGTGCGCTGAGCGTCCAGACGTTCGAGGTCTCGGACGTCTACCTGTAGCAGCAGCGGGTGCCCCGTCCGGATGCGGGCGGGCGCCGATCGGGCACTGACCGGCGGCCCACTGACCGGGGCGCCGTCCCGGTCGGGTCAGCTCGGGCGGCCGAGGGCCCGGTAGGTCCAGCCGGCGGCACGCCAGGCGTCGGCGTCGAGCACGTTGCGGCCGTCCAGGAGGCGGCGCTCGGCGACCACCGCGCCCAGTTCGGCGGGGTCGAGCTCGCGGAACTCCTGCCACTCGGTGAGGTGCAGGACGACGTGCGCGCCCTCGGCGGCCTCCAGCGGCGAGCCGGCGTACGTCAGGCCGGGGAACATCTTGCGGGCGTTGTCCATCGCCTTGGGGTCGTAGACGGTGACCTGTGCGCCCTGCAGCTGGATCTGGGCGGCGACGTTGAGCGCGGGGGAGTCCCGGATGTCGTCGGAGTTGGGCTTGAACGCGGCGCCGAGGACGGCGACCCGGCGGCCCAGGAAGCCACCGACGCACTGCTCGCGGGCCAGCTCGACCATCCGGGAGCGGCGGCGCATGTTGATCGAGTCGACCTCGCGGAGGAAGGTCAGCGCCTGATCGGCGCCCAGCTCGCCGGCCCGGGCCATGAACGCCCGGATGTCCTTCGGCAGGCAGCCGCCGCCGAAGCCGAGACCGGAGTTGAGGAACTTGCCGCCGATCCGCTCGTCCAGCGCGAGCGCCTTGCTCAGCTGGGTGACGTCGGCTCCGGCCGCCTCGCAGACCTCCGCCATCGCGTTGATGAAGGAGATCTTGGTGGCGAGGAAGGAGTTGGCGGCGGTCTTCACCAGCTCGGCGGTGGCGTAGTCGGTGACCAGGAACGGAACCCCGGCGGCGATCGGCTCCGCGTACACCTGGCGCAGCAGCTGCTCGGCGCGGCCGTCGCGGGTGCCGATCACGATCCGGTCCGGGCGCAGGGTGTCCTGGACGGCGAAGCCCTCACGGAGGAACTCCGGGTTCCAGGCCAGTTCGGCGGCCTCGCCGACCGGTGCCTGTGCGGCCAGCCGCTCGGCCAGCCGGCTCGCCGAACCGACCGGGACGGTGGACTTGCCGACCACCAGCACCGGGCGGGTCAGGTGCGGCGCGAGCGCGTCGACGGCCGCGTCGACGTACGACATGTCGGCGGCGAACTCGCCCTTGCGCTGCGGGGTGTTGACGCAGACGAAGTGCACGTCGCCGAACTCGGCAGCCTCCTTCGCGGAGGTGGTGAACCGCAGTCGGCCGGTCGAACCCTCGTGTCCCGCCACGTGCTTGAGCAGGAGCTCGGAGAGGCCCGGCTCGTACATCGGCACCTGGCCCGCGGTCAGGGTGGCGATCTTCTCCGGGTCGATGTCCAGGCCCAGCACCTCGAAGCCGAACTCCGCCATGGCGGCGGCGTGGGTGGCACCGAGATAGCCGGTGCCGATCACGGAGATGCGGAGGGTCACGGTTTCCCCTTCGGAACGAGCTGAGGGTGACGGTCCCGGTGGGGGCCGCGCCCACCGATGCTATCCGGCCGCACGAGCCGGGCCCATGCCGTCCCGTGTGACCTCCGGTTTCGGCCGCCGCAGCCTCACTTTCCGGGCAGGGGGCGCGCACGCGGGCGCGGGCTCGGCGGAAACCCCGCGCGGCGACTGTGACCGGCGGCACAATGCGCGCATGGTGGCGGATGGCGAACGGGTGGACGGCCGGACGGACGACGAAGTGACGGGCGGGGCGGGGGCGGAGCGTCCGGGGGAGGTGCGGGCCCCGTCCGGGCTGAGCCTGTTCGAGCCGCGCGCCGGGTCCACCGCCCCGCCGACCGGTCCCCCCGGCCCCGGTCCCGACGCCCGGGACCCTGATGCCCGGGAGGCTGACGCGTCCGCCTCCGGTCCCGAGAGCCCCGAGAACCCTGAGAGCCCCGAGACTCCCGAGCCGCCGGCCCGACGCCGCCGTACCCGGCGCGTCCTGCTCTGGACGCTCTCCATGCTGCTGGTCCTCGTCGTCGGCGGGTGCGGCGCCCTGTACTGGACCGCCGAGCACTACGCCTCCTCCGTCCACCGGATCCCGGACGCCTTCCCCACCGCGCCGGAGTCCGCCCAGCCCCGGCCGGTCCCGGCGAGCGGCCTCAACCTGCTGCTGGTGGGCCTGGACGCCCGCTCCGACGCCCCGACCACCGGCAGCGCCGCCAAGGGCCCGGCCTGGCAGGCGGGTGCGGCCCGCAGCGACACCATGATGCTGCTGCACCTCTCCGACGACCGCCGCTCCGCCACCCTGGTCTCGCTCCCCCGCGACACCTGGGTGCCGATCCCCGGCCACGGCGAAGCCAAGCTGAACGCCGCCTACTCCTGGGGCGGCCCGGCGCTGATGACCGAGACCGTGCAGAACCTCACCGGCATCCGTATCGACCACGTCGCCGTGATCGACTGGAACGGCTTCCGCGCGCTGACCGACGCCGTCGGCGGCGTGGACATCACCGTCCCGCGCACCATCGAGGGCGTCGGCGAGGCCCGGGCCTGGGAGGCCGGTACCCGCCACATGGACGGCGCGCAGGCGCTGCTCTACGTCCGCGAGCGCTACGGCCTCCCCGGCGGCGACCTCGACCGCACCAAGCGCCAGCAGAACTTCCTGCGCGCGCTGATGCTGAAGGTCATGGACTCCGGCACGCTGACCAGCCCGTCCAGGCTCGGCGGCCTGCTGGGCACGGTCGGCGAGGTGGTCGGGGTCGACGACCGGCTCTCCAACACCGACCTGTACCAGCTCGCCTGGAGCCTGCGATCGTTGCGCGCCGACGACGTGCGGTTCATGAACGCGCCCTTCGGCGGCTTCGACACCCGGGACGGGCAGAGCGTCGTGCTGCTGGACGAAGGCCCGGCCGCCCAGCTCTGGGAGGCGGTGCGCAACGACCGGACGGCGCAGTACTTCCAGGAGCACCGGACCGGCGACCTCCTCGGGACGGACGTCGACTGACCTCCGCCGGCCGTGGGGGCATCCGTGCCGATGTGGAGGATTCTGACAAACTCCCACCGGTCGAATCGGTCGGCTTGCGCGCCTGAACACCCGTCACGACCGTGACAGTGTGGCTGAAGAGGCGAGAGCGACCCGCATCCATCAATGTGGCGGGTTGTGTCGACCTCACAACACTCACCACAACCACGGAGCGTCCTGGATGGGTACCGACAACCACCGCGACCACGCCGACCGCACTAGCCACGCCGACCGCACCGGCCGTGCCGATCGCACCGGCCGTGCCGCCGGCCTCGTCGCCGAGCCGGTCCTCGTCACCGGCCTCGGCGCCACGACCCCGCTCGGCGGCGACGTCGCCTCGACCTGGGCCGCGATGCTGGCCGGCGACTCGGGGATCCGCCCGATCGAGGCGGAGTGGGCGTCCGGTCTGCCCGTCCGGATCGCCGGGCAGCTCGCCGTCGAGCCGTCCGGGGTGCTGGACCGGGTGCAGGCCCGGCGGCTGGACCGCTGCCAGCAGGTCGCACTGATCGCCGCCCGTGAGGCGTGGGCCGACGCGGGGGCGCCCGAGGTGGACGGCGAGCGGCTGGCCGTGGTGATCGGCACCGGCACCGGCGGGGCCCTCACCATGCTCGGCCAGGACGACGTCCTGGAGGCCGCCGGGGTCCGGAAGGTCTCGCCGCACACCGTGCCGATGCTGATGGCCAACGGTCCGGCGGCCTGGGTGTCGATCGAACTGGGCGCGCGGGCCGGCGCGCACACCCCGGTGAGCGCCTGCGCGTCCGGTGCGGAGGCGATCGCGCTCGGTCTGGACCTGATCCGGCTCGGCCGGGCCGACGTGGTGGTGGCCGGCGGCGCCGAGGCGTGCATCTGTCCGCTGCCGCTGGCCGGGTTCGCCCAGGCCCGGGCCCATTCGACCCGCAACGACGAGCCCGGGCGGGCCTCCCGGCCGTTCGACGTCGGCCGCGACGGCTTCGTGATCGGCGAGGGCGCGGCGGTCGTCGTCCTGGAGCGGGCCGGCTTCGCCGCCGCCCGCAGGGCCCGCGCCCATGCCACCCTCGCCGGCGCGGCGGTCACCTCGGACGCCCACCACATCACCGGGGCCGCCGCCGAGGGGCAGGTCCGGGCGATGCGCCGGGCGGTGGCCGAGGCCGGGCTCTCGCCCCGGGACGTCGCCCACGTGCACGCCCACGCCACCTCCACCCCGCTGGGCGACCTGGTCGAGGCGGCGTCCGTCCTGGAGGCGATCGGGAGGCACCCGGTGGTGACCGCCACCAAGTCGATGACCGGTCACCTCTTCGGCGCGGCCGGGGCGGTGGGGGCGCTCGCCGCCGTACTGGCCCTGCGTGACGGGGTGGTGCCGGCCACCCGCAACCTGGAGGTGCCGGACCCGGCGGTCGAGCTGGACGTGGTCGCCGGCGCCCCGCGCCGGGGGTGGCTGACCGCCGCGCTCACCAACTCCTTCGGGTTCGGTGGGCACAACGCGTCGCTGGTGTTCACGCCGGCGCCGTGAAATCCGGGCGACGGCCCGGGGAGCCGCTCACTAGGGTGGCCGCCATGTCTACGTCATCACCGTCGCTGCGCCTGGAACCGATCACCCCGCAGAACATCGACGCGGCACTGGAACTGAAGGTCCGCCCCGACCAGGAGCGCTTCGTCTCGCCGGTGGCCAAGTCGCTGGCCGAGGCCTACGCGCACGGGGAGATCGCCTGGCCCCGGCTGATCCTCGACGGCGACCGGCTGGTCGGGTTCGTGATGGCCTTCTTCGACGTCACCTTCCACCCGGACCGGCCCGGCGAGCTCCCGCGCTCCGGTCTGTGGCGGCTCAACATCGCCGCGGACACCCAGGGCCGGGGCTACGGCCGGTTCGCGGTCGCGCAGGTCGGCGAGGAGATCCGGCGGCGCGGCGGCAGCAGGGTCACCGTCACCTACGTGCCGGACGACGACGGGCCCGGCGGGTTCTACGCGAAGCTCGGCTTCCGGCCGACCGGCGAGTTCAGCGGGGACCAGGCCGTCGCGGAGCTGGACCTCGTCTGACGGCGGGCGGGCCCGACCGCCCCGGCCCCCGGGCCGGGTGCCGGCCCTCAGACCAGGTGGTCGAACTCGCCCGCCTTCACGCCCAGGATGAAGGCGCGCAGCTTCGCCTTGCTGGTGGTGACGACGAGCGCGGGGGCGTCCGACTCGCGGAGCCGGATCAGGTCCCCGTCGGCGGCGATCTCCAGGCAGGGCACGGGCGCGTCGGGGTCGAGTGTCCCCTTCTGCCAGTGCAGCGGCTCGGCGTCCGGCGTCGTGTCGTTCTCCATGGGGGCAGGCTACCGGGCGTCCGCCGGGCGGCCCGCCCCCACGGCCGTATTCAGCCGATCAGCAGGAACTTGGTGGACGGTACGCCCTGGATGTGGCTGCAGTCCCAGTTCTGGGTGGTGGCGCTGTAGGTGAAGCCGTTCGGGACCTGGCACGCCCAGAGGCCGTTGACCGGCTTGCGCAGCCGGAAGGTCGTGGCCTGGGTCCCCTGGTTGAGGCTGCACCCGCTCGTGTAGGTGATCAGGTCGTAGGTGAAGGCGGGGGTGCCCATGCAGGCGGTGAGGCCGTCGTACGGTGTCCGCAGGCGGTACGCGTTGGAGGTCACGCCGGGCTGCTGGCTGCAGGCGCTGCCCCAGGTGATGGCGTCGTAGACGAAGCCGGGCGCGCTGGTACAGGCGGTCAGGCCGTCGACGGGGGTGCGCAGGTGGAACTGCGGCGCGTTCCAGCTGCCGGAGCTGCAGGTCCGGTTCATGGACACCTGGTCGTAGGTGTACCCGGACGGGACGGAGCAGGCCCAGGCGCCGTCCAGCCCGGTCGTGGTGGCCGAGGCGGTGGTCGCGGCGGCGGCGCCGGAGAGCAGCAGCGCCAGGGCGGCGAAGGCGGCGAGCAGCAGGCGCACGGGGGCGCGGCGGGGGGCGTGTGCGGTGAACATGGGTCTCCCTTGTTGGGTGGCCGGGGTTGCACGGAATCGCACGGGTGACGCAGGTGGCACGGGTGGCACGACGCGCCACGGACGGGCGCGGGGTTGCGCGGTGACGCGGTGGTGCCGGGGTGCGGTGCAGGGTGAGCGTTCACACCCGATGCCGGTTCTAGCACGCCCGCGCACACCGGTACCCGGACGTCCCGGTCCGGACGGTCACTCCCCGGTCCGCCGTCTACGCGCGACGCACGGTTCCTCCGGCCGGCCTCAGCCGATCAGCGCCGCGGCCTCCTGCCGCGCCTGGCGGAGCCACTGCGCGCGGACGTCGCCGGACGAGTCCGTCACGGTGCGGAACACCCGCCGGCGCACGTCGGTGACGCCCACGTACGGCAGGACGCAGGCCGCCCAGATCCGTTGCAGCGGATCCCCGAACTCCTCGCGTTCGCGGTCCTCCGGGGTGTCCGAGGTGTTCAGCACCAGTGCCCGTCCGGCCCGCAGCAGCCCGACCGGCTCGCCGTCCGCCGTGCCCAGCTTGTAGGCCACTCCCGGGACGAGCACCCGTTGCACCCAGCCGGTGAGCACGGCGGGCGGCATGCCCCACCAGTTCGGGTGGATCAGGACCAGCGCGTCCAGGGCGGCCACCTCGGCCCGGTGGAGGGCGAGTAGGGGATCACCGGGCCCCGGCCGCTGCGGCCCGTGCTCGGCCACGGTCTCCGTCTCCTCGGGGGTCAGCAGCGGGGAGAACCCCTCCGCGTACAGGTCGTGCGCGACGACCTCGCAGCCGCGCCGTTCCCGCAGCTCGTCGACGACGGCCCCGAACAGCGCGTGGTTGAAGCTGCCCGTCCGAGGGTGCGCCAGATAGACCCCGATCCGCATCATGTCCCTTTTCCCCTAGGCCGGTTGTTTCTGGCGGCGATGCTAGCCCCGATAGGGTCGGGGACCATGACCGAACCGGAGTTCCTGACCGCGGCCCGGGCGTTCTACGACGCGGTGGCCGTCGACTACGCCGACCGCTACCGCGACGAGCTGGCGGCCGAGCCGCTGGACCGGGCGATGCTGGCGGCCTTCGCCGAGCTGGTGGGCGACGGCCGGGCGGTCGAACTCGGCTGCGGACCGGGCCGAGTGACCGATCACCTGGCCCGGCTGGGCCTGGACGTCTCGGGCCTCGACCTCTCCCCGCGCATGGTCGAGGTGGCCCGGGCCACCTATCCCGGGCTCCGGTTCGAGGTCGGCTCGTTGCTGGAACTCCCCTACGCCGACGGCGAGCTGGCCGGAGCGGTGGCCTGGTACTCGATCATCCACACCCCGGAGGAGCACCTGCCCCGGGTCTTCGCCGAGTTCCACCGCGTCCTCGCGCCCGGCGGCCACCTCCTGCTGGCCTTCCAGGTCGGCGACCGGCCGCTCCGTGTCGACCGGCCGTTCGGCCACCCGGTGGTCCTGGACTTCCGCCGCCGGCAGCCCGACCACGTCACGGCACTGGCCGCCGGGGCGGGCCTGACGGTCACCACCCGCCTGGTCCGCGAGCCGGTGGGCGAGGACAAGACCGCGCAGGCGTTCCTGCTCGCGCACAGGCCGGGCTGAGGCACGGCCCGTGGACCGGCCCGGGGCGCGTCGCCCTCCCCGTCGCGGCGTGCCCGGGCTTCGGGGGGTGTCGCGCGCCCGGGCGCGCGACATGCCATGATCCCTGCATGGGTTCCAACGTTTACTTCGACATCACCATCGACGACAAGCCGGCCGGCCGCATCGTCTTCACGCTCTTCGACGACATCGTCCCGAAGACCGCCCAGAACTTCCGCGAGCTGGCCACCGGCCAGCACGGCTTCGGCTACGCGGGCTCGTCGTTCCACCGCGTCATCCCGGACTTCATGCTCCAGGGCGGCGACTTCACCCGTGGCGACGGCACCGGTGGCAAGAGCATCTACGGCGAGAAGTTCGCGGACGAGAACTTCCAGCTCAAGCACACCAAGCCGGGCCAGCTCTCGATGGCCAACGCGGGCAAGAACACCAACGGCTCGCAGTTCTTCATCACCACCATCGTGACCGACTGGCTGGACGGCAAGCACGTCGTCTTCGGCGAGGTCGTCGAGGGCCTGGACCTGGTGAAGAAGATCGAGGCGCTCGGTTCGCGCAGCGGCCGCCCGTCGGCCAAGGTCACCATCGCCGCTTCCGGCATCGTGGAGTAGGGGCCGGTCCCTTTCACCGCACTCGGACGCGGCCCGCACCATGCGGGCCGCGTCCGCGCTTTTTCCGGGCCGGCCGGGGCGGCCTGGCCGTGCGGCCCCGGCGGGCCCCGCCCGGCCCGTCAGACGGCTGCGGCGACGGCTGCGGCGACGAAGAGCACCTGGAGCGCGGTGCGGGCGGGCAGCGGGGTGACCGGCCTCCCCGCGAGGGTCAGGCGGTGGCGGGCCGCGTGGACGTTGGCCGGGAACATCGCGAGCATCAGCAGGGCGAGTCCGGCGGCGGCGAAGGGCGCGAGCGGGGGCACCAGGAGTCCGGCGGCGCCGGCCAGCTCCAGCGCGCCGGTGACGGTGACGAGCAGCGCGGGGGCGGGGAGCGCCGGCGGGACCATCGCGACGAACTGGCGGCGCCAGGACGGGACGAAGTGCGGCACGCCGGTGGTGACGAACATCAGCGCCAGGGCGCCGCGGACGGCGGGCTGCCAGGCGTCGAGGCCGTCGACGGCGATCAGGCCGAGCAGGCGGAGGACGGCGAAGCCGCCGACGAGCGCGATCAGGGGGGCCATGGTCGGACTCCAATCTTGTCACTGGAAAGATTGCCCCCCGGAGGTAATCTTGTCAATGACTAGATAAGGTGGGGGGATCACCCAGGAGAGGAACGGACATGGCGACGACCGACCAGGAACGACCGGGCTACCACCACGGGAACCTGCGGCGGGCGGTACTGGACGCCGCGCTGGCCGCCGTCGCCGAGTCCGGGCCGTCGGGGTGGAGCCTGCGCGAGCTGGCACGGCGGGCGGGGGTGTCGCACGCCGCGCCGGCGCACCACTTCGGCGACAAGGCGGGCGTGCTGACCGCGGTGGCGGCGGAGGGGTTCGAGCTGTTCGCGGACAGCCTGGAGCGCGCGGCGGGGGACCCGTTCGGGGCGGGGGTGGCGTACGTGCGGTTCGCGGTCGACCACCGGGCGTACTTCGAGGTGATGTTCCGGCCGGAGCTGTACCGGGCGGACGACCCGGAGATGGCCGCGGCGAGGGAGCGGGCGGGCGCGGTGCTGGCGGCGAGTGGCCGGAAGCTGTCGCCGTCGGGGGGCGCGGACCGGCTGTCGACGATCGCGGCCTGGTCGCTGGCGCACGGCTTCGCCGCCCTCTGGCTGAACGGCGCCCTGCCGGAGAGCCGGGGCGAGGCGGACGTCGAGGAGTTGGCGCGGGCGGTGCTGGAGCTGGTGTTCGCCCGCCCGGCGTAGGGGGCGGGAAGCGGGAGGCCGGACGGGTCGGCCCCCGCTCCGGAGCCTTCGGCGGGCCGCCCGCGCGCCGTCGAGCGCGAAGTCGAGTGCGTCGTCGCGCGGCGACGGTACGACGTCAGCGGCGCTCGATCACGACCGACTCGACGACCACGGCGTCGAGCGGGAGGTCGCCCGGGCCGGTGGGGGTGGCGGCGACGGAGTCGACGACCTTCCGGCCGGCCTCGTCGGCGACCTCGCCGAAGATGGTGTGCTTGCGGTTCAGGTGCGGGGTCGCGCGGACGGTGATGAAGAACTGGGAGCCGTTGGAGTTGGGGCCCGAGTTGGCCATCGCCAGCAGGTAGGGCTTGGTGAAGAAGAGCTCGGGGTGGAACTCGTCCGGGAACGAGTAGCCGGGACCGCCGGTGCCGGTGCCGAGCGGATCGCCGCCCTGGATCATGAAGCCGGGGATGACCCGGTGGAACGTGGTGCCGTCGTAGAGCCGGGCGGTGCTCGGCTCCCCGGTCGCCGGATCGGTCCACTCCCGGGCGCCCTCGGCGAGTTCGACGAAGTTGCGCACGGTCTTCGGGGTGTGGAACTGGAAGAGCTTGACGGTGATGTCACCGTGGTTGGTCTTGAGGACGGCGTACAGCTGCTCGGCCACGGGATGCCTCCGGGAGTGGTGGGGAAACGTCCGCCCGATCCTGCCACGGCCCGGTGGCCCTCCGGCGAGCTCCGCTGGATCGGCCTACAGCAACCCGAGGTGGTCCAGGCCCAGGTAGGCCGGCCCGACGTCGGTGAGCAGCCCGCGCCGCAGCACGGTGGCCCTGAACTCCTCCAGCGGCATCGTTACGACCTCGATGAACTCGTCCCGGTCGGGCGCCGGTCGGGACGCGGGGGTGCAGTCGGTGGCGACGAAGGCGTAGCGGCGGGCGTTGGAGTAGGCGTCGTGCCAGGCGGCGGCCGCGAGTTCGACGGTGCCCCGGTAGCCGGTCTCCTCGGCGAGTTCGCGGGACGCGGCGTGCTCCGGCGCCTCGCCGGGTTCCACCACGCCGCCCGGCAGCTCGTACAGCAGGGCCTGCGGGCCGGGCCTGAACTGCCTGGTCAGGAGGATCCGCCGGTCCGGGGTCAGGGCGACGACGGTGGCGGCCGAGTACTCGTTCGCGAGGTGGTAGACGCCCTCGCGGCCGTCCGGGAGGGCGAAGGTCACCCGGTCCGTGCCGCGTCCGTACGCGCTGTGGATCGGCTCCCGGTGGAGCTCCCGCCAGTGTGCGTCGCCCATTCGGGACCGACCTCCTCCACGTGGTGTGCACGCGCAGAATAGCCGCGCACCGACCGGTTCGGGCGGGTTCGTCGGAATCACGGATCGCGACCGTCCGTGCACCGTAGGCTGCCCTGGCGCGGGTGGATCACCGGTTCCGGGGTGCCCGCTGCCGACCAACTCAGCTCTCCGGCAAGGTGGTTCCACCCATGAGTCAGTCGAGTCGACGCAGGGACGACGCCGAGGTGACGTTCGAGCAGGTGACCGTCCTGTCCTTCGAGGCGCACAGGGGCACCCGTGTCGACCGCCAGGGCCGCGTGCTGCTCGTCGACGAGCCGGCGAACCTGACCCGCATCCCGGTGCGGATCGTGCGCGAGGGCATGACGCTCAAACGGGTCGCCGGCTACTGGGTCACCTGGGCGGAGTGGTTCGGGCCGGACGACATCCGCAACCACGCCCGCTGGGTGCCCGAGGAGGAGTACGTCCGCCCGGGCGAGGGCAGCGTCGAGGGCCGGTTGGACGTCAAGGTGGCCGCCTACTGGGCCTGTGACCGGGGGGACGGCCGGGCGCGGATCCGGACCAGCGAGACGGTGATCGCCTTCCGGCCCGGCGAGACCCTCCGCGAGCTCGTCCTGGAGCGCCCCGAGCCGCACCACCCGGCCACCCTCGTGGTGCACCTGGCGGATGCCTGGTGGACCGGCGGCGCCGGTGGGCCGGAGATCCACTACGGGTTCGCCGGCGAGACGGAGGGGTGCGACGGGGAGGGCGAGCCGGTCCAGCGGTACGCGGAGTGCGCCACGGGCCACCTCCGGCAGATCGTCGTCCCCTGATCGGTCCGGTCCGGTCCGGTCCGCGCCGCCGGGTCACCGGGCGCCGGCGCCTAGGGTCCCGTCACCGCCGCCACCGCCTGCGGCGCCACGCGCGGTCGCTCACCGTCCCATCCCGCCCGCGTCCCCACCTTGTGGGCGGGGGCGCCGGCCCAGACCTCGCCCGGGCCGGTGGAACGGGTGAGCACCGCGTTGGCGCCGACGACGGTGCCCGCCCCCACGGTCAGCACGCCCTCCTTGCAGACCACCTTGGCGCCCGCGCAGAGCACCGCGCCGTCCTCGACCACCACGCGGCGCATCGGGCTCAGCTCCTG
The DNA here is from genome assembly GCF_042726075.1 of Kitasatospora sp. NPDC127035. NCBI lineage: Bacteria > Bacillati > Actinomycetota > Actinomycetes > Kitasatosporales > Streptomycetaceae > Kitasatospora > Kitasatospora sp. NPDC127035. The sequence goes on along the minus strand of NZ_JBHXDN010000007.1, from coordinate 41,652 downwards.
CGGCACCCACGGGTCGGCCCGGCCGACGGTCACGCCGTTGTACAGCGTCACGCCCGAGCCGAGCGTGGTGTACGGGTGCAGGACGGTGCCGAAGCCGCGGTGGAAGACGACCAGGCCGGGCCCGATCTCGGCGGCGGCCGGCACCTCCATCCCGTAGACGGCGAGCGCCTCCTGGACCAGGCGGCCCAGGAGGCGGTGACGGCGGCGGTAGATCAGCGCGGTGACGAGAGACATCCACCCATTGTGTCGGGAGCGTTACACGGCGTCACGCAGGACCCGCGGTCACTTGACCTCGGGCACGGCCGTGTCGTTCTTGAAGGCCTCGAAGACCTGCTTCGCCTTGGCGGTGTCCCACTTGACCGCCGACTCCCCGGTGCTGGTCCTGAAGTCCGGGTTGGCGATCGGCACGGTGATGCTCTTGCCGCTGCCGCCGTTGACGTCCTTCATGGCGAGGAACAGCGAGCCGAGGTCGGTCAGTCCGGCGTCCTCGTCGACGATCAGGGTGCCGAGGCCGGAGGAGACCAGCGGGTAGAAGGTGAACGGGTTGAGCACCGTGGCGGGGGAGGCCGCCTGCTTGGCCAGGGCGCCGAGGAACTGCTGCTGGTTGCGCATCCGGCCGAGGTCCTGGTCGGCCATCTGGTGGCGCTGGCGGACGAAGGCCAGCGACTGGGTGCCGCTGAGGGTCTGGCAGCCGGCCTTGAGGTCGAGGCCGGAGTCCTTGTCCTTGACGTCCTGCTCGATGCACATGTCCACGCCGCCGACCGAGTCGACGATGCCCACGAAGCCGGCGAAGCCGATCTCGGCGTAGTGGTCGATGCGGATGCCGGTGTTCATCTCGACGGTCTGCGCCAGCAGCTTCCCGCCGCCCAGCGCGAAGGCCGAATTGATCTTCGCGGGAGCGGACTTGACGGTCTTGCCGTTGTCGCCCGGGTGGTCCGGGATCGGCACCCACGAGTCGCGCGGGATGCTCATCAGGGTGTTCCCGTTCTCCCCGACGTGCAGGACCATCATCGAGTCACTGCGCTTGCCGCCCGCGTGACCGGTGTGAAGGTCCTCCTCCTGGGAGTCGGAGAGGCCGTTGCGGCTGTCGGAACCGACGATCAGCCAGTTGGTGCCCTTGCCCGCGGCGGGGCGGCCGGGGTAGTCGGCGAGCACGTTCTCGTGGTTGAGCTTGGAGTCCGCCCAGAACCAGGTGGAGACGGTCGTGACCATCAGCGCGATCAGGACGCCGAAGACCGACCACTTGACGATCCGGCGCCGCGGCCAACGCGACGGACGGGCGGCCGAGGGCGGCTGGGAGCCGCCGGGGGTTATCGGCCCCCCGGGTGCGCCGGGGCCGCCGGGCGTCCCCTGCGGGGGTACCCCCGGTCGCCCGTCGGGCTGCCCGTACTGCTGCGGCCGGCCGTAGCCCTGGGCCGGCCCGTACCCGGGCGGCTGCGGCTGCGGCTGACCGCCGCCCGGCCGCCCGCCGCCCGCCGGCTGCCCGTACTGCTGGGGCGGGGACTGCGGCGGCTGCGGCTGCCGGGGCGCCGGGGCGCCCGGGCCGCGCGGGTTCATCGAGGAGGGCAGCGGCGGCTCGGCCTGGGCGCCGCCACCGCTCTGCCCGTACGCGCCGCCACCGCCACCGTTGCCGCTGCCGTACGAGTTCCCGCCGCCACCGGGGCGGCCCTCCTGCCACGTGTTCATGTGGGAGAGGATGCCCGACGCCGGGTGCGGTGACTCCCCCCGGGGCCCTCACCAGGACCCTTGTAGCAGTTTTGATGCACGCGCCGGATCGTTCCGCGGCAAGGTCCCGGACGGGCGTACGCGGGGTGCCCGGCCCGCCACCGCACGCCACCGCCGCGCCGCGCACCGGTCGTTCGCCCGCCATGCACCGTCCGGCCCCGCCGCGCCGTCCTCCGCGGGGCCCGCCGAGCCGCTCGCGGGGCGTCCGCCGCACAGCCCGCGGGGCCTCCGGGCCGCCACCCGCCGCACCTGCCGTCTCACCATCCGTCTCACCTGGTGTTCGGCTGCCGGGACGATCCTTGACCGTCCGGAACGCTGCGTGTTTGCATGAATGCCATGGATCAGCGATGGACCCTCACGCGTCGGCGTCACGTCGACCTTCTGCGTGTGTCCTGTTCGCTCTGTTGTGGCTGACGCTCGACCGTCGAACCCGCCACTCCCTCCTCTTCTCCCCCTTCTCGACGCTGCCCGCGCAGCGCGCTGACCGCTGCCCCGCCCGGCCCGCCGTCCGTCCGGCCCGCCGCCGGGCCGGTGGGTCCGACGCCGCCGAGGTGCCGTGCCGCCCGCAGTTCCGCCCGCTTCCTCCCCGAGGTGAACCCATGGCCACCGTCCTGTCCGTCTCCGGCTCCCCGTCCGCCACCTCCCGCACCACCCGCCTGCTGCGCCACGTGGACGCACAGCTGGAGTCGCGCGGCCACCGCGTCGTCCCCTTCGAGGTGCGCAGCCTCCCGGCGCACGCCCTGCTCACCGCCGACTTCTCGCATCCGGAGATAGTGGCCGCCCTGGAGCTGTTCGCCGAGGCCGACGGCGTGGTGATCGGCACCCCGGTCTACAAGGCCGCCTACTCGGGCCTGCTCAAGACGCTGCTCGACGTGCTGCCGCAGTTCGCGCTCCGGGACAAGGCCGTCCTGCCGCTCGCCACCGGCGGCTCCACCGCGCACGTGCTGGCGGTGGACTACGCGCTGCGTCCGGTGCTCAGCTCGATGGGGGCGGGTCACATCACCCAGGGCTGGTTCGTGCTCGACCGCCACATCACCGTCCGGGAGGACGGCGCCACCGTGATCGAGCGTGAGACGGACGTGCTGCTCCGCCCGGTGGTGGACGGGTTCGCCACCGCGCTGGAGCGGCTCGCCACGCCGGTCCTGGCCTCCTGACCGGGCGTCCCGGGCCGCCCCCCGCGGCCGGTGCGGATGCGAACCGAAACGGGATGACCGAGCGTCAGAAGCGTTCCCGTACGGGCCCACCCTGAGGTGGGGCGCGGCTACCCCTAGGGGGAGGGGTGCCGCGCCCCGTACAACTACGGTTGGGCCTCTTCCTCCCGTCGGATGACGAGGACGGTGGGCCCCGACTCCTAACGTGGTTCCTGTCCCCACCCGTCCGAAACGGGCCCGCCTCTGTCGGGTCCGGGCTTCCGGTACACCGGGAGGGTGGGGCTAACTCCCGGTCAAGAACTATCCCCTGCGCGATGTCGCAGGGCAGGTGGTGAGGACGAGGCTGGGGGCAACGGGTGGGCCCACTTCTTAGGAGACGCACGTGACGACGGCAGCAGCAGCCGTGTACGACCCCCAGCTTCCCGGCGGTGCCCCTGCCGCCGCCGCCTCGGCGCGTCAGGTGACCAAGGCCTACGGTTCGGGCGAGACCAGGGTCACCGCGCTGGACGCGGTCGACGTCGACATCCAGCGCGGCCGGTTCACCGCGATCATGGGGCCCTCGGGCTCCGGCAAGTCGACCCTGATGCACTGCCTGGCCGGGCTGGACACGGTCACCGAGGGACGCATCTGGATCGGTGACACCGAGATCACCGGCCTGAAGGACAAGCAGCTCACCAAGCTGCGCCGGGACAAGATCGGCTTCATCTTCCAGGCGTTCAACCTGCTCCCGACACTGAACGCGCTGGAGAACATCACGCTCCCGATGGACATCGCCGGGCGCAAGCCGGACGCCGCCTGGCTCGACCGGGTGGTGGAGACCGTCGGCCTGGCGGACCGCCTCAAGCACCGCCCGACCCAGCTCTCCGGCGGCCAGCAGCAGCGCGTCGCGGTGGCCCGGGCGCTGGCCGCCCGCCCGGAGATCATCTTCGGGGACGAGCCCACCGGAAACCTCGACTCCCGTTCCGGCGCCGAGGTGCTCTCCTTCCTGCGCCGCTCGGTCGACGAGCTGGGCCAGACCATCGTCATGGTCACCCACGACCCGGTCGCCGCCGGCTACGCGGACCGCGTGCTCTTCCTCGCCGACGGCGTGATCGTCGACGAGATGTACGCCCCGACCGCTGATTCCGTCCTGGAGCGCATGCGCCGCTTCGACGGCAAGCGCACCAGCTGAGCGCGGGGGACACCGGACCATGCTGCTCAAGACGTCACTCAGAAGCTTCTTCGCCCACAAGGGCCGGATGCTGCTCTCCCTGGTCGCGGTCGTGCTGTCGGTCGCGTTCGTCTCCGGGACGCTGGTGTTCTCCAACACCGCGACCAGCACCTTCGACAAGCTCTTCGCCTCGACCGCCTCCGACCTCTCCGTCCAGCCGGCCAAGGCCGAGTTCGGCGAGGAGGACGACGACGCCCGGGGCAAGGCGCGGACGATACCCGTCGACACCCTCCAGAAGGTCTCCGTCGTTCCCGGCGTGAAGTCCGCGATCGGTCAGATCTTCGTCACCAACGCCGTCCTGGTCGACCCGGCCACCAACAAGAAGGTCGGCCCGACCAACGGCGCCCCGACGATGACCGGCAACTGGGCGGACACCCCGCGCAACCCGGTCGAGATCACCTCCGGTCACGCGCCGCAGGGCGCCGACCAGGTCGTGCTCGACGCCGACACGGCGAAGAAGGCCGGTCTCGCCCTCGGCGGGAAGCTGCGCGTGCTCACCGCGGACGGCAAGCACGACCTCACCATCGCCGGTATCGCCACCTTCAGGACCACCAACCCGGGCGCGGCACTGGCCTTCCTCGACACCCCGACGGCGCAGGGCCTCCTGCTGGGGCAGGCCGCCTACACCTCCGTCGAGCTGTTCGGCGACGGCAGCCGCTCCGACGACCAGCTCAAGGCCGACGCCCTCGCCAAGCTCGGCGGCGGCTACCAGGCGAAGACGGCCGCCGAGCAGAAGGAGGAGGGGGCCAAGGACGTCGGGTCCTTCCTGGACTTCATGAAGTACGCCATGCTCGGGTTCGCCGGTGTCTCGCTGCTGGTCGGCGGCTTCCTGATCATCAACACCTTCTCGATGCTGGTCGCCCAGCGCACCCGGGAGATCGGCCTGCTCCGTGCCGTCGGCGGCAGCCGCCGCCAGGTCAACCGCTCGGTGCTGGTGGAGGCACTGCTCCTCGGCGCGGTGGGTTCGACGCTCGGCATCGGTGCCGGGCTCGGCCTCGCGGTCGGCCTGATCCAGCTGATGAACGCCGCCGGCATGCACCTCAGCGCCTCGGACCTGAAGATCGGGCTGAACGTCCCGCTCGCCGGGTACGCGGTGGGCATCGTGATCACCGTGCTCGCGGCCTGGATCCCGGCCCGCCGGGCCAGCCGGATCGCGCCGATCGCCGCCCTGCGCGACCACGGGACCCCGGCCGAGGCCCGGTCCAACACCGTCCGGGCGGTCCTCGGCCTGGTGCTGACGGCGGGCGGCGGGGGCCTGCTGGTCCTGGCCGCGAAGGCGGAGAAGGCCGCCACCGGCGGCCAGTACCTGGGCCTGGGAGTGTTCCTCACCCTGGTCGGCTTCGTGGTCCTCGGCCCGCTGCTGGCCACCACCGTGGTCCGGGTGCTGGGGGCGTTCCTGCCCTCGCTGTTCGGCCCGTCCGGCAGGCTCGCCCAGCGCAACGCGATGCGCAACCCGCGGCGGACCGGCGCCACGGCCGCCGCGCTGATGATCGGACTGGCGCTGGTGATCGGTGCCTCGGTCTTCACCTCGTCGGTGATCGAGTCCACCAACCAGCAGATCGACCGCTCGGTGGGCGCCGACTACATCATCTCGGCGGGGCAGACCGGCATCACCCCGGGCATGGTCGACGCGGTGCGGAAGACCTCGGGCGTGGACCACGTCACCGAGCAGAAGTTCCTCCCGGCGGTCTTCACCACGCCGGACGGCAGGACCACGGAGGACGGCATCTCCGCCGTCTCCGCCACCTTCGCCGACGACTTCCGCCTGCCGGTCAAGGCGGGCACCGCCGAGTCGCTCAAGCAGGGCTCGCTGGCCGTCGGCGAGGACTACGCCAAGGAGCACGGCCTCAAGGTCGGCGACACCGTCAGGATCGACTACGGCAAGGGGCGCACCCAGTCGCTGCCGGTCGGGGTCGTCATGACCAAGGGCAACTCGCTCTTCGACGGCTCCACCTTCGCCGACCTCGCCGCCGTGACGAAGGCGGTCCCGGCCGCCGACCTGCCGGTCGACGCGGTGCTCTTCGGCAAGGCCGTCTCCGGGGCGGACGTCACCAAGACGCTCGCCGCACTGGAGGAGTCACTCAAGGAGTACCCGCAGGCCTCCGTCCGCGACCAGGCCGGCTACAAGGAGCTCGTCCAGGAGCAGGTCAACACCCTGCTCTACATGATCTACGGCCTGCTCGGCCTGGCGATCGTGGTCGCGGTGCTCGGCGTCGTCAACACCCTGGCGCTCTCGGTGGTCGAGCGGACCCGCGAGATCGGCCTGCTCCGGGCGATCGGGCTCTCCCGCCGCCAGCTCCGCCGGATGATCCGCCTCGAATCCGTGGTGATCGCGCTGTTCGGCGCGGTGCTCGGCACCGGCCTCGGCCTGGCCTGGGGGATCACCGGCCAGCAGGTGCTCAAGTCGCAGGGGCTGGAGGCGCTCGCCGTCCCGGTCGGGACGATCGTCGCCACGCTGGCCGCCTCGGTGGTCATCGGTCTGCTGGCCGCCCTCGTCCCGGCCTTCCGGGCCGGTCGGATGAACGTCCTCTCGGCCATCGCGACGGACTGACCCGGTCCGTCCGGGGTCGGACCGGTCCGACCTCGGACGGACTCCCGAGGGCGTCCCCCCGGTCGGGGGGCCGGGGGGACGCCCGGCAGGAAGGGGCAGGGTGCCGATGCGCACCCTGCCCCTTCCCGTCCGTCCGCGGCTGCCCTGCTTCCCTGCCTCCCGCGCACCTCCGGGGGCGGGGGAGTGGCGGTTCGGGCCCGACTCAGGGGCAGATGATGTCGCTCGCCCGCCCGGCCCCCGCGGCCGTGTCGGCCGCCGCCGCGCCGGTGCCCGCGCCGGGTGCCTGGGCGGTCGGCGCAGGCGGCGGCGGTGCCGGCACCGCCGCCGAGGGACTCACTACCGAGGGACTCACCGTCTTCGCGCCGAGCGAGGGGCTTGCGGGCGGCGGGCTCCCGAGCGGCGGGCTCCCGAGCGAGGGGCTTGCGGGCGGCGGGCTTGCGGCCGCCGGGTAGTCCCCGCCCACGTACACCTGCAGCGTCGGCCCCAGCCCCGGGACGGGCGTCAGCTCGGCCTCCGGCAGCGCGCCGGACAGCGTCCGGGCCGACTCGGCCCAGCGCGGGTCGTACCGGATCACGCTCCGTCCGCCCGCCGTCCCGACCGGGGCGTTGGACGGCGCACCGGTGGTGGCGAAACCGGCCCGCCGCAGATCGGCGTCGGCCCGGGCCCCCAGCCCGGCGACCCCCGCCGCGTTGAACACCTGGACGTGCACCTGCTCGGGGGCGACGGCCGGCACCGCCGTGGGCGTCGCCGGCGGCGTCGCCGCGGCCGGTCCGGAAGCGCCGGACGGCGCGGCGGAGGCCGTCGCCTCCGTCGGCGGCCGTCCGGCCCGTACCGCGTCGAACAGCGCCCGCGCCCCGGCCCGGTCCCAGAGCACCGTCGAGCCCCACCCGGGGACCTGGTGGTCCACCGCGGACAGCGGCACGGTCGCGAAGTCGGCCCGCCCGGCGGTGAGGTCCTTCATCCGGGTCGCCAGGGTGATCAGGTCGTCCGCCGTGAGGCCCTTGTCGGCCTTGACCGAGCCGAGGACGCTGTCGGTCACCCGGGCCAGCCGGACCGGGCTGAGCAGGGTGCCGCCGCTGGTCAGCTGGTGCAGCAGCTGGGCGACGAGCTTCTGCTGCCGGTGCATCCGGCCCAGGTCGGAGCTGCCGTCCAGGTGCCGGGCCCGGACGTACTTGAGTGCCCCCGCGCCGTCCAGGGTGCTGGTGCCGGCGGGCAGGTCGAGGCCGGAGTACTCGTCCTTGAGCGGCTTGGCGGTGCAGACCCGCACCCCGCCGACGGCGTCCACGGCGGAGACGAACCCGGCGAAGTTCACCTGTAGGTAGTGGTCGATCCGCAGCCCGGTGTTCTGTTCGACGGTGGCGACGGTCAGCTGCGGCCCGCCCAGCCCGTACGCGGCGTTGATCCTTCCCTTGCCGGCCGGGACCTCCTTGCGGGTGACCCGGTCCCGGTGGGCGGGGATGTCGACGTAGGAGTCGCGGGGGATGCTGATCACAGTGGCCCGCGAACCGTCCCCGGAGAGCTGGACGATCATCATCGTGTCCGTGCAGTGGCAGGACTCGCCGCCGGCGTGCAGCACGTCCTTGAGCGTCCGCTCCGGGATGCCGTCACGCTCGTCGGTGCCGACCACCAGGAAGGTGGTGGAGCCGTCGTCGGCCGGCCGGGCCTGGTCGTTGCTGAAGGCGTCCACCCGGTCGATCGAGCCGAGGCCGTGCAGGAGCGCCCAGCCGCCGCCGGAGGTGGCGAGGACGCTGAGGGCGATGCCCGTGGCCAGCCGGCGGGGCCATGGACGGTGCCGTCGGGGCTGGGCCCCGGACCGGGCGTAGAGGAGGGAGACGGGCATCTCTCGGATGGTAGGGGCGCCCTCCCCCGGGCCGGGTGAGGGCGCGCCGTGGCCTGGGAGTACGGTGGGCCTCGATCGGTGAAACGTTCCTCCGGCCGCCCCGGACCCCGGGGCCTGCGGAGCAGCCCGGACCGGGACAGGACGGCGGCCCGCCCGCACCGGTACGGTTGGCCCCGATGAACACCAAGGCTGCTGAGGAGCTGCCGGCGGTCTCCGTGATCATGCCGGTGCTCAACGAGGAACGACACCTGCGCACGGCCGTCCGGCACATCCTGGAACAGGACTACGCCGGCCCGATGGAGGTGGTGATCGCCCTCGGTCCGTCCTCCGACCGCACCGCGGAGATCGCCGCCGAACTGACCGCCGAGGACCCGCGGGTACGCACCGTGGAGAACCCCACCGGTCGTACGCCCGCCGGGTTGAACGCCGCCATTCGCGGCTCCAGCCACCCGATAGTGGTCCGCGTCGACGGCCACGGCCTGCTGACCCCGGGCTACATCACCACGGCGGTCCGGCTGCTCGGCGAGATGGAGGCCGCCAACGTCGGCGGCGTCATGCACGCCGAGGGCGAGACCGAGTGGGAGAACGCGGTCGCCGCCGCGATGACCTCCAAGATCGGCGTCGGCAACGCCGCCTTCCACACCGGCGGCCTGGCCGGTCCGGCGGACACCGTCTACCTCGGGGTGTTCCGGCGCGAGGTGCTGGAGCGGCTCGGCGGCTACAACGAGGAGTTCGTGCGCGCCCAGGACTGGGAGCTGAACTACCGCATCCGGCAGGACGGCGGCCTGGTCTGGTTCACCCCGCAGCTGCGCGTCACCTACCGGCCGCGTCCCGACGTCCGGGCGCTGGCCAAGCAGTACAAGGACTACGGCCGCTGGCGCCGGGTGGTCACCCGGTACCACAAGGGCTCGGTCAACCTCCGCTACCTCGCCCCGCCGGCCGCCTTCCTCGGCGTGGTGCTCGGGCTGGTCCTCGGCGCGGCCGTCCACCCGGCCTTCCTGGCGGCGCCCGGCGCCTACCTGCTGGGCATCACCGGCGGCGCGCTGGTCGAGGGGCGCGGCCTCTCCGCCAAGGCCAAGGCGATGCTTCCGGTGGCCTTCGCCACCATGCACCTCAGTTGGGGCTTCGGCTTCCTCACCTCGCCGCGCTCGCTGGCCCGCAAGGTGATCGGCAGCAGCGCCCCGTCTCCCGGCAACGTCGTCGCCGAGCGCCGCTGACCGCGCCGCCGGCCCCTACCGCCCCACCGCCCCACCGCCCCGTGCGGTGATCCGGCCAATCCCGCGGACCCGCCCTCCCGTCCCCCCGCCCGGCGCTATCGTCGGGCGCCATGGGGACAGTCGAGGGCGGGTCCGCCGCCGTTGCCCGGGTCGAGGCCAGCGCCGACGTCGACGACCGGGCCGTGCTCGGCCCCGGCACCACCGTCTGGCACCTGGCCCAGGTGCGTGAGGACGCGGTGATCGGCGCCGACTGCATCATCGGCCGGGGTGCCTACGTCGGCCCCGGCGTACGGATCGGCGACCGGGTCAAACTGCAGAACCACGCGCTGGTGTACGAGCCGGCGGTGGTCGAGGACGGCGTCTTCGTCGGCCCGGCCGCGGTGCTCACCAACGACCTCTACCCGCGCTCGGTGGACGTCGACGGCCGGCTCAAGCGCGGCGACGACTGGGACGCCCGTGGGGTGACGCTCCGCCGGGGCTGCTCGATCGGCGGTCGTGCCGTCCTGGTCGCCGGGGTGACGGTCGGCCGCTGGGCGCTGGTCGCCGCCGGTGCGGTGGTGCACCGGGACGTCCCGGACTTCGCGCTGGTGGCCGGTGTCCCGGCCCGTCGGATCAAGTGGGTCGGCCGGGCCGGCGAGCCGCTGGAGCCGGCCGGCGAGGGCCGGTGGCGCTGCCCGCGCACCGGTGAGGAGTACCGGGAGACGGACGGCGTGCTCACGCCCGCCGAGCCAGAGCCAGAGCCAGAGCCGGAGCCAGAGCCAGAGCCGGACCCGGAGTCGGCCCCGGACCCGGCCCCGGAAGCGCCGCCGCCACATCAGCCGTAACACCCGCAGCATCCCCGGCGCTCCGCACTCCGGGAGCGCCGAGCAACCCGACGGACCCAGGCGCGGACCCGGGCGAGGGCCAGGACGCGGACCCTGGCGCAGGTCCTGGTCCACACGGCCGCAGGAGCGCTACTTCGCGCAGACGTCGGTGTCGTCCGCCTGGACCCGCTGGAGGTCCTTGGGCGCCTCGGTCGGCACCGCGCTCGGCGTCCCGACCTGGGCCTGGGCCGTCGGCAGGTCCTTGCCGAGCACCACCACCAGCCCGTCCTTCGCCCCCGCCTTCGGGTCCGCCTTGACCGCGTCGGCCGGCAGGCCCAGCGCGGTGGCCAGCGAGGCCGCCTCGTCGGCCTTCCCGGCCGGGTGGGAGACCGTGGTGGTCGGCACGGTGGTGGCGTTGGCACCTGTCGCGGCCTTGGCGAAGCCCTGCGTCCGGAGCCGGTCTACGGCCTGCTGTGCCTGTCCCGGCGTCCCGGTGCCGTTGCGCACCGTCACCCGGACGCTTTTCGCGTCCGCGGCCGCCGCGGCCGTCGAGGGAGCCGCCGCGGCAGCGGACGACGGGGCGGCGGACGGTGCCCCGGCCGCGGGTGCGGTCTCCGGAGTCGCGGGCGGGGCCGTCCCGGTCAGCGACCGGTCGTTCCCGATCATCGAGAAAAGCTGCCCGGCGTCCGGCTGCTTGGCCACCAGCCGGTTCTCGTCCGCCGGGTCGTCCACCACCGGCACCGTGGCGAAGGTGATGTGCTCGGTGTCGACCTTGCTGACGTCCAGTGCGAGGTCCTTCAGCTTGTCGACGCTGCCGATCCCCGAGTCGACGGTGAGCGCCTTGGTGGCGGCGTCCGCGAGCTTCCACAGCTTGGCCGGGTTGGTCAGGGTGTCGCTGCTCTTCACCGCGCGGATCATCGAGCTGATGAACTGCTGCTGGAGCGGGATCCGGGTGAGGTCGCCGCCCAGTCCGACGGCGTGCCGGGTGCGGACGAAGGCGAGTGCCTCGTCGCCCTGGACGACGTGCCGGCCCTTGCTCATCTTCAGGTGCGAGTCCGGGTCGTTGATGTCCTTGGCCGCGCACACCTCGACGCCGCCGACGGCGGTGGAGAGCGTCTTCACGGCGTCGAAGTTGACCATCACGAAGTGGTCGACGCGGATCCCGGTCAGTTTCTCGACGGTCTTCCAGGTGCAGCCCGGGTCGCGGCCTTCCTGGCCGAGGCTGTTGTTGAACATCGTGCGCGCAGAGCCGGGGATCGTCTTTCCGTCCGCGGTCCGGCACTCCGGGACTTCCACCATCAGATCGCGCGGAATGCTGATCGCGGTCGCATTGCTGCGGTCCTTGGCCACGTGGAACAGCATCGTGGTGTCGGCGTGCCCGGCGCTGCCCTCGTCGCCGTACTCGCGGCCCAGGCCCTCCCGGCTGTCGGTGCCGATGACCAGGACGTTGAGCGCGTCACTGGTGGCCTTGGGCCGCTCCGCCTCGTCGCCCAGCTGCACCTTGACGGCGGTGATGTTGTTGTTGAAGTGCTGGTACGCGTAGTAGGCGCCGCCACAGCCCGCCACCAGGACCAGCGCGCCGATCCCGCCGGTCCACTTCAGCAGCCGCCGGCGACGGTTGCGCTTCCTGGCGCCGGCCCGGCGGTGGGCGGCGCGCCCGCCGGTGCGGGCCTGGTGCGGGACGGTCGCGGGCGTCCCGCCCGCCCCGCCCGCCGCGGTCGGTCCGGGCCGGGCACGACGGCGCTGGGCGGGGATGCCGGCGGCCGGGTCGAGCCGGTACTGGCCGGTGTCCGGGTCGAGCACCCACTGGTCGGCGGGGTCGACGTCGTGGCTGTCCTGCTGCACGGGCTTTCCCCTCCCTCCGACCGGTCCACCGGCGGTTCGCGAATTGCGCGACCGACTCGGACACCCTAGACGAGCCGGGTGGGGGAATTGTTCCTCGTGTGATCTCCGCCATGTTCGCGCACCGCAATTCCGCAGGTGAATCGAGTCCTGGGAATTGCCGGGGAGAACCTGCGAAGATCATGATCCGTACACGAAAGTGTGACCTGAACCGAGGTCAATGCACGGTGCAGGCGTCCACGTCGGCGGTCCGCCCTTCGAAGGACGGGGGAGCCGTCGCGGTCGGCGACGCCCCGGATGCCCGCTCGGCGCCGCCGCCCGGCCCGGCCGCCGCAGCGTCCGCCTCCGCCCCGGCCGCCGCACCGACTGCCGTGTCGGCCGCACCGGCCGCCGCCTCCGCCGCGGAGTCCGCCGCCGCAGCGGCCGGGGCGCCCGCCGACGCGCCGGCCCCCGGGGACGGAAGGGCCGTCGCCGAGGGAAGGGCCGTTGCCGACGGAAGGGCCGTCACCGACGCGAGGGCCGCCGCCGAGGGGCCGGTCCCTGCCCCCGGTGAGGCCCCCGCCGAAGGGGTCGACCCCGGTGGCCGGACGGTCACCGGCCGGTCGTCCCGCAGGGCCGTGAACAGCTGCGTGGTCTGCGGCTGCACGAACTCGTCCCGGTCCGAGTCGAACCGGTACGGCCGGCGCGGGGCGGTCAGGAACACCACGTCCGACGACGGGATGCCGCGCAGGTCCTGGGTGAGGTCGTACAGCGCGCCGAGCGAGGAGAGCCCGCTGTCGGCCTGGACGGAGGAGGTGGCCGCGTCCAGGACCGGCCACAGCTTGGTGGGGTTGAGCAGCACGTCCTGCGACTGGGCCTTGCGGATCAGCGCCGCCAGGAACTGCTGTTGACGCCCCATCCGCTGGGTGTCGCTGCCGTCGCCGAGGGTCTCCCTGGCCCGGACGTAGCCGAGGGCCTGCTCGCCGCGCAGGGTCTGGCGCCCGGCGAGCAGGTCCAGTTTGGCGTCCTTGTCGTGGATCGCCTGCGGGACGCACACCTCGACCCCGTCGACGGCGTCCACCATGCGCTTGAACCCGGCGAAGTCGAGGATCACGTAGTGGTCGATGCGGATGCCGCTGAGCTGTTCGACGGTCCGGATCGAGCAGGCCGGGCCGCCTGTCTCGAAGGCCGCGTTGAACTGCATCAGGCTCTGGCGGCTGCGGGTGCCGTCCGGCTTCTGGCAGGCCGGGACGGTCACCATGACGTCCCGCGGGATGGAGACGGCGGTCGCGTGGTGCCGGTCCGCCGCCAGGTGCAGCAGGATCGTGGTGTCCGAGCGCTGGCCGCCGGCCGTGCCGTAGGTGGCGTTGGCACCGGTCCGGTCGTCGCTGCCGATCAGCAGGATGTTCTCGGCGCCCCGGGCCCCGGCGGTCCGGCTGGGGCGCTCGGCCTCCAGCCGGGCCAGCAGCTGGTCGGTGGTGGAGTCGGTCCGAATGTTGCCGTCGAGCTTGCGGTAGGCGATCCAGAGCAGGGCGCCGCAGGCGACCAGGACGAAGGCGAGGGCGCCGGCGGTGATCATCAACCACCGTCGGCGCCGTCGCCGGGGCGCGGTCGGAGTGTCAGGAGCGTCCGGGCCCGGAGTGCCCGGGCCCGGATCGTCGGGGTTCTCGGTCGGGGGGTGCTCGGTGTCGTCCTCGGCCATGGCAGGGATCCCTACCCGCCGGGCCCGGACCGGGGGTTACCCGAGGCGCAGTGTCACCCGTTCGGATTCCACCCGCTTCTCCCACTGCTCGGCGCTCAGGCCGTCCGAGTTGCGGCAGAGCACCACCGACGCGCCGGCCGCCAGCGGAGCCAGCAGGCCGGCCTCCAGGCCCGTCCAGCCGTCGTACGAGAGGGTGGAGAGCACCCGGTCGCCCGGCTGCAGGCCGAGCCGGGCCGCGCCCTCGCGGGCGAGCCGGACGGTCTGGTCCCCGGACAGCTTCAGCGGCAGACCGTCGACGAAGGTCTCCAGCGCCGGTGCGTCCGGGGCGACGGGGGAGTAGGGGGCGAACCGGTCGCCCTGGCCCGGCACCTCGGCGGCGTAGTCGAGGAAGCCGTCCGGGCGTTGCGGGAACCGGCCGCCGAGCGGGCGCAGGGCGAGTGCCACCCGTTCGCCCTCGCACGCGTGGGCGGCCTCCAGGCCGTCAGGTCCGCTGACCACCAGGTCGGTGGTCGACGGGTCTCCGGCGGGCAGCGCCACCACTCCGACGGACCAGCAGGCCAGCAGCCATACGGCGCTCTGCCAGTGGGCCGGTAGCAGGAGGGCGGCGCGGTCGCCCGGGCCGGCGTTCAGCTCGTCCTGGAGCAGGTTGGCGGTCTTGGCCACCCAGTTGTCGAAGGTCCGGGCGGACAGCTCCACCCGTTCGCCGGTGGCGTCGTCGTAGAAGGTGACCAGCGGGGCCGCAGGGTCGACCGAGGGAGTGCCACCTCGCAGGAATGCGTGCAGCAGCTCGACGGGGGTTTGGGCATCGGCAGCGAAAGGCGCAGTCATGGTGCGCCCCAGCCTACGGCCTTCGGGTGGACGACCGGGAGGGTGGTGGAGCAGGTGCGGAGCGGCGTGGCGCTCGGGGCGGTTTGAGGTGAACATCCCGTTTATGCGCATCTTTTCCCCGATCGTCCTGCCCGCCGCCCTCCGTCCGCTGCCCGGCCTCCGTTCCCTGCCGGTCCTCCGGCGCCCGTCGGCCCACCGCCCCCCGGCCGCCCGCCGTTCCCCGTCCGCGTACCGACCGCCGCCCGCCCGTGCCGCCCGCCGGCCCGTCAGTTCCCTCCGCGGCGCCGTCCCCGCCGCCCTGCTCGCCGGCTGCACCGCCGCCCTGCTGCTCCAACCGGCGGCATCCGCCGCGTCGGCCGGCCCGTCCGCCCGGATCCGGACCTCGGCGGGCGGCGGGTCGGTCACCACCCTGCCGCTGACCGCCGGTCATCTCCTCACGCCGCGCACCACCCCGCGGTTCGAACTGCTCGGCGTCGGCTGGGACGGCCCCGCGAGCTCGCTGGCCGGCGGTACCGTCCGGGTCCGCACCCGGGACGCGGCCACCCGGGTGTGGAGCGGCTGGCACGAGCTGGAGACGGACGGCGAGGACGGTCCGGACGGCGCGGCCCACGGCCCGGACCGTCTGCCGCGCGGTGCGACGGCACCGCTCTGGACCGGGCCGAGCGACGGGGTGGCCGTCGAGGTGCTGCCCGGTCCCGGCGGTCTGCCGGCCGGGCTGCGGGTCGACCTGGTCGACCCGGGGCACGGCGCCGACTCCGCGGCCGTCCGGACGCTGCCCGCCGAACCCCCGGGCGGCGGTCGACGGGTGGGTCACCAGGCGCCGCGGCCCGGGATCGTCACCCGGGCCGGCTGGGGCGCCGACGAGTCCATCCGCGAGGCGGAGTTCGCGTACACCGGTGCGGTCCGGGTCGTCTTCGTCCACCACACCGCCACGGCCACCGCGTACGAGTGCGCGGACGCGCCCCGGGTGATCCGGGCGATCTACCAGTACCACGTGCAGGGCAACGGCTGGCGGGACATCGGCTACAACTTCCTGGTCGACCGCTGCGGCACCGTCTACGAGGGCCGCGCCGGCGGCACCGACCTGCCGGTGCACGGCGCGCACACCCTGGGCTTCAACACCGACTCGGCCGGCGTCGCGGCGATCGGCACCTACGTCACCGACGTCCCGCCGCAGCCCCTGCTGGACGGCCTGGCAGGGATCTCCGCCTGGAAGCTCGGTCTCACCGACCAGGACGCCGCCGGCCGTACCCAGCTGGTGTCCGGGTCGAACGCCAGCCGCTACCCCCTGGGGACGAGAGTCGGCTTCGACGCCGTCTCCGGCCACCGCGACGGCTTCAACACCGAGTGCCCCGGGGCCGCCCTCTACCCGCTGCTGCCCGACCTGCGGACCCGGGCCGCCGCGCTCCAGGGCCGCTGACCCCCCGCTGCCCGCCGGACCCTTCCGCCGCCCGCACCCCCGCGCGCCCCACCGCCGGGGTGCGGGCGGCGGGGCGAAGGAGACGGCGATCAGGTGCCGCCCCGGCGTCACTCCGGCCCCGGCCCCCGCCCGGTCAGCCCCCGCAGCTCCGCCGTCAACGCCTGCGCGAGGTCCGGCCGCAGGTCGTACCGGGCGGGGGTGTTCTGCAGCAGCGTGATCCGCCACCCCGCCCCCGCGTTCACCGTCTGCACCGCGTTCAGCGCCGGGTCCGGGTCCTCCGCGTCGTCCGGCACCAGCCCCGCCACCGCGTCCAGCTGCGCGACCCCCGGCCCCAGTGCCCGGACCCGCCGCACCTTGGCGACGTACTCAGGGGTGGCGTGGTCCGTGAAGATCCGGCCCGGTTCGGCGGCCATCACCGATCGCCCGCTGTGCCGGGTCCCGTCGAACCCGATCACCTCGCCGTCCGCCGCGAACGGTCCGGCGAACGCCGAGCCGTCCCGCAGGTTCCACCCCTCCAGGGCCCGGCGGTAGAGGGCCCGGACCGCGTTCCGGTCCCCCGGGGAGAGCTCCGGCAGCCGCGTATCGTTCATACCCCCATGGTCGGGGGCGAGCGATGGAGGTGCACGGCGATGAACGGCGCAGTCGCGACGGTGGAGGGCACCGCCCGCCGCTGGCGGCCCGGTTTCCCGCTGGACGCGGCCCGGACCCTGCTCCCGCTGCGCCGCGGCCCCGCCGACCCGTCGTACCGGACCACGGGGGACGGCGCGGTCTGGCGGGCGTCCCGCACCCCGGCGGGTGTCGGCACCCTGCGGGTGCTGGCCCGCCCGGCCGAGGGCGCGGTCGAGGCGAACGCCTGGGGTCCGGGCGCCGAGTGGCTGCTGGACCGGCTGCCCGTCCTGCTCGGCGCCGAGGACGACCCGGCGGGCCTGGTGCTGCCGCCCGGTCTGCTGCGCGACGCCCAGCGCGCGGCGGCGGGGGTGCGGCTGGCCAGGACCGGCCTGGTCATGGAGTCGCTGGTGCCGGCGATCCTGGAGCAGAAGGTCACCACCAGGGAGGCCTACCGGGCCTGGCGCACCCTGCTGCGGGACTTCGGCACCCCGGCGCCGGGCCCGGCCGAGGACATGTGGGTGGCGCCGTCGGCGCGGGAGTGGGCCATGGTGCCGAGCTGGGAGTGGCACCGTGCGGGTGTGGACCCGAAGCGCTCGGCGACGGTCCAGCGGGCCGTCCGGCTGGCACCCCGGCTGGAGGAGGCGTCCGCGATGGACCACACCGCCGCCTTCGCCCGCCTCACCGCCGTCCCCGGGATCGGTGTCTGGACGGCGGCCGAGACGCTGCAGCGCAGCAACGGGGATCCGGACGCGGTCTCGGTCGGCGACTTCCACCTCCCGAACACGGTCGGCTGGGCGCTGGCCGGCCGGGTGCGCAGCGACGACGCCCAGATGCTGGCCCTGCTGGAGCCGTACCGTCCGCACCGCCACCGGCTCTGCCGCCTGCTCGCCTCCACCGGCGCCCACGCACCCCGCTTCGGCCCCCGCCTCGCCCCCAACGACCACCGCCACCGCTGACCCGAACTCACTCCGCGGTGTACTACGCCGTAGTACCGTGGGTGCATGGAAGCAACCATGCGGGAGCTGAACCAGCAGACGGCCCGGGTGATAGGAGCCGTCGAACGCGGTGAGACGGTGACCGTCACCAAGGACGGCCGCCATGTGGCGACGATCGTGCCGCCGAGCCTGGCCGAACCCGTGTACCCGTTCCGGACCGATCCGATGGGGGACGAGGTCGACGACATGCCGGTCGTCGGCGGTGGCGGCGGCCGCATCCTGGCCGACCTCGACCGGCTCATGGAAGGCTTCGGCGAATGACGGCGGTCGCGGTGGTCGGGGACACCGGCGCCCTGCTCGCCGCCTACGCGGGGGACGAACCCGATCACGTCGCCTGCCGAAAGGCCCTGCGGACCGTGGGCCATCTGGTCATCTCGCCGCTGGTCCTCGCGGAGCTGGACCACCTGGCCACCAGAGCGCTCGGCCCGGCCGGGGCGATGCGCATCCTCGACGACGTGATCGACAAGTGTGCCGTCGGCCGTTTCGAGGTGCCGGAGGTCGCCTCGCACCTCGCGGCGGCCAGGGTCGTGATGCGCAGGTACCCGGCGCTGAACGTCGGCCTGACCGACGCGGTCAACGTCGCGTTGGCAGCCGAGTTCCGCACCGACGCGGTGTTGACGGTCGACCGGCGCCACTTCCGTGCGATCCGGCCGTTGAGCAACCACGACGCCTTCCGGCTGCTGCCGGACGACCTCGGCAGCTGATCCCGGCGTCGGCCGCTCCCGTGTCGAGGTGCGGCTACCGCACCTCGACGAACGCGTCGGCGGTGCGCTCCGGGCGGCTGCGCGGCGGCTCCGCGGGGCGGCCGACGGCCACGGCGCCCATCGGGTCCCAGTGACCGGGGAGGTCCAGCACCTCCCGCACGGTGTCGCGGCAGAACATGGTGGAGGAGACCCAGGCCGAGCCGTAGCCCTCGCCGGCCAGGGCGACCAGCAGGTTCTGCACGGCGGCGCCGATCGCGACGGTGAACATCTCCCGTTCGGCCGTGGTCCGGCGCGCGTCGGGGTAGTCGTGCGAGCCGTCCATCACCAGGCAGGGCACGACCAGGTAGGGCGCGGCCCGCAGGACGTCGCCGCGGGCGGTACGGCGGGCGATCTTCTCCTCGTCCCAGCCGTCGAGTCCGGCGAGGTCGCGTCGCCAGGCGGCGAGCATCGCGTCCAGCAGCTCGGTCCGCACCGAGGGGGTCTCCAGCAGGACGAACCGCCAGGGCGTGGTGTGGTGCGGTGCGGGTGCGGTGACCGCGGCGGCGACGGCGCGCCGGACGGCGCCGGGGTCGACCGGTTCGGAGGTGAAGGCGCGGACGGTGCGCCGCTGGGTGACGGCCTGTCGGACCGCTTCGGAGGTGCCGAGCCGGAACATGTCCTCGGTGGCGGGGCGGATGATCGGCCGGACGCCCTCGCCGTCCTCGGCGGTGACGAGGTGGCCGAGGCCGCGGACCACGGCGACCGGGGTGCCGGTGGCCTTGCCCTTCACCAGGTCGGCGGCGGCGGCGAGCTCGTCGGCCGTGGCGGTGACGGTGAGGGCCAGTTCGTTGCCGTGCGAGTCGGTGCGGCCCCGGTGGTCCTCCAGGACGGGCAGCCCGGCGGCGCCGATGGCGACGTCGGTGAGCCCGTTGCGCCAGGGGCGGCCGAAGGTGTCGGTGACGACGACGGCGAGCCGGCGGCCGGTCAGCTGCTGGAGGCGGGCGCGCAGGGCGCGGGCCGAGCCGTCCGGGTCCTCGGGGAGCAGCAGGACGGTGCCGGGGGCGGTGTTGGAGGCGTCGACGCCGGCTGCGGCCATGACCAGGCCGTTGCGGTTCTCGACGATCCGGATGCTGCCGCGCCGGGCGATCACCCGGACGGTCTCGGCGTCGATCGCGGACTCCCGGTCGGCGGCCCGGAGCACCCGGCCCTCGGCCTTGCTGATCACCTTGGAGGTGACGAGCAGGATGTCGCCGTCCTCGTACGCCGCGGCCTTGGCGATCAGTCCGGCGAGGTCGGAGCTCTCGTCGATCTCGGGCAGTCCGGTGACGGGGAGGACGGTCAGGGTCACGCGCGCACCTGCTCGGCGAGCGCGAGGGCGGCCCTGGCCATCTCGGCGGTGGTGGGGACGTCGGTCATCAGCAGCGGGACGGCCCGGCAGGCGATGCCGCCCGCCTCGACGGCGGCCACGGAGGCCTCGTCGGCGGTGTCGACCAGCCAGCCGTCGAGCAGGCCCTCCCGGTGTCCGGGGCCGCCCTCGTCCGTGCCGTCCCGCAGCGCCGCCCTGCTCCCGTAGTTCAGCGCGACGGCCTCGGCGGTGGCCTCGACGCCGACGGCGGCGAGCACCTTGTCGGCCATGCCCCGGACGGGCGCGCCGCCGATGATCGGGGAGAGCCCGACCACGGGGGCGGTCGCGGCGGCCACCGCGGCGCGGATGCCGGGCACGGCGAGGATGGTGCCGATCGAGACGACCGGGTTGGACGGCGGGAAGAGGATGACGTCGGCGGCGGCGATGGCCTCCAGCACGCCGGGTGCGGGCTTGGCGGTGTCGGCGCCGACCGGGACGATGGCCTCGGCGTCGACGGCGGCGTGCAGCCTGACCCAGTACTCCTGGAAGTGGATCGCCCGGGTGCCCTGCTCGTCGGTGATCCTGACGTGGGTCTCGATCCGGTCGTCGCTCATGGGCAGCAGCCGCACGCCGGGCCGCCAGCGGACGCAGAGCGCCTCGGTGACCTGGCTGAGGGTGTAGCCGGCGGTGAGCATCTGGCTGCGGACGAGGTGGGTGGCGAAGTCGCGGTCGCCGAGCCCGAACCACTCGGGGCCGACGCCGTACTCCTTCATCTCGGCCTTGATCGACCAGGTCTCGTCGGTGCGGCCCCAGCCCTGTTCCTCGTGGATTCCTCCGCCGAGGGTGTACATCACGGTGTCGAGGTCGGGGCAGACCTTCAGTCCGTAGAGGTGGATGTCGTCACCGGTGTTGCCGATGACGGTGATCTCGTCCTCGGGACCGATGGCCTCCCGGAGTCCGCGCAGGAAACGCGCTCCGCCGATCCCGCCTGCCAGTGCCACGATGCGCATGCGCCCATCCTGCCACGCGCCGACGGGTCGTCAGCCCGACCCTCGACCGTCCGTGGCCGGGTCCCGGGTCAGTGGGCTCCGGCCTGCTCCTGCGGGTGCTGCTGCGGTTCCCGGTCGGCGTGCTGCTCGGCGTGCTGCTCGGGGACCGCGGCGCCGCCGTACTGGTTCATCGCGGTCAGACCGGGGGTGTACAGGTGGATGGAGACGGCCGGTTCCAGCGAGCCGTTGACCACCTCGTGCAGGTAGCCGGAGGAGAAGACGCGCTGCCCGCCGGGGCGCAGCGTCCGGGCGCCCTCGCCCGCGTGCGTGAGCGAGCGCTCGACCAGCTCGCCCCGGACGACGGTCATGACGCCGTTGGACTCGCCGTGGTCGTGGAAGCCGCTGCTCTGGCCGGGCAGCCAGCTGAGCAGCCAGACCTCGTATCCGGGGCCGGTCTCCAGCCGGGCGTACCAGCGGGTGAGCGCGTCGTAGCGGACGAGCGGCTCCCAGCGGGAGCGGTCGGCGGCGATCTCGCGCACCAGCTGGGCGTAGCCGGCGACGGTGGTGGGGTGGCTGGGCAGGTCGGTGCGGGCGAGGTGCGGGAAGGCCAGCGGGTCGCCGGCGATGGAAACGTCGCTGAGTCCGTCCGTCCAGGCATGGGTCGGGCGGACCGGGGTAGCCGGGTGTGCGGCACCGGGACCGCGGTGGATGAGCTTGTTGCGGTCGCGGTTCCGCTTGCGGATGCGGATCATTCGCACGGGAGTCGTCCTCGGATGGCTGGTTCGTCAGGGGATCAGCCGGATCCGGGATGTCCTGGGGCGGGAATCGCGGGCGGCCTCTGTGCTTCCTGGGCGGCGCGCGGTGGGACGGCGGGCGCCTAGATACAGCGGCAGGAACAGAGGCGACAACAGGAGTTCACGGCACGGCGGAGCGTGGAACCGCTCCGGGGGCTGGCGAACTCTGACATAGGGGAAAGGAGACCGCATCCGCGGGTGCGGTGTCAACTCCAGAGAGCGGACATTCAGGTGATATCGGCCATGAACTAACCGATGGGGTGATAAATCACCCTCTATGTTTCGATGAGAAGATCGCCGGGAAGGCAGCCCGATGACCGGCCTGTGCAGGTGAGTGCGCGTCATTCGGCCCCTGATGGCGAACGGTTCATGAACGTTCGAGGCAATCGGGCGACAGGTCCCATGTGTCCGGTTATGTACACTATTCGTAACGGCTTGGTGCCGGGGAGTGAATCCTGGCCCCAATACCAGAGCTCGGCTTGACTGGGCCAGAGTGACGCAACTGTAATTTCACTCGTGTCGTCGGCCGCACGAGGCAACGGCAACCACGGGGACGCCAATAGGGGCAGAGGAGGCGCGCCACATGAGCGAGCTCTTTGAGCTGTTGATCGGTGACGGCATCGAAGAGGAGGAGGAACTCGGCTGGCAGGAGCGCGCGCTGTGCGCCCAGACCGACCCCGAGTCCTTCTTCCCGGAGAAGGGCGGCTCGACCCGCGAGGCCAAGAAGGTCTGCCTCGCCTGCGAGGTCCGTTCCGAGTGCCTGGAGTACGCCCTGGCCAACGACGAGCGGTTCGGCATCTGGGGCGGCCTCTCCGAGCGCGAGCGCCGTCGGCTCAAGAAGAGCGCCGTCTGACCGGTCCGGCCTCCGGGCCCGGCCACCGCTCCGGACCCTCCCGACCCTCCGCGAACCCCGGCGGCGACCGCGGCCGGACACCCGCACCGCCCTGAAGGCGCCTCACCCCGGTGGTGAGGCGCCTTCGCGTTCCCGGCCCTTTCTCCACGGCCCCTGCACCGCTCGCACGGACTCCGTGGACGGAGCGGCCACCCGGAGCCGTTAGTGTGGTGCGCCATCCGGTTGCCGTTCACCGGCTGTGTCCACCGAGAACTGGGGCCCGCGCACGCGATGACCGTCTACAGCCACCAGAGCGGACTCTCCGCCAGCAGGCCGCCCGCCTATCCGCGTCACCTGGTCACCGCCGTGATCGTCTCGCACGACGGCGCCCGCTGGCTGCCCCAGGCCCTCGCGGGCCTGCTCGGCCAGGACCGCCAGGTCCAGCGGATCCTCGCCGTCGACACCGGCTCCACCGACGACTCTCCGCGACTGCTCGCCGACACCCTCGCCGACTGGCTCCCGGAGAGCGGCCCGACCGTCCTCGGCCGCCGGGCGGGCTTCGGCACCGCCGTCGCCGAGGCCGTCTTCAACAGCCCGCCGCTGCGGCCCGAGGACCTGCCCTACCGCCTCGACCCCTCCGGCTACGACCCGGTCACCGGCGGCTGGGACGACTTCGGCGACCCGCTCGGCCAGGACGACGACCTCGGCCGCGGCGGCCCCCGGGAGACCCAGCCGATCGAGTGGCTCTGGCTGCTGCACGACGACTGCGAGCCGCAGACCGACGCGCTGCGCCGCCTCCTCCAGGTCGCCGACTCCACCCCCAGCGCCGCCGTGGTCGGCCCCAAGCTGCGCAGCTGGTACGACCGGCGCCAGCTGCTGGAGGTCGGCATCAGCATCGCGCGCTCCGGCCGCCGCTGGACCGGTCTCGACCGCCGCGAGCAGGACCAGGGCCAGCACGACCAGGTCCGCCCGGTGCTCGCCGTCTCCTCCGCGGGCATGCTGGTGCGCCGCGACGTCTTCGAGGAGCTCGGCGGCTTCGACAAGGCCCTGCCGCTGATGCGCGACGACGCCGACTTCTGCTGGCGCGTCAACGCGGCCGGCCACCGGGTCGTCGTCGCCCCCGACGCCGTGCTGCGGCACGCCGAGGCCGCCAGCCGCGAGCGCCGCGCCATCGACTGCGGCCCCGCCCACCCGCACCGGATGGACAAGGCCGGCGCCGTCTACACCCTGCTCGCCAACTCCAAGGGCGTGCTCTTCCCCTACGTCCTGCTCCGGCTGGTGCTCGGCACCGTGCTGCGGGTGGTCGCCAACCTGCTCGGCAAGGACCCGAAGCAGGCCTTCGACGAGCTGGCCGGCCTCGGCCACGAGCTGGTCCGCTTCCCCCGTCTGCTGGCCGCCCGCAAACGCCGGGCCCGGGCCCGCGCCGCCGACGCCCTGGACGACCGGACGCTCTTCCCCGCACCCGGCGCCACCGCCCGCCTCGCCGTCGAAAGTGTGGTCGGCTCGCTCGGCATAGGGGGAGCGGACGACGCCGGAGCCGGCCGGCACGGCTCGGTCGAGGCCGGCCCCGGCGACGAGGACGCCGAGGACCTGGTCGTCGAGCAGTTCACGCTGATCAAGAAGCTGGCCCGGCGCCCCGCGCCGGTCCTGTTCGCCGCCCTGCTGGTGTTCGCCCTGGTCGCCTGCCGCGGCCTGTTCGGCGGCGGCGCCCTGTTCGGCGGCGCCCTGCTGCCCGCGTCCGACGGCGCCGCCGGCCTCTGGTCGATGTACGCCGACGCCTGGCACCCGGTCGGCACCGGCTCCACCTCCGCGGCGCCGCCCTACCTCGCGGTGCTGTCGGTGCTCTCCTGGATCCTGTTCGACCACGCCGACCTCGCGGTCACCCTGCTGGTCGTCCTCGCCGTTCCGCTCTCGGCGGTCAGCGCCTACCTGGTCTCCCGGCCGCTGATCGACTCCAAGCTGGTCCGCGCCTGGGCCAGCGCCACCTACGCGCTGCTGCCCGCCGCCACCGGTGCACTCGCCCAGGGCCGGATCGGCACCGCCGTCCTCGCCGTCCTGCTGCCGCCGCTGGCCCGCGCCGCCGCGATCGGCGCCGGCCTCGGCATCCGCGCCGAGAGCGCCGCCAAGGGCGCCCGGCCGGGCTGGCGCCCCGTCTGGATGACCGTCCTGCTGCTCACCCTGGCCACCGCGTTCGTCCCGCTGGCCTGGGCCCTGGCCGTCCCGCTCTGCCTGGCCATGCTGGTCGCCGCGGTGGTCCGGGGCGGTGCCTTCGGCTCCGGCGTCGCCGCGCTGCGCCTGCTCGGCCTGCGCGTCCTGGTGATCCTCGCGCTTCCGGTGGCGGTGCTCGCCCCCTGGTCGTTCCAGGTGCTGTCGCACCCCCAGCGGCTGCTGCTGGAGGCCGGCCTGCCCGGCCCGCACGGCGCCGTCCCCTCCGCGGCCGGCCTGCTCATGGTCAACCCGGGTGGCGCCGGGGTGCCGCCGGTCTGGCTCTCCGCCGGTGTGGTGCTCGCCGCGCTGGCCGCCCTGCTCCGGGCCGACCGCCGCCGCGCGGTGCTCGCCGCCTGGGGCGCGGCCGGGGCCGGACTGCTCTTCGCGGTCGCGGTCGCCGGCACCTCGGTGACCCCGGCCTCCGGCGGCCCGGACATCCCCGCGTGGTCCGGCCCGGCCACCCTGCTGGCCGGCATCGCCCTGCTCGCCGCCGCCGCGATCGGCGCCGACGGCGCCAACACCCGCGTGGCCGGCATCGCCTTCGGCTGGCGCCAGCCCGTCGCCGCCCTGGTGGTGGCCGCCGCGGTGCTCGCCCCGCTGGGCACCGGCCTCTGGTGGGCGGTCACCGGCGCCGACGGACCGCTGCACCGGGCCCGCTCCGCCCAGGTACCCGCCTTCATCGCGGAGCAGGCCGGCACCTCCGACCGCTCCCGCACCCTGGTCGTCACCGGCGACCGGAAGGGCGGCTCGGTCAGCTACACCGTGGTCCGCGGCGCCGGGCTGACGCTCGGCCAGGCCGAGTCCACCGTCGACCCGGCCACCGGCACCACCGCGGGCCTGGACCGGACGGTCGGCAGCCTGCTGGCCGGCTCCGGCGCCGACCAGGCGGTCGCGCTCGCCGGGTACGGCATCGCCTACGTCCTGGTAGACCAGCCGCTGATCGGCGCCTTCAAAGACGTCCTCGACACCACCCCCGGCCTGGTCAAGGCCAACCAGGACGGCGGCGCCGCGCTCTGGCAGGTCGACGGCACCCCGGCGACCCGCGCCCTGATCACCGCCCCGGGCGCCGTCCCGGTGGTGGTCCCGTCCGGCGAACGCGACATCGCCACCACCGTCCCGGCCGGTCCCGAGGGCCGGGTCCTCCGGCTCGCCGAGGCCGTCGGCCCCGAGTGGCAGGCCACCCTGGACGGCACCGCGCTGGAGGCGACCACCGTCGACGGCTGGGCGCAGGGCTTCAAGCTCCCGGCGGCCGGCGGCAAGCTCGCCGTCACCCGGGAGGGCAGCCTGCTGCACACCGGCTGGATCTGGGCCCAGCTGCTGCTCGGCCTGACCGTCCTGGTGCTGGCCCTGCCCGGCCGGCGCAGCCACAAGGACGACGACCTCCCGGAGGACGTGGTGGCCGCCGCCGCACTGGCCGCCGCGGCCCAGGCGCAGGCCCCCGCCCCCGGCAGCCGCCGGGCCCGCCGGATGGCCGAGCGCGCCGAGGGCGGCGAGGCCGGCGACGGCCCGGAGCACGGCGACCCGGACGGCGGCGTGTACGAGGGCCGGCCGGGCGCGGTCCCGGCCCAGGCCGCCGGCGACCCGTCGGGCGGCGCGGTCCGGGCGGCCGCCGCCGCCCAGGAGTCCGAGCCGTACGCGGACCCGTACCAGGCCTACCAGCAGGCCGACCCGTACAGCTACGACCCCTACACCGCGCAGCAGCCGGTGGCCGCGCCGTACGGCGGCGGGGCGGGCTACGGGCAGGACGGCTACCAGCCGCAGGCCTACCCGCAGACCCCGGGCTACGACCCGTACCAGCAGCAGGAGCCGCAGGACCCGGCGTACGGCTACGACCAGTACCAGCAGACCGGGCAGCAGCCGTGGGTGCCGGGGCAGCCGCAGCCCGAGCCCTACTACGACCCGAACAGTCCGAATGACCCGAACGATCCGCACGGGCCGGGCCGGTACCCGCACCACCACGGATCGGGGAGCTGACCCGCGATGAAGAAGCCCGCGTTCAAGAAGAAGTCCGACCCGCAGACCGAGGGGGCCGCCGGGCAGTCCGGCGCCGCCCCGAAGGGCTCCGGCGCGGCGAGGACCACCCAGTCGCTGCTGGCCGCCGCCGTGGTACTGGCGGCGGTGTTCGGGATCGCCTCGCTCCGCCCGCCGGCGACCCCGGCCGCGACCACCGCCACCGCCGCCTCGGCGCAGGTCGAGCGGACCTCGGTGGTCTGCCCGCAGCCGATCCAGGGCCTCACCGGCTCCACCGCGTTCACCGCCTACACCCCGCCGGGTGCCGGTGCGCCCGCCGCCGGCGGGGCCGGCTGGATCTCCGAGGCGGCCGCACCCGCCGCCGCCCCGCCGTCCGCGGCCCCGGCCACCCCGGCCCCGGCCGCGACCGGTGCGCCGACCGGTGCGCCGGCGACCGCCGCGCCCGCCGTCGACAAGAACGCCGCGCCCGCCGACGCCCGGCTCACCCTGGCCAAGCCGGGCACCCCGGTGACCGCCCCGGCCTCCAACGGCGACACCGCCCCGGGCGCCGGAGCCGTCGCCACCGGGGCACTCGCCCCCGGCTTCACCGTCACCCAGACCACCACCGTCACCGAGCAGCGCGGCCTCGGGCTCTCCGGTCTCACCTGCACACCGGCGGGCACCGGCTTCTGGTTCGCCGGCGCCTCCACGGCCGGGGACCGCACCGACTACGTCAGCCTGGTCAACGCCGAGTCCACCGCCGCCGTGGTCGACCTCAAGCTCTACGGCGACAAGGGCCTGATCGAGAACGACGCCGCCAACGGCATCACCGTCGCCCCCGGCAGCTCGCAGTCGGTGCTGCTGCCCACGATCAGCAGGGGCCAGGTCGCCGACCTGGTCGTACAGGTGGTCGCCCGCACCGGCCGGGTCGGCGCCGCCCTGCACGCCGCCGACGGCGCCAAGGGAGCCGACTGGGTGCCGGCCTCCGCCGATCCGGCGCCCACCCAGGTGCTCCCCGGGCTTCCCGCCGACACCTCGGCCGCCCGGCTGGTGGTGTGGGCCCCGCCGGAGGACGACGCGGACCTGAAGATCCAGCTCTCCGGCAAGAACGGCTGGTTCACCCCGGCCGGCAACGAGTCCGTCCACGTCAAGGCCGGCACGGTGGTCGCCGTCGACCTCGGCAAGGTCACCCGTGACGAGGTGGCGGGCCTGCGCCTGTCGCCCACCGACGACAAGCACCCCACCAAGGTGGTGGCAGGCCTGCGGATCGACCGCGCCGCGGCCAACGGCAAGTCCGACGCGGCCTGGCTGAGCGGCACCGTGCCGGTCGGCGCCCGCGCCACCGTGGCCGACAACCGCGGCGGCGGCGCCTCCACGCTCTTCCTCACCTCCACCGGCGAGGCCGCCACCGTCCGGGTCACCGCCTCGGCGGGCACCGGCGGCGGCACGCCCGCCACCAAGGACGTCGAGCTGCCGGCCGGCGGCACGGTCGCCCTCCCGGCACCCGAGCCCACCGGACTGAACGGCTCCTACGCGCTCACCGTGGAGACCGTCTCCGGCGGTCCGGTCGCCGCCGCCCGGATGCTCGCGATCACCACCAAGGACGTGCCGATGTTCACCATCCAGGCGCTCCGCGACGACCGCAGCAGCGTGCAGGTCCCGAAGGCCGCCCAGGACCCGGGCGTGGTCCTGCGCTGAGCGCGGACCGACGGACCCGCCGCCGTCGGGCCGGTGACCGTCAGTCCTCGTCGTAGCGCGGGTCGATGGCGTCCGGCGAGAGGCCCAGCAGCTCGGCGACCTGCTCGATCAGGATCTCGTGCACCAGCGCCGCACGGTCCTCCCGCGACTTCGCCCGGATCTCCACCGGCCGCCGGTACACCACGATCTGACTCTTCCGCCCCTGCCGGCCCGGTGAGACCCGGCCCAACGGCACCCCGCCGTCGGGATCGGCCGTGCCGTCAGGCTCGTGCAGCGGCACCTCCTGGACGGCGAACTCGACTTCGATCAACTGCGGCCAACGCCGTTCAAGCCGCTCCACCGATTCGCGCACGTAGTCGTCGAACAACTCGGAGCGCGTGAGCGAGATCGGTACCTGCGGAGGCGCCAGCGGGCCGCGCAGCCCCCTGCCGTGCCGGTCACGGTGCCGGGGGCGGCGCGAGGGACCCGTCGATGACTGCGGTGCGGAGCTGTCCATATCACTGCCGAGGGTAGTCCTTGGGCGGTCGGAAGTGGACCACCCCCGCACCTAATCGCCCGGGGCGGCGGGTGCACGCACGGGCGCGCGGCCGCGACACGGGACGCCCTCCGGGCAGGCGGTCTTCGCTCCCCGGCGGGGAGTGCTGTACCGTCCACCCTCGTGAGCTCTGTACGTCGTTGTTCGCGGACCGCGTGCGGCCGGCCGGCCGTCGCAACGCTGACGTACGTCTACGCGGACTCCACCGCCGTCCTGGGCCCGCTCGCCACCTACGCCGAGCCGCACTGCTACGACCTGTGCGCCCAGCACGCCGAGCGCCTCACTGCCCCGCGCGGCTGGGAGGTGGTCCGGCTCGTCGCCGAGGCCGGCCCGCTCCGCCGCAGCAGTGACGACCTCGAAGCGCTCGCCAACGCCGTCCGCGAGGCCGCCCGCCCGCAGACCCCCCGTCAGGGCCGCGGCCCCGAGGGCGAATCCACCGAGGCCGGCCGCCGCGGCCACCTCCGGGTGCTCCGCTCGCCCGACAACTGACACCCGGTCCCCACCCCCCGGGCACCACCCGCCTCGCACGAACGCCTCCACCGGCCCCGGTACGCTGCCCCATGACCGGGTACCGGCCGCTGCCGAGCCCGGACGTATCGTGACCATGGGCGACCAGCCCGTCGACCGACCCGTCGATCAGACGGAGAACCAGGGTGGAGCCGCAGTGCGCGACCTCAAGCAGCTCGTGAAGGCGTACGACGTCCGAGGCGTCGTCCCGGACCAGTGGGACGAGAACCTCTCCCGCGCCTTCGGCGCCGCGTTCGTGCAGGTCACCGGGGCGACCGCGATCGTGGTCGGCCACGACATGCGGCCCTCGTCCCCGTCGCTCAGCCTGGCCTTCGCCGAGGGCGCCGCCGCCCACGGCGCGGACGTCGTCCGGATCGGCCTCTGCTCGACCGACCAGCTGTACTACGCCAGCGGCTCGCTCGACCTGCCCGGCGCGATGTTCACCGCCAGCCACAACCCGGCCGAGTACAACGGCATCAAGCTCTGCCGTGCCGGCGCCGCCCCCGTCGGCCAGGACACCGGGCTCTCCGAGATCCGCGAGCTGGTCGAGTCCTGGACCGCCGACGACGACACCGTCACCGTGCCGGTCCGGGACGTCGAGCCCGGCTCCCTCTCCGAGCAGGACACCCTGCGCGGCTACGCCGACCACCTGCTCGGTCTGGTCGACCTCACCGCCGTCCGCCCGCTCAAGGTCGCCGTCGACGCGGGCAACGGCATGGGCGGGCACACCGTCCCGACCGTCTTCGACGGCCTGCCGATCGACCTCGTCCCGATGTACTTCGAGCTCGACGGCACCTTCCCCAACCACGAGGCCAACCCGCTCGACCCGAAGAACCTGGTCGACCTCCAGGCCAAGGTCCGCGAGGTCGGCGCCGACCTCGGCCTCGCCTTCGACGGCGACGCCGACCGCTGCTTCGTCGTCGACGAGCGCGGCGAGCCGGTCTCCCCGTCCGCCATCACCGCGCTGGTCGCCGTCCGCGAGATCGCCCGCGCCCGGGCCGCCGGCGAGGACGAGCCGACCGTCATCCACAACCTGATCACCTCCTGGACCGTCCCCGAGGTGGTCCGCGAGCTCGGCGGCAAGCCGGTCCGCACCCGGGTCGGCCACTCCTTCATCAAGCAGGAGATGGCCGTCACCGACGCGGTCTTCGGCGGCGAGCACTCCGCGCACTACTACTTCCGCGACTTCTGGCGCGCCGACACCGGCATGCTCGCCGCGCTGCACGTGCTGGCCGCCCTCGGCGGACAGGACCGCACCCTCTCCGAGCTCACCGCCGAGTACGACCGGTACGCGGCCTCCGGCGAGATCAACAGCACCGTCGCCGACCAGGCCGACCGGACCGCCGCCGTCCGCGCCGCCTACGCCGGCCCGGAGGACGTCACCGTCGACGAGCTGGACGGCCTGACCGTCACCGGCCCCGACTGGTGGTTCAACCTGCGCGCCTCCAACACCGAGCCGCTGCTGCGCCTGAACGTCGAGGCGAAGGACCCGGCGAGGATGGCCGAGCTGCGTGACGGCGTCCTCGCGCTCGTCCGCGCCTGACGCACACCCGTCGTGCCCCGGCCGGTAGGGTTTACACTCGGCCGGGGCACCGCCGTGCCATCCCTCTGAACTGGAGCCCGAACCCCAAGAAACACGAAGCCATACAGAAGGAGATACTCTTATGCCCCCACTTCCGATCCCCCCACACCCACGGCTGCACCGAGGAGCAGCCGGAGCTGGTCTGCGCCGGCGAGGGATGCGGCCTGGCCTACCCGGTCCGGGACGGCATTCCGGTCCTGCTGGTGGACGAGGCCCGCCGCCCCGCGTGATCCTTGGGTCGGGCGCCACCGGGCCCGACCCGCACCCCGCAGTACCGGCATACCCGCAGTACCGGCCTTGCTCGCAGTCTCCGCAGTACCGGCAGTACCGGCAGTGCCCGCGGTGGAACTCCGCCGCACCACCCCGCCGCACACCCCTCAGCCAGCAGCCCTCAGCGCCCAGCCAGCAGCCGGAGGCCCGCCGCATGCTCGACGACACCCTGCTCGACGACCCGGCCGCCCTCCGGCGCGCCGACCACGACCGCGCCCTGCTGGCCCTGGCCGGTTCCGGCGCCCGGGTCCGCACCGCGCTGCGGCTCGCCGAAGCCGCAGGCATCGACCGGCTCCGCCCCGACGGCCGCCCGCGCGCCGTCCTGGTCGCCGGCCACGGCAGCGCGCTGACCGCCGCCGAGATGCTGGCGGCCCTGGCCGGGACCGCGAGCCTGGTCTCCCCGCTGCCGCCCGCGGACGCCGCGCCCGTCCCGCGCACCGACCGGGCCACCGCGCCGCCCGTCTTCACGGCCGGCCTGGCCTGGCAGCTCCCCGGCTGGGCCGGGCCGCTCGACCTGCTGGTGGTGAGCTCCGCCGACGGCGGCGAACAGGGCCTGGTCGCCCTCGCCGAGCAGGCCTACGCGCGCGGCTGCGCGATCGTGGTCGTCGCACCCGAGGGCAGTCCGCTCGCCGGGGCCGCGCTCCAGGTCCGCGCCCTGCCGCTGCCCTTCGTGCCGTCCGCCCTGTCGTCCGACTCCCCTGACGACGGCACCCCGCCCGCGGCCGCGTACGCCGCCGAGCCCGACCTGCCCGCCGAGGACCCGGCCGCGCTCTGGTCCCACCTCACGCCGCTGCTCGCGCTCTGCCAGAAGCTCGGCGTCACCCAACTGCCGTACGACGCGCTGGCGGCCACCGCGGACCTGCTGGACGAGAGCGCCGTCCGCTGCCGCCCGGACGCCGCCGCGTACACCAACCCGGCCAAGGGGCTGGCCGCCCGGCTGGCCGGGACGGTACCGCTGCTGTGGGCCGAGGGCCCGGTGGCCGGGGCGGCCGCCGGCCGGTTCGCCGCCCAGCTCGCCGACCGGGCCGGCCGCCCGGCCCTCGCCGGCCCGCTGCCACAGGTGCTCACCGCGCACCGCGGCATGTTCACCGGCCAGCTCGGCGCCGGGGCCGACCCGGACGACTTCTTCCGCGACCGGGTGGAGGAGCCGGACCCGCTGCACCTCCAGGTCCTGCTGCTGCGGCACATCCCCGGCGACCAGCCGTCCGCGGCTCCGGCCGGGCCCGGCGAGCCGGACGACGGCCCGGCCGAGGTACCGGCCGACGACGAGGGCCCGCGCAGCTTCGGCGCCACCCGGGCGCACCGGCTCGCCGCCGCCCACGACGTCCGGCTCACCGAGTACGCCAGCCGCCGGGCCGACCCGCTGCACGCGCTGGCCGACCTGGTCGCGCTCACCGACTTCGCCGCCGTCTACCTCGGGCTCGCGGCACAGTCCTGAACGCGTCCGGCCCGGCCCGGTACCGTATGCGCTCGACAACGACTGGGCGCGGGCTGCGTGGGCGGCCCCCGACGGAGGGACCACCCCGAGCATGAGCACCGAAGGCGGTACCAAGGCACTCGTCGCGGCATTGTCCGCGAACCTGGGCATTGCGGTGAGCAAGTTCGTCGCCTTCGCGTTCTCGGGCTCCTCGTCGATGCTCGCGGAGGGCGTCCACTCGGTCGCGGACTCCGGCAACCAGGTGCTGCTGCTGGTCGGCGGCAAGCGCTCGAAGCGGGTCGCCACCCCCGAGCACCCGTTCGGCTACGGGCGCGAGCGGTACATCTACGCGTTCCTGGTCTCGATCGTGCTGTTCAGCGTCGGCGGCATGTTCGCGATCTACGAGGGCTACGAGAAGATCGCCCACCCGCACGAGCTGGACAACTGGTACTGGCCGGTCGGCGTGCTGGTCCTCGCGATCGGCCTGGAGGCCTGGTCCTTCTACACCGCGTACCGCGAGGCCGTGAAGGACAAGGGCAAGCACGGCTGGACCGCCTACATCCGCCGGGCCAAGGCCCCCGAGCTGCCGGTCGTGCTGCTGGAGGACACCGGTGCGCTGATCGGCCTGGTGCTGGCGCTGTTCGGCGTGAGTCTGACCGTGATCACCGGCGACGCCGTCTGGGACGGCATCGGCACGCTCTCGATCGGCGTGCTGCTGATCGCCATCGCGATCGTGCTGGCACTGGAGACCCGGTCGCTGCTGATCGGCGAGTCCGCCCACCCCGAGGTCGTGGCCGAGATCCGCGACGCGCTGGTCGACCACGACTCCGTCACCCGCGTGATCCACATGCGCACGCTGCACCTCGGCCCCGAGGAGCTGCTCGTCGCCGCCAAGATCGCCGTCCCCGCCGACGTCACCGCCGCCGAGGTGGCCCAGGCCATCGACGCCGCCGAGGCGCGGGTCCGCCGGGCCGTGAAGATCGCGCGGGTGATCTACCTGGAGCCGGACATCTTCAGCGCCGAGAAGGAGGCCGAGGGCGACGACCCGAACGCCACGCCCGGCGGGCCGGTGCCGGACGCCGCGCACTGACCGCCGCGTACCGGCCACCGCGCAGCGCCGCGGGGCCGGACCGGGCGGCACACGTGCGGGGCTCGTAAGGGGCTCGTACGGGGCGTGCACGGGACGTGCGCGCCGCCGGGGGCGAGGCCGAAAAACGGTCGTACCGGGCCGCCGTCCGGGGCCTGCGGTGTAGATTCGTCCTCAGAGCCAGAACGTCGCTGCTGATGGCGGTCGATCGGCGGCCCGTGTCCGCACGGGCACGCGCCGGTCGAGGGACAGAGGTCCTCCGACGGTTTGTGCGAACAGCGGGGTACCGGTCCCTCCCGGACCGGTACCGTCCCGGCGCCGCCGCCCACCTGTGCGGCCCGCCGCGCTGTGACGCACCCCGAGGACCTTGGCCACGCCCCACCCCATCAGCGAGGAGCAGACGCATGTCGACCGACATCACCGGTGACTTCAAGGTCGCCGACCTTTCCCTGGCGCCGTTCGGCCGCAAGGAGATCCAGCTGGCCGAGCACGAGATGCCCGGCCTGATGACGATCCGCGCCGAGTACGCCGCGGCCCAGCCGCTGGCCGGCGCCCGGATCACCGGCTCGCTGCACATGACCGTGCAGACCGCCGTCCTGATCGAGACCCTCACCGCGCTCGGTGCCGAGGTCCGCTGGTGCTCCTGCAACATCTTCTCCACCCAGGACCACGCCGCCGCCGCCATCGCGGTCGGCCCGGAGGGCACCCCGGAGAACCCGCAGGGCGTGCCGGTCTTCGCCTGGAAGGGCGAGACGCTGGACGAGTACTGGTGGTGCACCGAGCAGGCGCTCACCTGGCCGAACGGCCAGACCCCGAACATGATCCTCGACGACGGCGGCGACGCCACCCTGCTGATCCACAAGGGCGTCGAGTTCGAGAAGGCGGGCGTCGCGCCGGACCCGTCCACCGCGGACAACGACGAGTTCCGGATCATCCTGGAGCTGCTCAACCGCACCCTCAAGGACACCCCGAACAAGTGGACCGAGGTCGCCGCCACCATCAAGGGCGTCACCGAGGAGACCACCACCGGTGTCCACCGCCTGTACGAGATGCACCGTGACGGCAACCTGCTCTTCCCGGCCATCAACGTCAACGACTCGGTCACCAAGTCGAAGTTCGACAACAAGTACGGCTGCCGCCACTCGCTGATCGACGGCATCAACCGCGCCACCGACGTCCTGATCGGCGGCAAGGTCGCCGTCGTCGCCGGCTACGGCGACGTGGGCAAGGGCTGCGCCGAGTCGCTGCGCGGCCAGGGCGCCCGGGTCATCGTCACCGAGATCGACCCGATCTGCGCGCTCCAGGCGGCGATGGACGGCTACCAGGTCACCACCCTGGAAGAGGTCGTCGAGACCGCCGACATCTTCATCACCACGACCGGCAACAAGGACATCATCATGGCCTCCCACATGGCCCGGATGAAGCACCAGGCCATCGTCGGCAACATCGGTCACTTCGACAACGAGATCGACATGGCCGGCCTCGCGAAGCTCCCGGGCGTCGTGAAGACCGAGGTCAAGCCGCAGGTCCACGAGTGGCGCAAGGCCGACGGCCGCACCATCATCGTCCTCTCCGAGGGCCGCCTGCTGAACCTGGGCAACGCGACCGGCCACCCGTCGTTCGTGATGTCCAACTCCTTCGCCAACCAGACGATCGCCCAGATCGAGCTGTTCACGAAGACCGAGCAGTACCCGATCGGCGTCTACGTGCTGCCGAAGCACCTGGACGAGAAGGTCGCCCGCCTGCACCTCGACGCGCTGGGCGTGAAGCTGACCACCCTCAGCAAGGACCAGGCCGACTACATCGGCGTCTCCGTCGACGGCCCGTACAAGGCGGACCAGTACCGCTACTGATCCGCCCGACGGCACACGCCGGTGGCCGGCACCCCCGCTCGGGGGTGCCGGCCACCGGCGTTCCGGTGCTCAACGGCGCAGGACGTCAGTGGTCCAGGTGCCCTCGTCGGGGCCCGTGACGCGGACCAGCCCCAGCAGGCCGTTCAGGCCGCCGAGCTGTTCGAGCGCCGCCGGTGCGGCGCCGTCCGAGACCGCCGCGCAGACCTTCAGCCCCTGCTCGGTCCGGCAGGTCGGCGACGCCGGACCGAGGACGGTGTCGCCGGGCACCGGTTCCACGTCCGGGCTCACCGTGACCTCGACCGTGCGGCCCTCGACCCGGAACTCGATCTCGGCGAACCAGGGGAGCGAGCTGTTCGCGGGCCGGCCGATCGAGGAGTTCTCCGGCCGGAAGGGCTCCGTCAGCCCGGCGAACCAGAGCGGCAGCGGCACGTCCCAGGCCCCGAAGGAGGCACCGGCCGCGATCCGCAGCAAGGTCTCGTCGGAGTAGTCGGCGGGCTTGCCACCCCACCAGTAGAGCTGGGCCCACCGCCCCGAGGGCGTCAGCCAGCGCAGTATGTGGTCGTCGGCGCTGCCCTGCCGCGTCAGCCAGTACGCGGTCCGCCCGTCGACCGGCGGAGCCGGGCTCTTCACCTGGGGGAACGCCGACGTCGAGTCGATCGCCGGTTCCGGCCCGGCGGGGAACAGCGAGAGCCTGATCATCGGGGAGTGGTCGTTCCCCCCGCCGGCGGTGGCGGCCTGGCCGTGGGTGCCCGCCTGGTAGCCGACACCGGCCGCCCACGCGGGCAGCCAGCCGAACCTGACCTCGCTGGTCAGCGGGTCGCCCACGGCGGGCGGGACGGCGGTGGGCGAGGCGCCGGCGGCACCGGGCGTCCGCGCCGCGGAGTCCGCGGGTGTGTCGGCCGTCGTGGGCGTGGCCGCGGGGGCCACCGGGACCGGGGAGCCGACGGGCCCGTCGCCGGCGCCCGGCTCCAGCAGCAGCGTGCCGGTGAGGACCGCCGCGGTCAGGACCGCGGCCCCGCCGATCGAGGCCCGGCGCCGGCGGCGCAGGCGGGCCCGCCCCTGACGGACGGCCCAGGCGGTGTCGAAGCCGACCGACGGCGCGGGCGCATCGGCCACGGCCACCAGGCGCTCGGTCAGGTCACGGTGCTCGTCGACGGTCATGACGTGGTCCTCCCAGCGGGGGCGGGACGGGGGGAGAGAAGGCCCCGGAGGGTGTGCAGGGCCCGGGAGCTCTGGCTCTTGACGTTGCCGGGCGAGCAGCCGAGCGCCTCGGCGGCCTGGTCGACCGTCAGGTCGCAGTAGTACCGGAGCACCACGGTGGCCCGCTGGCGCGGCGGCAGCGCGGCCAGCGCCCGGCGCAGGTCCAGTGCGGAATCGAGGTCCGGGGGCACCGAGACGACGTCCGGCTCGTCGCCGGTGCGGCTGATCCGCCGCCACCACGGCGAGCGCTGCTCGGCGAGGAACGTGTTCACCAGCACCCGGCGGGCGTAGCCGTCCAGGTTCTCCACCTCGCCGATCCGAGGCCAGTGCACGTAGAGCTTGGTGATGCTCTCCTGCACCAGGTCGTCCGCGCGGTGCCAGTCCCCGCACAGCAGATAGGCGACCTTGCGCAGCCAGCCGCCCCTGGAGGCCACGTACACGGTGAACTCCGCGTCGCGTGCCTGCTTCGCCATCCTGCCCCCCTTCCCCTCACCCGGCGGCGCCGGTCGGCGGCCGTCCACCCCCTTGATGCGGCACCGGAACGGGAGGTTGCATGCCGGGCGCCGGTGATCGCGGACGTAGGCTTTCGGGCATGCCCAACGGCCGGTACTCGCTCCACGACACCCACGACCACGTGCTGCTCGGTGAGGAGCGCTTCAGCTGCGCGCCCGGCCCGGCCGGCTGGCGGTACGTCTCCAAGACCTACGCGCCGGACGGACACGTCCTCGGCACGGTGGACCTGACGCTGGACGCGCGGGCCCGGCCGCTGCGGATGGAACTGCGCGCGGGCGGCTGGCAGGTGCGGGGCGGCGCCGTCGACGGGGTCGCCTGGGTACGGGCGGACGCCGCCGACCCGGCCGGCGAGCAGGCGGCCGAGGGCCACGACCGGGCGCACGGCTTCGCCGGACGCTCGCCGGGGTTCCTGGTCGCCACCGCCCGGCTGCTGCGCCTGCGGGAGGGGGCGAGCGCGCGGGTACGGCTGGTCGCGTTCACCGAGCCGGTGCTGGCTCCGCGCACCTTCGACCAGGGGTGGCTGCTGGAGGGCGCGGACACGCACGAGACCGACTCGGGGCCGCTGCTGGTCGAGCGGTACCAGGTGGCGGACCTGGAGACGGGGGAGCAGCAGGTCGTGCACCTCGCCGGGGACGTGGTGCTCGCCGCGGGCGGGATCGAGCTGGAGGAACTGGAGTCCCCGCCGAACGCGTGGCCGGCCGCGTTCGGGTACGGCGAGGGCCTGGGCGGCTGAGAGGGCGTTCCGTGACCTCGTGCCGGCGCCCCGGACGTGAACCGGCGACGGCCCCTTGCCCGCCCAGGCCCCCGGTTCGCCGTGCCGGCACCGCCGGCCGGTGCCGCGCCGGGTAGCCGGTCAGATCGGTGGAAGAGCCGTTGAACCGACGACGACCGCCTGCAAGGCTGGGGCCATGGGCTCCCCGAGGTTCAGCGCACCACCACCGAATCCCGAACCTCCGGCCGTCGACGCCTTCCTCTCCGCCGTCGACAGCGCGATGAACAGCAACACCCTGCTGCTCACCGCGGATTGCGACGCACTCGTGACGGCCGGGAGCTGCCGGGCCGTCCTGCACGCCTTCCTGCGCAGTGCCCTGTTCGAGCGACTGATGCGCGCCGCCGACGCACGCCGCAACTGGTACGTCCTGGCGGACGCGTACGACAGCGAGCCTTTCGAGCGCCCGCTCCTGCGCGAGGGATTCCGCGCCGCGGTGAGCCCGCTCGACCGCGCCGGCTTCCTGGCGCGGCTGCGCTGGATGCTCTGCGAGGCGTACAGCCCCTACGGCCACCACTACCCGGCGGCGGACGCCGAGCGACTGGTGTGCGACTTCGCCCGGGAACTGCTCGGTGAGGACGGCCCGGCGTGGTCCTTCGCCGCTGTCAGCCCGGACTTCCTGCGCCCCACCGGCTACCACAGCGGCGAGGAGCCGCTGTGGCCGGTCTACTTCGACGGCTGCGAATCCGACACCGCCACGTTCGTCCACCGCGGCCGCAGCTTCCATCTGCTGCTGACGAACGGGTCGCCCTGAGGCGCCGTACACGAGCCGGTGTCCGGCCCGGTCCGCGTGAAGGGAGGACACGAACCCGAGCCGACCACGTCCGTGATCGGCGACCTCGCCTCGCGCACGACGCGACGAGACCGCGCCGATCCGGCGAGGGGCATCCAGGGACGCACGGGCAACGCGCCTGCTTCAAGGCCCTCCGGGACCGGGGCCGACCAGGGAACGACTCAGGCCGGCGGGGCGAAGCCGGTACCGGGCGCGGGCTTCGGTGCGGGCTCCGGTGCCGGCGGTGCGGTGGGTGCGGCGGGAGCCGTCGGGTGCGGGTGAGGGTACGGCGGCTGGTGCTGTTGTCCCTGCGCCGCGGGCGCCTGCGCCGGGTACTGCGCCTGGTGGCGGGCCTGCTGGAAGGCGTGCCCCTGGGCCCGCTCCCACTCACGGCGCTGGCGCTCGGTCAGGACCGCACCGAGGTACGCCGCCGGATGCACGCCGTAGGGGACCGGATGACCGGTGCGGGCGGTCACGTCGTCCGCCAGCCTGACCGACATCTGGTGGGCCACCGCCGGGTCGAGCTCGCCGATCCGCCCGAGCAGCTGGCGGACGGCCAGCCAGAGCGGCTCGGGCACGGCGGAGAGGTCGAGCGCGACCAGCTCGCCGCCGATCGCCTGCAACAGCTGCGGGTGGACCGGCGGCAGCGCCGTGGCGGTGCCGCCGCCACCGGGCACGCGCTCGCGGACCACCAGTGTCCCCGCGAACACGTCGCCCAGCCGCTTGCCCTCCGTGGACACCATCGAGCAGATCACGGCAGGGACGCCGAACAGCACGACGATCTCCAGGAAGCCGACCAGCCCGCGCACCAGCGCGTGCCGGAACCGCACCGGCCCGCCGTCGCTGCGCACCACCCGGAGCCCGAGGGCGGCCTTCCCCAGCGAACGTCCGCGGGTCAGTGTCTCGATCATGACCGGCAGGGCCACCAGGAAGAAGACCATCAGCCCGAGCGTGACCGCCGCGACCGCCGCACCGTCGATGTCGACGAGCGTCAGGCTCAGCACCAGGGACACCGCCACCAGGCCGGCGATCTGCAGGGTGAGGTCCAGCGCGATCGCCAGTGCCCGGCTCGGAAGCTTCGCCGCACGCAGGCCGAGGACGACCGCCTCGCCCGTCACCAGGTCGCTCAAGGCACCCGTCCGTTCCCGTCGGTGGTTCGTGGTCCGTGATCCGTGATCCGCGGGGAGAGGAATCCGATGGATCGCCCCCACGATCCCGTGATCTGCAGTCGTCAACATACGGGGCCCCGGACCCGGTCGGGAAGGGAGGTCCCGGACGCCCGCGCGCACCCGTGCCCTGGCATGCTGGGCCCACCTGTCCGACCAAGCCCGCCCGCGCGCCCCGCGCCGACCCTGGAGTCGCCGAATGGACCTGGACGTCTTCGTCGCCACCCACCAGGGGGAGTGGGCCCGGCTGGACGCCCTTTCCAGGAGGCGCCGTCTCACCGGGGAGGAGGCCGACGAACTGGTCTCCCTCTACCAGCGCGCCACCGGGCACCTCGCCAAGGTCCAGGCCGCCGCGCCCGACCCCACGCTGGAGGGCAGGCTCACCAGTCTGGTCTCG
This sequence comes from Kitasatospora sp. NPDC127035, assembly GCF_042726075.1. NCBI lineage: Bacteria > Bacillati > Actinomycetota > Actinomycetes > Kitasatosporales > Streptomycetaceae > Kitasatospora > Kitasatospora sp. NPDC127035. Next base: position 1,213 of record NZ_JBHXDN010000007.1, on the reverse strand, counting down.
CGGGCGCGCGACTCGGTCACGGGCAGCCGGACCAGCGGCTGGCGGGACGTCGTGCGCTACTACACGGTGAGCTTCCCGGCCGCGCTCTACCGGTCGCGCCGCTGGTGGCTGCCGGTCGCGATCCTCTCCCTCCTCGCGACCGCGCTCGTCGCCTGGTGGGTCGCCGGACACCCGGAGGTCCGGAACAGCCTGGCTACCCCGGACCAGATCCGGGAGATGACCAGGCCCGGCGGCGACTACGAGGCCTACTACTCGGACCGTCCGGCCGGCTCCTTCGCGGCGCAGGTCTGGACGAACAACGCCTGGATCGCCGTGCAGTGCCTGCTCTACGGGGTCGTGCTCGGGATCCCGGTGGTGATGGTGCTCTGGAGCAACGTCCTCAATCTCGGTCTGGGCGTCGGACTGATGGCGTCCGCCGGCAGGCTCGACATCTTCCTCGGCCTGCTCATCCCGCACGGGCTGCTGGAACTGACCGCGGTCTTCGTCGCCGGAGGCTTGGGGCTGCGCCTCGGCTGGACGATCGTCGACCCCGGCCCACGTACCCGCGCGACCGCTCTGGCCGAACAGGGGCGGTCCATCATCGGCATGGCCGTCGGCCTCACGACCGTCCTGGCCGTCTCCGGTGTCCTGGAAGCCTTCGTCACGCCGTCCGGCCTGCCCACCTGGGCGCGGATCACGATCGGCGCGCTGGCGGAGGTGGCGTTCCTCCTCTATGCCCTGGTCCTGGGTCGAAAGGCCGCGGCGACCGGAGAGACCGGCGATCTGGAGGCGACCGACCGGGCGGACCTCCAGCCGGTCGCTGCGTGAGTCGATGTGATCACCAGGCCCCTGACCTGCTACTCTTCTCGCATCTCAGCCAGACCATTGACGTGGCGCGGGTGGGCTAGTAGGTTTGAACGGTTGCGAGCGACTGGACAACGGTCGGGCACAGGCGTTAGTGTCTACGACACCGCCGAGTCGAGGTGAGCGCGTTTTACGAATGCGCACCCTCTCCGACGAGGTAAATCCCGGAACTGAGCACACCGAAAGCTTTGATAAGCTTCGGAGCGAAGTCGAAGGAAATCCCCCAGCGGGAATCGGATGAATGAAGCGCCGGAAACGGAGCGGAAAACGTCTGGTAAGCTGGAAACACGAAAGAACGAAGCGCCCGGAGGGCCGGTGTGAAAGCCGCCTGAAGGAAGTGTCCGTTCCTTGAGAACTCAACAGCGTGCCA